>DATKJP010000001.1:0-3600 GCA_035543635.1 Casimicrobiaceae bacterium
GGCGAGAAGGTCGCGCTCGTCGGTCCGTCGGGCGCCGGCAAGACGACCGTCTTTCAGCTGCTGCTCCGTTTCTACGATCCGCAGTCCGGGCAGATTCGCATCGATGGCGTCAACCTCGCGGCCGCCGATCCGCGCGAAGTCCGCCGGCACATTGCCCTCGTGCCGCAGGATCCCGTGATCTTTGCGATGAGCGTGCTGGAAAACGTGCGCTACGGCCGCCCCGAAGCCACCGACACGGAGGTGCACGCGGCATGTGAGGCCGCGTACGCAACCGAATTCATCGAGCGGCTGCCGGATCGCTACGGCAGTTACCTGGGCGAGCGCGGGGTGCGTCTCTCCGGTGGCCAGCGCCAGCGGCTGGCGATCGCCCGCGCGATCCTCGCCGATCGGCCGATCCTCCTCCTCGATGAAGCGACCAGCGCGCTCGACGCCGAAAGCGAACGCGTCGTGCAGCTTGCGCTCGAGCGCCTGATGGAAGGACGCACGGTGCTGATGATTGCGCACCGGCTCGCCACCGTGCGCCACGCCGATCAGATCGCCGTGATGGAGCACGGTCGCATGGTCGCGATCGATACCCACGATGCGCTGGTACGCAGCAATCCGCTCTACGCACGGCTCGCCGCGCTGCAGTTCGCAGTCGCGTCGGAAGACCTCGCGGCGGAGGCACGACCGGCGCTACAATGATCGGTTGCGTTTCCGGCCAGCCCGACGCGCGCGGGCGCCGTACCGTGTCCCTCACACGAATCCCGTTGCTCGCGATATGACCGTCATCAAGCATCCCGACAGCCCGTATGAGCTCAATCAGCCGTTCGCGCCTTCCGGCGACCAACCGGAAGCCATCGAGAAGCTGGTCGAAGGCTTGAGCGACGGCCTCGCGTACCAGACGCTGCTCGGCGTGACCGGCTCCGGCAAGACCTACACGATGGCGAACGTCATTGCGCGGACCGGACGGCCGGCGCTCGTGCTGGCGCCGAACAAGACGCTCGCCGCGCAGCTCTACTCGGAGTTCCGCGAGTTCTTCCCGAACCACGCGATCGAGTATTTCGTTTCGTATTACGACTATTACCAGCCGGAAGCGTACGTCCCGTCGCGCGATCTCTACATCGAGAAAGACAGCTCGATCAACGAGCACATCGAGCAGATGCGCCTCTCGGCGACCAAGGCGATCCTCGAGCGGCCGGACTGCGTCGTGGTGTGCACGGTCTCGGCGATCTATGGCATCGGCGACCCGTCCGAGTACCACAGCATGATCCTGCACGTGCGGCAGGGCGACAAGCTCGCGCAGCGCGACGCGATCAAGCGCCTGACGGAGATGCAGTACCAGCGCTCCGACCTCGAGTTCAGGCGCGGCACGTTCCGCGTGCGCGGGGACGTGCTGGACATCTTCCCAGCGGAGAACGCCGAGAGCGCGATCCGGATCTCGCTCTTTGATGACGAGGTGGAGTCGCTGCAGCTCTTCGATCCGCTCACGGGTCATCTGCGCCAGAAGATGGCGCGCTATACGGTCTTCCCGTCGTCGCACTACGTGACCGGACGCAAGAAAGTGCTCGACGCGATCGAGGCGATCAAGGTCGAGCTCGCGCAACAGAAGGAATACTTCGCCGCGCAGATGAAGCTCATCGAGGCGCAGCGCATCGAGCAGCGCACCCGCTTCGATCTCGAGATGATGGCGGAGATCGGCTTCTGCAAAGGCATCGAGAACTACTCGCGCCACCTGTCCGGCCGCAGTCCGGGCGAGCCGCCGCCGACGCTCATCGACTATCTGCCGCAGAACGCGCTGATGTTCATCGACGAGAGTCACGTCACGATCCCGCAGCTCGGCGGCATGTATCGCGGCGACCGCGCGCGCAAGGAGAATCTCGTCAACTACGGCTTCCGGCTCCCGTCTGCGCTCGACAATCGGCCGCTCCGGTTCGATGAATTCGAGCGGATGATGCCGCAGTCGATTTTCGTGTCGGCAACGCCAGCCGACTACGAGCAGAAACACGCGGGCCAGGTGGTGGAGCAGGTCGTGCGTCCCACCGGTCTCGTCGATCCCGTCCTCGAAGTGCGACCCGCAGCGACGCAGGTCGACGATCTCCTGTCCGAGATCGGCGTGCGCGTCGGCCGCGACGAGCGGGTGCTCGTCACGACCTTGACTAAGCGCATGGCCGAGGACCTGACCGACTACCTGGGCGAGCACAACGTGCGGGTGCGCTATCTGCACTCCGACATCGACACCGTCGAGCGCGTGGAGATCATCCGCGATTTGCGCCTCGGCGAGTTCGACGTGCTGGTTGGCATCAACCTGCTCCGCGAGGGGCTCGACATTCCCGAGGTCTCGCTGGTCGCGGTCCTCGACGCCGACAAGGAGGGTTTCCTCCGCGCCGAGCGCTCGCTCATCCAGACGATCGGCCGTGCTGCCCGGCACATCAACGGCACGGCGATTCTCTACGCCGATCAGATGACCGATTCGATGAAGGGCGCGATCGGCGAAACGGAACGGCGCCGCGCGAAGCAAATCGCCTTCAACGAGAAGATGGGCATCACGCCGAAGGGTGTCGAGAAGCGCATCAAGGACATGATCGACGGCGTCTACGACATCGACGAGGAGCGCAAGGAGCTCAAGGCCGCGCAGGCGAAGGCCAAATACGAGGCGATGGGCGAGAAGGACCTGGAGAAGGAGTTGAAGCACCTCGAGAAGCAGATGCTCGACGCGGCGAAGAATCTCGAGTTCGAGCGTGCCGCCGAGATCCGCGACCGGCTCTACAGGCTGCGCGAGCAGCTCTTCGGCGTGGCGTTGCCGACGGAGACGTAGCTCGCGTTGTTTCACGCTGATATCGTTCTGAGCAGAGCGACGACCTGTTCTTTCGGCTTCGCCGCGATTACCAAAGAAAATGCCGGGCTTGGCCCGGCATTTTTCTTCCATCCAGGTTCTCGCGTGTCGGGCTGCGTTGTGATTCTTTCGCTGGGCTCACGGCGGTTCGCTCGCGAGCCCTGGAAACTCGTTTACTGCTTTCCGGCTGCCTTGCGCTTCGCGACGTCGAGGTCGAGGTACTTCCAGGAGAAGCCGAAAGGTGACGGCCAATAGCCTTGAACCCAGGGATACAGGAGCGTATTGCCCACGCCGAATGTGTGCACCACGATAGGCACGTACGCCTGGGAGATGTCCGACATCTTTCTCACGAGCTTGACGCGCTCGGGTCCTGCGGGCGTGCGCAAAAACTGCTCGTACGCGGCGTCGTAGTCCGGATTCGAGAATCGCGACGGGCTGGTGTCGGGAGGCGAGCGGCTCCACAGCGTCTGCAGAATCTGGTAGCCCGATGGCTGCAGCGACCGATACCCCAGGTTGAACATCATGAGCTTGCCCGCCCGGCTCATGTTGACGAGCTCGGCAAATGTCTTCTGATCGACCTGCATGCGGATGCCGATCGCGTCCATGTTCTTCTTCCAGAGCGTGTCGACCTCTCGAAACCATGACTCGGGGATCGTTCCACGAACGAGCGTGAGCGGCTTGCCGTCGGGTGTCTTGCGGTAGCCGTCCTTGTCGCGTTCCTTGAACCCGAAGCGATCGAGCAGCGCGCGCGCTCCCGCCGGGTCGTACAGGGATTTCGGCGGGAG
>DATKJP010000002.1:0-1930 GCA_035543635.1 Casimicrobiaceae bacterium
ATTTTGAAGCGTGAAGTCGACACGAACCGCACGCTCTACGACGGGCTGTTGCAGCGGCTGAAAGAAGTCGGAGTGGAGGCGGGCGTCGGCACCAACAACGTTACGGTCGTCGACCCCGCGCTGCCGCCCGGCGGACCGTACAAGCCCGACCTTTCGTCGAATCTGAAATTTGCCGGGGTGATCGGTCTCGTCCTGGGCATCGCGCTCGCTTTCTTCCTCGAGTATCTGGACGATACCCTACGGCATCCCGAAGACATGGAGCGCCTCACGCAGCTTCCGGTGCTCGGCGTCATTCCGCTGGTAAAGGGGAAGAAGGGACAGGAAAGCCCGATGCTCGCGATGATGGCGCACGACGACGCGCGATCCGGTTTTGCCGAAGCCTATCGATCGGTGCGTACTGCGTTGCAATTCGCGACGCGACGGGGCGCGCCGCGAATGTTGATGGTGACGAGCACCTCGAGCGGCGAGGGTAAGACGACGACTGCGCTTTCGCTCGCGATCAATTTCGCGCAGACGGGGAAGCTCACGCTGCTCATCGATGCCGATCTGCGCAATCCGACGCTGCACAAATTCCTGGGCATCGACAACAGCCGCGGGCTCTCCAACTATCTGTCGAGCGAAATGCCTGCGCTCGGCGTTGTCCGCCTTACCGCCATTCCCAATCTCTATGTGATCCCGGCGGGTCCACTGCCGCCCAATCCGGTGGAGCTGCTGTCCGGATCGAAGCTTCAAGGCATGTTGCGCGAGCTCGGCGAACGATTCCCGCACGTCATTCTGGATTCGCCCCCGGTGCTGGGCATCGCCGATGCGCTGGTCCTCGGGAACCAGGTCGGCTCGGTGGTGTTCGTCGTGGCTGCCGCGGCAACGCGCAAGGCCCATGCGAGAGCCGCGCTCAAGAGGCTCCGTCAAGCGGACGTGGTGCCGCTTGGAGCGGTGATGACAAAGCTCGACTTGCGCGATGGGATGTACGGCTACGAGAGTGCGTACTACTACTACCAGAGCACGACGAATGTGCCAAAGCTCACGTGAGCCTCACGTGGGAAATTCGATAAGACCGGGTCGAGCCCGGAGCTTCCGCGCCGCGGAGAGCGACCGAAGCCATGACTGACCGGCCGTCGGCGGATCGCACAGCGGAGTTGCTCTTCTGGTACGCGCGGCAGCCCTCGCGCTATCAGGCGGAGGGCCGTCGCCGAGAGGCGCCCCGCCTCGATCCCGAGGTCGTCCTCAAGCTCGCGCTGCGGCGCGCGGTAAAGTTCGCCGACGCCTCGTGGAACGAGCGGGCGAAGGTCGATGCGTTGGGGCTGGCGTCGCGCGCCTACATCCGGCACCTGTTCTTTCGGCCGGATCCCACACCCTACCAGGTGCTGGGCCTCGAGCCTGGTGCCTCGCCCGAGCAGATCAAGGAGTGCTTCCGGCTGCTGATGCAGCTCGTCCATCCGGATCGCCAGGGCGAGAACCGTCGCTGGCCGGATGCGTGCGCGGCGCAGGCGAATTGGGCGTATTCGATGCTGCGCGACCAGGAAACGCGGCGTAGCTTCGAAGAGGAGGCTCAAGCGAGGGACGCGCTGGCACGGGCAATCAATCGCGCGGCGATGGCGGCCGAAGCGTCGCAGATGCCGATGGTCATATGGCCGAAGAAGCCGGCGAAGGGTAAGAGAGGCGTGCCGGGGCAGATGCTGCCCGAATGGCTGACCGCAGGTGTCGGTGGTTACGTCAGGCAGCATCCGGCAACGGCCGCGTTCGGTGCGTTGGTCGCGATCGCGGTTGCGGTCATCGGCGCTTCGATGTGGGAAGGTCGCGACGGATCGCTGGTTCGCATCTCCCGCGACGAACCGACGACTCCGAAGTCGATGGCGGCGACGCCCATACCAGCGGCGGAAGCGTCGGCGGCCGCGCCGGTTCCGGCTCCGGAGCCGGCGCCCTCGAGGAG
>DATKJP010000003.1:0-3432 GCA_035543635.1 Casimicrobiaceae bacterium
CTCGTACTTCGACGTCGGCACGGCGGCCGATCGCTGCCAATTCTGCGGCTCCTCGGCGATCGTGCCCTACGACGCACTCGGCGACCGCGAGCGCCCGCAGTGCGTGATTCCATTCCAGTTCAACGAATTCGGCGCGCGCGAATCGGCGCGCAAATGGTACCGCTCGCAATGGCTCGCCCCGCGCAAGTTCCGGAAAGCCGCGCGGATGGACGTCGTCCACGGCATGTACCTGCCGTTCTGGAATTTCGACGCCGACGCGCGCGGCCGCTACGCCGATCGCGAAGGGCACACCGGCGAAGTGTCGATGCGCTTCGACGGCGTGCTGATCTGCGGCGCCGAGGATGTTCCCACCGATCTGCTCGAGAAAATCGAGCCCTTTCCCGCGGATTTGTTGCGCTCCTACGACGGCGAGTACATCGCCGGCTGGACCGTGGCGCGCAATCGCATGGCGCTCGCCTCCGCGCGCGAGTACGCCCATGGACGCATGCAGGAGAAGCTGCTCCAGGCCGCGCGCAAGATGCAGCCGAGCGGCAAGAACAGCCACAACCTGCGCATCGCCGAAGCGCGCTACGCGAACGAAACGTACTCGCAGGCGCTGCTGCCGGTCTGGCTGATGAGCTACACGTACTACGGGAAGCCCTTCACGCTGGTCGTGAACGGCGCGACCGGCAAGGCGGAAGGCAAGTCCCCCAAGAGCTGGGTCAAGATCGCGATCATCGTCGTGATCCTGGGCTGGATCTGGCTCTTCTTCCAGGATCCCGAGACGGCGCTCAAGCTGCCGGTGTGGATCGGGCAGGGAATCTGGTCCTTGATCAAGTGGCCGTTTGGGGGGTAAACGAATTTCCTGGGCTCGTGAGCGAACCGGCGCGAGCCCAGCGGAAGCATCACGAAGCAGAATGGCCCCCGAAAACGAGCGAGGTGAAAATCGCCGGGATGAACCCGTCGATTCAGGAAGTGCTACGGACAAGACGAGAGCGAGGGAAACGCTCGCGCACGTCTGTATGCATGGAGACGATTGGGCAAGTCGGTGCGCGCTCGACTTTGGCCGGTTTGATTGAAGAAAAATGCCGGGCCTGACCCGGCATTTTTCATCTAATCAGGCATCTTGAACGCCATACTGCTTTGTGATTTTTCCGCTGCGGCCGCGGCGTCGCGTTGCGGCCGCAGGAAACTCGTTTACCCCTACTCGCTGACCAGCTTCAGCAGATGCTTGAGGTGCTGCTCGAGCTGGTTGAGCTTCGAGACGACATCCTGCAGGTCATGCTTCAAGTTGAGATAGGCCTCGAGTGCACCCGGCTCGTGTGACGATGCGGGATTCTTGAGCATCGAGAGCGCGTTGCTCAAATCCACCTCGGCGCCCTGAATGGATTCGAGCGCGCCCGCGACGACAACCGGATCCGGCGGCTCCCCTCCATCCTGCACCGCGGGGAGGAACGAGTTGACCGTACGCAGCGCGTCGTCGAGCGGAGACTCCGGCTCGGTGACGCGCAGAACGAATGCCGCGACCGGCGCAGTGCCCTGGAAATCCAGAGCGACCTGCGCGGACTCGCGGACCTTTTGCACGGCGGGTAGCAGGAGACCGATCAGAATCGCGATGATCGCGATGACGACCAGGAGCTCGATCAGCGTGAAACCGCGTGCGCGTACGGCGGGAATGCCTCGCATGAGGGCACCTCGTATGACAGTGAGCGGGACGAAAAGCCTACCCCGGGGTGCAGGCGGAATCAAATGGTGTAGGACGGCGCGACCATGAACGCGAAGACGCGATGTAGGAATCGACTTTTCGCGCCGGTTAATTTTTCATGCACGAAGCAAGCGCGCTGCCGATCCCTGTGCGCATCTTCGCGGCGCCGCAACACCGGTCGGACTCAGAAAAGGAGGGTCAGACTCGACATTCGTCGCCGTTTGTTCCCGGCAGATGAGATCTCGACGTCGAGTCGGACACTACTCTCACTAAGATCGAGAGATCGCCGTCGAGCGGCAATACGAAGGCGCGCCCAGGCGCGATACTGTTGATCTCTTCAAGCCGTCACCGAAGAAAAATGCCGGGCTTGGCCCGGCATTTTTCTTCTATCTATCTAGGCTTCTCGAACGCCATTCTGCGTTGTGCTTTTTCCGCTGGGCTCGCAGGGTCAGCTCGCGAGCCCAGGAAATTCGTCTACCCCAACCCCTATCCGCCGATCGCCGCTTCGATCTCCGCGAACGTGCGTGGAATGTCGTGCGTCGATTGCAGCTGCACCCCGAGCCGCCGCGCGATCTCGGTCAGAGAGAACATGCCGCGCACCATCTGCACGGACTGCGACGCGCCCGGCGGCAGATGCTCGATCACGAGCGCATGCTGACGGCCCGAAACCTTAAGCGTCGCCACGATGTCGCCGACGCGCGCGTGCAGGACGTCGTCGAGGTCGATGGCCTCCAGTCGATCCGCAGGCGTCATCACCTCGCGAATCGTGATCTCGTGATGACGGATGCCGAGCCGTTGCGCGAACTGGATCGGCTTCTCGCCGTGGACGTCCGTGGAGGTGATGACGCCGACGATCGCGCTCTCCTCGTCGACCACGAACAGCGACCGCACCCTCCGGGCGATCATCGTCTGGTTGGCCTCGTCGACCGTCGCGTGGCTGCGGATGCAGACCGCGGCCACTTTGGTGAAGTCGGTCATGACGTCGGTCGCCGGCGCATCGGGTTGCAAGCGCGCAGAGGTGACCGGCCGCTGCAGATGATAGGTCGTGCCCGGCCCCGCCTTGTGCTCGCGCAGCGGCATGTACGGCTGCTCGGTCACCTGAACGTGTCGGACCGGCGGCAATCGGCTCGACTGCGTGAGCCCCGAGAACATGCGCTCCACGAACGGGTCGGGCGTCGCTTTCCTGTCCGCCGCACGGTGCTTGGGAGAATCCTGGTCGGCCATGTCGTACCTCGTTGCTTGGGTTGCGTCTAGCTTCTCTCGATTCGCCGCGGACCGCGGGACGAAAGCGCGATCTCCAGCGCGGTTTCGAGACGGACGACGCGCGCGGTCAGATCCTCGAGCTTCTCCTGCTGCGTGCGCGCGGCCGCGGCGAGGCGCTCTATTTTGTCATTCATTTTGATGACGGTGGTGAGCCCGTCCCAGATTTTGTCCGCGAGCGCCATCACGCCGCCTTTTTCGCCGCGGATTCGATCTTCGCGATGCGGACTTCCGAGGCCGCGATGAACGCCAGCGCCTTGTCAAGTTCGCTCGCAGCCCGGGCCGTGGTCTTCATCACCTGTTCGACGAGGCCTTCGAGCAGCGCCTCATCCTCGCTCGGCCGGTACGCTTCCGCGGCCCGGCGCAGGTACTCGCTGGTGCTCATGCCGGCGGCTCGCGCCAGCTTCTCGAATCGCCCCTTCTGGGCGGCGGTGACCAGCACCGGGATCCTCGCTGTCGCATTGGCCATTTTTCAGCCTCCATGTGCA
>DATKJP010000004.1:0-1924 GCA_035543635.1 Casimicrobiaceae bacterium
CAAAGGGTTTAGCGGACGGACATTCTACCCGCAGGTGCAGGTTCACGTTGGTAATAATTGCTTACAAGCCACTGAGCGCCTTCGAATTTTCTCCCCTTAAGGACGCGCGAGCCTTTCCGCTAGAATAAGGCTTTTCGAAGGCTCCCCGGAGAACCGCTCATGTCGATGTCCGATCGCGACGGATTCATTTGGTACGACGGCAAGCTCGTGCCTTGGCGTTCCGCGACGACTCACGTCCTCACGCATTCGCTGCATTACGGCCTCGCCGTCTTCGAGGGCGTGCGCGCGTACAAGACCACCGAGGGAACCGCCATCTTCCGGCTGGCAGATCACACCGAGCGCCTGTTCAATTCGGCGCACATCTACATGATGAAGATTCCCTTCGGCCGGGAAGTGATCGCCGAAGCGCAGAAGGAAGTCGTGCGCGCCAACCAGCACGAGTCCTGCTACATCCGCCCGATCGCGTTCTACGGATCGGAGAAGATGGGCGTCTCGCCGATCGGCGCCACGGTGCACGTTGCCATCGCGGCCTGGCCGTGGGGCGCGTATCTCGGGCAGGAAGCTATCGAGAAGGGCATCCGAGTCAAGACCTCTTCGTACGCGCGCCACCACATCAACGTCACCATGGCGCGCGCCAAGATGGCGGGCACGTATCCGAACTCTATCCTCGCGAACCTCGAGGCGACGCAGCACGGTTACGACGAGGGCCTGCTCCTCGACGTCGACGGCTTCGTTGCCGAAGGCTCCGGAGAGAATCTCTTCATCGTCAAGGACGGCAAGCTCCACGAGCCCGAGCTCACCTCGGCGCTGTCGGGCATCACGCGCGCCTCGGTGATAACGCTCGCGAACGAGCTCGGCTACGAGGTCGTCTCGCGGCGCATCACGCGCGACGACATCTACATCGCGGACGAGGCCTTCTTCACCGGCACCGCGGCCGAGGTCACGCCGATACGCGAGCTCGACGGCCGCGTGATCGGCTCGGGCACGCGCGGTCCGGTCACGACGAAGATCCAGAAGCTCTTCTTCGACGTGGTCGCCGGACGCGTGGCGAAGCACAAGGACTGGCTGTCGCCGGTGAGCGAGAAGAAGGCCGCCAAGGTCTCCAAAGAGAACGCTTGATGGCGGCGACCGAGCAGGCCGCCCGGCTCGTCGAGGTCACCGAGGCCGACCTCCCCCTGCATTGCCCCACGCCGAATTCGCCGGTGTGGTCGATGCATCCGCGGGTGTTCCTGGACGTCGCCAAGGCGGGCCAGATTCTCTGCCCGTACTGCGGCACGCGCTACGTCTACAAGGGCCAGAAAGCCAAGGGCCACTAGCGCCCTGTGCGCAGAATCCTAATCGTCGCGCCGAACTGGATCGGCGACGCGCTGCTCGCCCAGCCGCTGTTCGCGCGGCTGCGGCAGAGGCATTCCGATGTCACGATCGACGCGATCGCGCCCGGCTGGACGGCACCGGTCCTGCGCCGCATGCCGGAGGTCGACGGCGTCCTCGACACGCAGTTCGGGCACGGGCAGCTGAAGCTCGCCGACCGCTGGCGGATGGCGCGTGCGATGCGCGTGCGCCCGTACGATGAGGCGATCGTGCTTCCGAACGCCCTCAAATCGGCGCTGATCCCGTTGTTCTCCGGAATACCCGTAAGGACGGGGTTCGTCGGCGAGCTGCGCTACGGACTGCTCAACCGGATTCACAGGCTCGACGAGAAGGCGCTCCCGCTCATGGCCGAGCGCTATGCGCAGCTCGCGGAGGAGCCGGGATCCCCGCCGCGCCGGCCGCTCGCGGAAGTAGGGCTGCGGATCGACCCGGCGAATCTCGCTCGGGCGCTCGAGCGCCTCGGGCTCTCGCGCGCGAAGCCCGTGATCGCCTTCTGCCCCGGGGCGGAATACGGCCCGGCGAAGCGCTGGCCAGCGCGCTATTTCGCCGACTT
>DATKJP010000005.1:0-8718 GCA_035543635.1 Casimicrobiaceae bacterium
GCGACGAAGTCTTTCAGCGGATTCACGGAGAGATTCGGGAAAACGGCGGGATTGATCGCGATCGTGCCGATGTTGCCGAGATAGATCGTGTAGCCGTCGGCGGGAGCCCTTGCGGCCGCTTCCATGCCGATGTTGCCCGATGCGCCTTGCTTGTTCTCGATCACGATCGACTGGCCGAGCAATTCGCTCAAGCGAGGAGAAATGATTCGCGCGACGAAGTCAGACGCGCCGCCGGGAGCGAAAGGGACGATCATCCTGACCGGCCGGCTGGGATAGCCGGTCTGAGCGAGCGCGGCAACCGAATGCACGCAAAGCGTCAGCGCGACCAACGCCACACGCGTCAGTTTCATCTGCTCCTCCTTTTGCCCTACCGTGCCGCTCGCAGCGCTTGCCGCTGCTTTTCCTCGTTCGCTTCGATCGGTAGCGGGATGGCTTTCTTGAGTCGCGCCGACAAATCGAAGGCCTTGGTCAGCATCAGCCGGTCGTGCGCCTCGGCTGCGGTCGCGTGCTGCGTGGGCAGGCCCAGTGAGAGGCGGTTGAGCCATGCTTCGGTTTCATCACGCATCGGACCGCGCAGCTCGCCCAGCGCGACGTCGCCCGGCGGATAGCTGCCGAGGAAATCGACGCGCCGGCTCGCGTCGGGCAAGTAGCCTTCGCCCTGCGCTGCGGTCGTCGCCAGCACGACGTCGCGATGTGTGTCGTCGATCGTGAGCACGCCCTCGGTGCCGACGATGCCCACGTCGAGGCTGTACACGGCGGCGGGCCACACGACCGGAAGCGCCCAGGAGATCGATGCGTGATAGAGGCTACCGTCCTCGAACGTGATCACTCCGGCGGTGGCGTCGATGCCGTGACAGAGCGGTCCCAGCGCCTTGTCGATCGAGCGCGCATAGATTTCGACGGGCCGCTTCGCCTCCATCAGCCACATGACGATGTCGAGCGCATGCGTTCCGGAGATCACCATCGGCGAAATTGAATCCGGATCGTTGGTGCGCTGGTAGTTGTCGATCGCGACCAGTCGGTTCATGAACGCGCGCGAGGTCACCAGCGTCACATCTCCCAACTGGCCGGTGCGCACCTTCTCCTTCGCCGTAAGCCAGCGGCGGCGGAAACGCTGCGTGTAACCGACGAGCACATCGACGCCTGACTTCTGAATCGCCCTCAGCACGCGCTCCGACTCGGCGAACTCGGTGGCGAGCGGCTTCTCGATGAGGAGAGCGAGCCCGCGCTCGACGGCCGCGAGCACGGGCCCCACGTGCAGGTGCTCGTCGGTGGCGATGACCGCCGCGGTCACCTCCGGCCGCGCGAGCAGCTCGCGATAATCCGCGGTGACGAAATCAGCGCCGATCCTTTCCGCAACGAGCTTCGCGCGCTCCCGCTTGATCTCGGCCAGTCCGATGAAATCGACCTGGGGATGCCGCGCGGCGACCTCGCCGCGGAACAGGCCGACCCGGCCGGCGCCGACGATGGCGAGTCCGATGCGCTTCGCGTTCTTCCTTGCCATCGATTGCCTCAAGCGACGGCGCGACCCTTGGCCCTTCCGCGCGACGCCGGCTCGCGCCGGGCTTCGGCGAGCGGCAGCGACACCGGCAGATTGGTCTCCGCCGATCGATCGGCGGCGATGTAAAGCTCCATCACCATGCGTGCGTGCTCGGGCGTGACGAGGACGGGGCGGTCCAGGGCGGCCGCTTCCAGGAAGTGAATCGTTTCCGCCGCCATCGGGCCGGCATAGGTGTGCTCCACTGCTTCGCCCGGCATGGTCGACATGGGCAGCACCATCCCTTTTTGCACCGTATTCAGCACGACATCACGATGGCTGTCGTCGACCATCACCGCCCCGTCGGTGCCGACGAACTCGATCCAGGTGGTCGAAAAATTCGGATAGCCGGGAGGCAGCGTCCAGCCCGCGCCGATCACGAACGATATGCCGTTGTCCATGGTGACCGTGATCCACTGCGTGTCCGGAACGGGCAGGCCGCTCGCTTCGCGCATGACGCCGTAGTTGATCTGCGAGTAGACGCGCACCGGCTTCGCCGGCTCGAGGCACCACAGCACGAAATCGAGATCATGCGTGGCTTCCATCGCTGCGGGCGAGAGCTTGATGCGGCCGCTGATCTTCTTGCCGAGGTTGCGTGTGATGTGCCGGCTCACCAGGGCGCTCACGGGACGGCCGATCGACCCGTCGCGAATCGATTTCCGTACATAGGCGAACTTGGGATTGAAGCGCTGCGAGTAACCGATCGTGAACTTAAGCTTGCGCTCGCGCGCAGTGGCAATCAGCTCGTCGGCTTCCGAGAGCTCCAGGGCGATCGGCTTCTCCAGGAACACGTGCCTGCCGGCCGCGAGGCAGGCGCGCGCCATAGGGTAATGCGTGGTTTCCGGAGTGGCGGAGATGAAGACCGCCTCGATTTCGTTTATCCCGAGCATCTGGCGATAGTCGCTTGTCGCGCTCTTTGCACGCGTCGCCTTCGCCACTTCGGAGAGCCGTTCGGGACGAATCTCGGCCAGATGCAAACTCTTGACCAGCGGATTAGCCGCACAGGTCTGCGCGCGTATGCCGCCGCACCACCCGGTGCCGATGATGCCGACGCCGATTTGCCTCATGGACCTCTCCTCCCCAACACCGCGGAGCTATTAGACCACCGCGCATCGCCGGAATACCAATCGCGATTTGCTATGCTAAGCATGCTTTGCCGGCATGTGTCGGCCGCCAATGGCTGATCAGCCCCTCTTGCTTCCCAGAGAGGCACGCCGATGTGGCTTGACGGCACATGCCCATTTGTTATCGTTCAGCCAAGTCCCGTCGCCGGCGTCCCTAGCCAATGGAGCTTCGCAGCATTCAATATTTCGTGCAGGTCGCCGATGAAGGCAGCATCACTCGCACCGCCGACAAGATCGGGATCGCGCAACCGGCGTTGACGCGTCACATCAAGCAACTCGAGGCCGAGCTCGGCACGCAACTGCTGATGCGCCTTCCTCGCGGCGTGCGGCTTACCACGTCGGGCCGCGATTTCCTCGACCATGCGCGCGCAATCATGCTTGAGGTCGCGCGCGCCAGCGAGCACGTTCGCAGCAAGGCGCAGGCGCCGCGAGGCCGCGTCGTGATGGGCACTTCGCCGACGCTCGCACCGCTGCTCCTGCCGCGCTGTATCGCGCGGGCGCGACAGCAATGCCCGACCGTGACGCTCAAAGTCGTCGAAGGCTTCAGCCCGCAGCTGCTCGATGCGTTACTCACCGGGCGGCTCGACCTCGCGGTGATGACCAATCCGCCGCGCACTTCGGCGCTGAAACTTACTCCGCTGTGCTCCGAGCCTCTGGTGGTGATCTCGCCTCCTGGTGCGCGCGGAACGCGCCAGGCGTTTTCCCTCGCCGAGCTTTCGGGCACCGCGTTCATACTGACCGTTGGGTTGCGCACGCTGGTCGAGCAGCAGCTCGTGGCTTTCGGCGTCGGCATCAAGGTCGAGGCCGAAGTCGATTCGGTCGAGGCGATTCGCCGGCTCCTCGTCTCGGGCGTGGGCATGACTATCATGCCCGTGTCGGCATTCCACGACGAGCTGCGCGCGGGAAAGCTCGTCGCGTATCCGATCGAAGATGCCAACCTGCATCGCATCCTTATCCTTGCTCGCCCCGTCGCCGAAGCGCGTTCGGCGGCGATCGACGAAGTCGAGCACATCGTCCGCGCCGAGATGGCGGACCTCCTCCAACAGGGCTTTTTTCGCATGCCCGCGGGCGATGCGAGCGCCTCCGTGCCTCGCGCAGCGGTCGTGCCGATCAGAGCTTCGGAGCGCCGCAGCCGGCGGCCGTCCGCACAGCGAAATTCGACTCGCAGCAGGTAACTCATCGAGGAATGATCGAAGGGAGAAGCGATGACGTCAAACTGGTTTTCCGTTGTCAACGCGATCGGCGCCCTGCTTACGATAGCGTTTTCGAATCCGGCCTGGGCACAGCCAGCGCAACAGGAGCCGCTGCGCCTCGGTTTTCTCTCCGTCCGCACAGGGGCGCTCGCCGCGGGCGGCCGGCAGATGGAGGAAGGCATCCAGCTTTTCCTCAAGGAGCGCAACAACACGATTGCCGGGCGCAGGGTCGAGCTCTTCATCGCAGACACCGGCGGCAATCCCGCGGGCGCCAAGACGAAGACGCAAGAGCTGATCGAGCACAACAAGGTCCACGTGATCATCGGGCCTCTCGCGACCTTCGAGGCGCTTGCGATCGACGACTACATCCGTGAAGCGAAGGTTCCGCTTATCACGCCGACGTCCGCGGCGCAGAACGATCTCGCGCAAAAGAAGATGAACGATTACGTGCTGCATGCGGTGGGAACCGCCGCGCAGCCGATGCACGTGCTCGGCGACTACGCGGCTAGGAAGCTCGGCTACAAGCGCGTAGCGACGATCGCCGATGATTTCACGTACGGTCACGAAGGCGAGGCCGGATTCCAGCACGCCTACGAGGATGCGGGCGGCAAGGTCGTGCAGAAGCTGTGGTCCCCGCTCAATGCGGTCGAGTACGGTACCTACGTCGGCCAGATCAAGCCCAACGTCGACGCCGTCTACGCAGGCTTTGCGGGCATCAACGGCCTGCGGTTCCTGAAGCAGCTCAACGAATACGGCCTGAAGGCGAAGATCGGCGTGCTCGGCAACCCGACCTGCGTCGATGAGGGCGTCCTCAAGAACATGGGTGACGAGGCCCTCGGCGTCTACAGCGCGAGCTGGTACGCCTCGACCATCGACTCTCTCGACAACAAGCGCTTCGTGCAGTCGGTGCTCGACGAATACAAGGTGGTGCCCGGGTTCTATACCGCCGGCACCTACACCGCCGCGTTGTTCCTGGAGGATGCGCTCAAGGCGATCAACGGGAAGTTCGAGGACAAGGCGGCGTTCGTGCGGGCGCTGCACAACGTCCGCCTTACTCGCGGGCCGATCGGCCCGATCCGCGTCGACGAATACGGTAAGCCGATCCTAAACATCTACGTGCGCAAGGTGGAGCGCAAGGATGGCGCGCTCGTCAACACGGTCGTCGAGACGGTTCCCGACGTCGGCCAGTTCTGGAAATACGATCCGAAGGAGTTCATGTCGGCGCCGCCTTACTCGCGCGACTATCCGGTGTCGAAGAACCTCGAATAGTTTCGGCGCTCCATGGCCACGATTCGCGTCGACGGCGCCGCCGTCGAGTACCGGCAGGACGGCCACGGTCGCGATCTGTTGCTGCTGCATTCGCTTATCACCGAGATGAGCGTGTTCGATGGCATGGTGCCGGCGCTCGCGCGCGCTCATCGAATCACGCGGATCAACCTGCCGGGCTTCGGCGCGTCGAGTCCGATGGAGCTGAATGAGGTCGCCGAGCACGCGGACCACGTGTCACGCGCGATCGATGCGCTCTCGCTGCCTTCGACCGTAGATGTCTTCGGCAACGGATTCGGCGCCTTCGTGGCACTCGAGCTCGCGATCCTTCACGGCGCACGCATTCGCCGCTTGCTGGTCGCGGATACTGTGGCCGCCTTCCCCGAGGCGGCGAAGGCGCCCTTTCGCGGCATGGCCGAAAGAGTTCGCACGAACGGAGTGAGCGCGATTCTCGACACGGCGATCGGGCGCATGTTTCCGGCCGCGTTCCAGGCTGCTCACCCCGAGATCGTGGCAGAACGCAAGGCCGCGCTGGCGCCGACCGATGCCGAATGCTTCGCGCGCGCCTGCCTCGCCCTGGCCGCGCTCGATCTTCGTCCCCGCCTTTCAGGCATCAGCAATCCCACACTGGTCATGTGCGGCGCGCTCGATCAGACCACGCCGCCGGCGCTCGCGCGCGAGGTAGCGGCCGCCATTCCCGACGCGGTCTATCGCGAGATCGACGGCTCCGGTCACTGTCCGATGCTCGAGCAACCGGAGGCGCTGGTGGAGATGATCGAGTCGTTCACCTCGGACGCGACCGATGGCTGAGACTTTCAGGCTTCGGGTGAACGGCCACGACTGCGAGGTGCGCGCCGAGCCGAACACGCCGCTCCTCTACATCCTGCGCAACGATCTCAAGCTCAAGGGAACGCGCTTCGGCTGCGGCGAGGGCCAGTGCGGCGCGTGCAACGTGCTCCTCGATGGCAACGCGGTGCAGTCATGCGATACGCCGCTCTGGTCGGCCGCCGGTCATGAGATCACGACCATCGAAGGGATCGGCGGCGAGTCGCAGCTGCATCCCGTCCAGCAGGCCTTCATCAACGAGCAGGCGATCCAGTGCGGGTACTGCATCGACGGCATCATCATCTCGGCCGTCGCGCTGCTCAAGCGCGACAAGGACCCGAGCGATGCGCAAATCGCCGCAGCGCTGGAGCGCAATCTTTGCCGCTGCGGCACGCACGTCCGCATCTTTCGCGCGATTCGCTCAGCAGCGCGCGCAATGCGGGTGCAAGAAAAGACATGACCTCGGTGGCGCTGCCGCAAAGCCTCAAGACCACTCCGCGGCTCGATCGCTGGGTTCGGTTCAACGCCGATCGAACGGTAACGGTGTTCAGCGGCAAGGTCGAGCTGGGCCAGGGCATCGAGACGGCGATCGCGCAAATCGCCGCCGACGAGCTCGGTGTGTCGCTCGAGCGGCTGTCGCTCGTGGCCGGCGACACAACCCAGTCGCCCGATGAGTGGTACACGGCGGGCAGCCAGTCGATCGAGGTCGGCGGCATGGCGATGCGTCTCGCGTGCGCAGAAGTTCGAAGCGTGTTTCTGGAGGCCGCGGCGCGCGAACTGGAAGTCAACGTGACCGAGCTCGCGATTCGCGACGGAACGATCGCGGTGACGGGAACCGATCTCAGAACGAGCTATTGGGATCTCGCGCCGAAGGTAGATCTTTCTCGTGATGCCACCGGTGCTGCAGCACCGAAAGCATCGTCGCAGCTTGAGCTCGTGGGCAAGCACGCGCCGAGGCGCGATCTTCGTGCCAAGATCACTGGTGCAGCGTACGTACACGACCTCGAGCTTCCGGGGATGGTGTTTGGCCGCGTGCTGCGGCCGCCTTCGTACTCCGCGAAGCTTGTCGCGTTCGATGCCGACGCAATCCGCGCGCTGCGGGGAGTCATCGCAGTGGTGGTGAGCGGGAACTTCATCGGCATCTGCGCCGAGCGCGAGGAGCAGGCGGTGATCGCGCTCGAAGCCGCGCGCCGCGCTGCGTCGTGGGAGGAAGAGCCGCTGCTGCCGCCGACGACTGAAGTCCGTGACTTCCTCCCGCAGATGGCGAGCGTGCGCTCAGTCGTGCATCAGCGTGGTGAGCATCCGACGACCGGCGCGCTGCGCCGCGTGGAAGCCACTTACTCGAAGCCTCACATCGCGCACGCCTCGATCGGGCCGTCGTGCGCGCTGGCGCACTGCGAGAGTGGAAAGTTCACGATCTGGTCGCACGCGCAAGGCAGCCACCAGCTGCAGCGTCAGATCGCTCAGGTGCTTGGCGTCGATTCGGACGACGTCGATGTGGTTCACAGGGACGGCGCCGGCTGTTACGGGCACAACGGCGCCGACGACGTCGCGCTCGACGCCGCGCTGCTGGCGCGGGCTTGCGGCCGTCCGGTGCTCGTCCAGTGGACGCGCGAGGACGAGCTTGCTTGGTCGCCGTACGGGTCGGCGATGATGATTCGCGTCGCCGCGGCGCTCGACGCGAACGATCGAATCGCCGACTGGCGCCACGAGATCTGGAGCCACACTCACATCAAGCGGCCCGGATGGGCAGACGGCGTGAATCTTCTCGCCGCCTGGCACATCGATCCCCCGTTTCCGGTGCCGCCCGCGAAGGACGTACCGCAGCCGACCGGCGGCGCGGACCGGAATGCGATTCCGCTCTACGACTTCCCGGTGCAGGAGATCACCTATCACTTCATCGCCGAGATGCCGATTCGCGTGTCCGCACTACGCTCGCTCGGCGCATTCGCCAACGTCTTTGCCATCGAATCGTTTATGGACGAGCTGGCCGCGGCCGCCGACATCGACCCGATCGAGTTCCGCCTGCGCCACCTGAAAGATCTGCGTGCACGGGAGGTGATCGAGGCGGCAGCGAAGGCCGCTCGGTGGACGTCCGGCGAAAAAGGCAACGGCGCACGCGGACGCGGCATTGGCTTCGCGCGCTACAAAAATCGCAGTGCTTACTGCGCGGTCATCGCCGAGGTGGATGCCGGCGAGAAGCTGCGCGTGCAGCGAGTCTTCGCAGCGGTCGACGCAGGACAGGTGATCAATCCCGACGGACTCGCAAACCAGATCGAAGGTGGCATCGTCCAGGCGATCAGCTGGACGCTGAAGGAGCGGGTCCTGTGGGATCGCGAGCGTGTGCTCGCGCGCTCGTGGGAAAGCTATCCGATCCTGCGCTTCGACGAAACGCCCGAGATCGAGGTGACGATCCTGAATCGCCCGGAGGAACCCGCGCTCGGCGCCGGCGAATGCGCAGCGGGACCGACCGCGGCCGCGGTGGCCAACGCGCTCTTCAGCGCGCTGGACGTTCGCGCTCGAGATCTACCATTGACCCCGGATAGGGTCGCGCGAGCGATGGACTGATGCTTGGTGCCATCAGTAGCAGTCGACGTACGTGGCAACCGCAACAAAAACTGACGTGGTGCTCAATGTCCGCTTTTGGCGGTGAGTTCAACCGATCGACGCAACACCTCCTAGTATCTTGCCCGATGAGGAGGGTTGCGTATGGTGACTGCGAGGATGAGATTCACGCCGCAGCAGAAGGTTGAGCTCTGGGAGCGCTGGCGAA
>DATKJP010000006.1:0-29554 GCA_035543635.1 Casimicrobiaceae bacterium
GGGCAAACATCGAGATTCCGCTCTTGAGCGCAGGCAACTGGAGCGGAATGGGACTGCACCTGCGCGGCAACACGGAGGGCTATCTCCGCGCGGCATCGAAGCACAAGAGGTTGCGCATCCACGCGGGCACGCACTATCACCCGTTTTACTCGGCCGAAGGGCGTCTCGATCAGCTCCGCTTCTTCGATCATTGGCTCAAAGGCATCGACAGCGGAATCACGCACGAGCCTCCGGTAAAGCTTCTCATCCGCAAGGGCGGACATGGCAATGGCGAGTGGCGCTTCGAGCACGAGTGGCCGCTCGAACGGACGCGATGGACCAAGTTCCATCTGCGGCCCGCAGCGCGCGACAGAGAAATGGGGACGCTCGAGACCGAAGCGCCGCGACGGACGACTTCGATCTCGTACCCTGCAAGCGGAACGACCAGGGCCGGTATGGCCAGCGCCTCGTGGACGTCGACCGCGCTGGCCGGCAGCGTCGCCGCTTCGGGCGTCTCCTTCGAAACCGCGCCGCTCGCCGAGGACACCGAAGTGACCGGGCCGGTAGTGCTGGTCTTATGGGTATCGAGCAGCAGCGAGGACATGGACGTTTTCGCGACCTTGCGCAACATCGCGCCGGACGGCAGCGACGTGTTCGAGATGGGCCAGCAGGGTCAGCCGATTCCGGTCGCGAAGGGCTGGTTGCGTGCCTCGCATCGCAAGCTCGATCAGGCGCAGTCGCTGCCATGGCGTCCGTTTCATGCGCATACCGAACGCGACTGGCTTAAGCCGGGCGAACCGGTGCGTTTGGACGTCGAGATCTGGCCAACGTCGATGGTGTTCAAACGCGGCCATCGCATACGCCTCGACATCGCCCCTCGCGACGGGATCGGCAGCGCGCCCTACACGCACTATCACGCCGATTACAACGCCGGCGCGGAGAATACGATCTACACGGGCGGAAGCCGCGGCTCTTACCTGCTGCTTCCAATCATCCCGCGGCGTTGACAGCGCAGTGCCGTCTCGCTAGCGTACCGGTTCGAGTCAGGAGGACGCGATGGAAATCAAACGCATCGACCACTATTCGATTCGCACGACCGACGTCGAAGCTTCGCGGAAGTTCTACACCGAGGTGATCGGCCTCACGGTGGGACCCAGACCGGAGTTTAAGTTTCCCGGCTTGTGGCTTTACAACGGCAAGCCGCCGGCGGATCTGGAGCACTCGAACGGCAACTACGGCATCGTCCACGTCATGGGCATCGATCCGAACGATTCCCGAGGCCTCATCGATACAGTCGGACACGTCGACCCCGAAACCCTGAACGCCGGCACCGGCTCACTCGATCACATCGCACTCTCGGTCACCGGACGCAAGAGCATGGTCGAGCGCTGCAAACGTGCCAAGCTCAAATATTTCGAGCGCAGCGTCCCCACGCTGGGGCTGCATCAGATGTTCCTGAAGGATCCCAACGGCGTCATGATCGAGCTCAACTTCCCCGCCTCGGAAGCGCCGAAGGAGAAAGACGCGGCGACGACCGAAGCAATTCGCTGACTTATCCTTGGCCGCGCTGCCCAAAGCCGGCTCCGCGCCCGTCATCACGAGCGAACAGGCGCTTGCGAGCGTTCGCGCGCTGGCGCCAAAGCTTAGGGAACGCGCGTCGCTCGCCGAGAACACGCGCCGGATTCCCGACGAGACGCTGCGCGAGCTGCACGCATCCGGCTTGATGCGCGTGCTGCAGCCTCGGCGCGTCGGAGGATCGGAGCTGCCATGGGTCTCGCTGATCGACATCGGCTCGGGTCTCGCCGCTGCATGCGCATCGACCTCGTGGAACTGGGTCAACTACGCCGTGCATCACTGGATGCTCGCGTTCTGGCCGGTCGAGACACAGGACGAGATCTGGAACGCGGATCCGGACATGCTGATTGCTTCGTCGGTCGTCTTTCCGGCCGGGAAGGCGACGCGCGTATCGGGTGGTTATCGATTGAGCGGGCGCTGGCCGTTCTCGAGCGGAGTCGATCAGAGTCTGTGGAACATGCTCGGTGGCATCGTTCAGGACGGCGAGGCACCCGGCGAATACCGCATTTTCCTGCTTCCTCGCAGCGATTACCGCGTCATCGACAACTGGCACGTGATGGGCCTCCGCGGCACCGGCAGCAACGATGTCGAGGCGAAGGACGTATTCGTGCCCGAGGCGCGGACGCTCCCGGTTGATGCGACGCGCGGCGGCGCCCACCATCCGGGCGCGAAGGTGAACCCCAGCCCGATCTTTCGCATTCCGATCTTCGCAACCTTTCCCTACATGCTCACCGGCGTTGCCCTTGGCGTCGCCCAGGGCGCGTACGACGATTTCCTCGCGGGGATGCGCAACCGCGTGGCGCGGTACTCGGGCAAGCAGCTCGCCGACATGACCGCGATCCAGGTGAAGCTCGCTGAAGCGGCATCGTGCATCGACATCGCGCGTACGATCATGCGCGCGCACTGCGAGGAAGCACAGAGCTTCGCCGAGCGCAACGAGGTCCCCGACCTGTCGACCAAGGTGAAGTGGCGTCGGGATGGTGCGTTCACGGCGGGCCTATGCGAGCGTGCCGTTGACGTGCTGTTCAAATGCGGCGGCGGTGGCGCGCTCTTCGACGATCAACCGCTGCAGCGCGCCTTCCGCGACGTACATGCCGCCACTGCGCACATCTCGATGATCTGGGAGCCGCAGGCGACGACCTACGGGCGAGTCGCGCTCGGTCTGCCGAGCGACAACCCGACGCTGTAGCTACATCCCCAGATACAGTTTGCGCACCAGCTCGTTGTCGGCGAGCTCGTCGCGCGAGCGACCTTCGTAGGCCATCCGGCCGTGCACGATCACGTAGCCGCGGTCTGCGATGCGGATCGCCTGCTGGAAGTTCTGCTCGGCCATCAGCACCGTGAGCTGGCGACGCTCCTTGAGCTCGCGAATCTTGTCGATCGTGTGAATGACGAGCAGCGGCGACAGTCCGACCGAAGGCTCATCGATTAGCAGTATCCTGGGCTCGGTCATCAATGCCCGCGCGAGCGTGAGCATCTGCTGCTCTCCTCCGCTGAGGCTCCCGGCGAGCTGCTTGCGCCGCGCTGCGAGGACCGGAAAGGTTGCGTAGCAAAAGTCGAGGTTCCCGTCGAGCGCATGGCGAGCTGCCGCCCGGTACGCGCCGAGAAGCAGGTTCTCCTCGACACTCAGCCGCGGGAACAGCCGCCGTCCCTCGGGAACGAGCGAGATGCCCAGCTCGACAATGTCCTCGGGCGCGCGCCCGATGAGCTCGTGCTCCACGCCTTCGATGACCGCGGTGATCCGGCCTGAGCTCGGCACGACGATCCCCATGATGCACTTCATGAGCGTGCTCTTGCCGTTGCCGTTGGTGCCGAGCAGTGCGACCGTCTCGGCGTCGTTGACCGAAAGCGAGATGCGGTCGAGCACCTGCACCGAGCCGTAGCCCGCACTCACCTCACGGACGTCGATGCTATTCGCCAAGGTAGGCCGTCACGACTTCTCTATTGTTGACGATCGACTGCGGAGCGCCGTCGGCGATCTTGCGGCCAGCGACTAGCACCGCGATGCGGTCGGAGAATTTCATCACCGCTCGCATCACATGTTCGATCATGATGACCGCAACGCCGCGCTCCTTGAGACCGAGAAGCAGAGCGAGCATGTCGTCGACCTCGGAAGCGGACAGCCCGGCCATTGCTTCGTCGGAAATGAGCAGGGAGGGCTTCGCCGCGACCGCTCGCGCGAGCTCGAGCTTGCGCATGTCCACCTGCGTGAGTCCGCGCGACATCGCGTGCGCCTTGTCGGCAAGGCCTACCTGCCGTAGAACGTCCATGGCCTCTTCCGCAATACGGTCCGAGGCGAGCTTCTCATGCTGCCGCGCCGCGTATAGCAGTGGAATGCGCAAGTTGTCGAGCACCGACATGCTCGCGAACGGCTTGGGGATCTGGAAGCTGCGCGCGAGACCGAGCCGGACGCGGCGATGCGGCGGCTGTCCACCGAGATCGTGTTCCGCAAAGCGGATGCTGCCCTCTTCGTTGCGCAGTGTTCCCGAGATGCAATTCACCAGCGTGCTCTTGCCCGAGCCGTTCGGGCCGATCAAGCCCAGGCGCTCGCCGCGAGCAACGATGAGATCGACCCGCTCCAGCGCGGTGAAGCCGCCGAAGCGCTTGCTCAGACCCGAGACTCTCAGCAGCGGCTCGGTCATCTCGGATGAGGGCGGCTGCGACGCCACGCTTCCACCCAGCCCATGATTCCGTTCGGAGCAAGCGTCACGAACGCGACCAGCAGGACGCCTACGATGAACAGATTCCACTCCGACGAGATGGTGACCTGCACCACCTGCTGCACGGTGCCGAGCAACACGGCGCCGATCAGCGGTCCGAGCCAGCTCATCATGCCTCCGATCAGCGGCATGGCGATACTGTTCACCGCATACGAGAGATTGAACGCCGCGGTCGGCTCGACATACGAGAGGTACAACGGAAGCGTCGTCCCCGCCATTCCCATGAGCGCGCCGCTTACGGTCGCGGAGAAGAGCTTCAGACGCAGCGTTGGCACGCCCGCGCATTCCGCCGCGACCTCGTCGTCGCGTATTGCCGCCAGGCCTCGCCCGATGACCGAGCGCTCGATCGCGCGCGCGACGACGATGGCGAACGCCGCCATCAGCACCATCGTCGCGTAAAGAAGGTGCCCGTAGCGCGAGAAACCAAGCGGAGCCTCGCGCGGCTGGATGATGTACGCGCCGCGGGCCCCGCCGACGTAATCCCAGTTCACGACGAAAGTGAACAGCACGACCGCAAGTGCGAGCGTGGAAATGGCGAAGAAGACGCCGCGCATGCGCAACGTGAGATAGCCGACACCGAGCCCGAGCAGGCCGGCGACGATTGTTCCGGCCACGATCAATACGGGAAGCGGCAAGTGCAGCGACTTGTTGAGAAAGACCGTGGTGTACGCACCCACCGCGAAGAAAGCCGCCGAGCCGAAATTGACGTAACCGGTGTAGCCGCCGAGGATGTTCCACGCCGTGGCGAGCACGATGAACTGCAGCACCGTGTAAACCGCGGAGAAGAAGTAATCGTTCGCGATGACTCGGGTCAGGGCGATGAGGACAAGCGCGATCGCGAACGCGATGACCGCAAAGGTCCGGTTTCTCATCGGCCGAGCAGTCCAGTGGGCCTGAAGGCAAGTGCGCCGAGCAGAATGCCGAACGACACGGCCGGTGCCCACGAGGGCCCGAAGAAAGTAGACGTGAACGATTCAGCGAGCCCGAGGATGAACGCGCCGAGCAGAGTGCCCCAGATCGAGCCCAGGCCGCCGAGCACGCACACTGCGAATACGAGCCCGATGTACTCGCGGCCGATCGAAGGCTGAACCGGCTGGATGACGATCAGGAAGGCGCCGGCGATGCCCGCCGTCGCGATAGACAGCGCGAAGGCGAATTCCTTGACCCGGAACGGATTGATCGCCATCAGCCGCAACGCGAGCTGATCCTGCGCGACTGCGAGCACCGCGCGGCCGAAGAATGTGCGAGAGAGAAACAGTTGCACGCCGATGACCATCGCCAGCGACACGGCGAACGGCACCACCAGCCGCAGAGGAAAGTCAACCGGCCCCAGGCGAAGCGTCGTGGACGAGTACGAGGTTTCGACCAACCGGTAATCGACGCCGAAGATGAGAACCAGCGTCACCTCGGTGATGAACAAAATGCCGAAGAAGAAGGCGAGCCCGCGCAGCGACTCCTGGCCGCGCTTCTCGAAGCAGACGTAGTAGACACGGTAGACGAGCATTCCGAGTGCGAAGAACAGCGGCGACAGCACCACCGACACCAGGATGGGGTCGAAGCCCAGCCGCGCGTTGACGATGTACGCGATGTACGAGCCCAGGATGATGAACGCGGGATGCGCGATGTTGACGACGTCGAGCATCCCGAACGAGATCGAGATGCCGACGCTCACCGCCGCGTAGAAGCCGCCGAGCAGCAGGCCGGCGACGATGGCGTTGAGCACCAACGCCGTCGGGAATTCCATGATAAGTCGCGCCCTTGAAATTCCCGGCGGCTATACGCTCACGCTATTTCTTGTTGTCCTGGTACGGGGTCTGCACCGTCCCCGTCGCGTAGGCGGCCGGGGCGAGCACGGTAACCTTGCCCGGCTTCATCCACTGCTCGAGGTCGTTGCCGGCCACGCCGTGGTATTGCACGGTCAGCATGCGCGGCGCGGACCACTCGCCATTCTTGGCGAAGCGGACCTTGCCGACGTAGGTGTCGAACTCGTACTTGTGCATGTACTCGGCGAGCTGCGCCTGGTCAAGGCTGCCGGTCGCCTTGATGGCCTGCTCGAGCACCTGCATCATCGCGTAGGCGTACGGCGGCAGATAGAACCCGAGCGGATCGACGCCTTCCTTGATGGCACGGCCCTGGTACTTGGTCAGGAATTGATCCAGGAAGGGATACTTGGCAGCGACTTCCGGCGAGTAGGACTCGTAGTTGACGACGCCGTTCAGCAGTGGCCCGAGCTGAGTTCTGAGCGACGCGAACTGCGGACCGACCAGTCCGCCGCCGAACATTCGTGTCTTGAGCCCGACCTCGTTCACCGCCCGCACCATGCCCGCGGAGTCCGGGGGATAGGAGGCGAGAAAGACGATATCGGGGTTCGTCGCCTGGATCGCGCGAACGATCGGTGAGAAATCGACCGTGTTAGGCGGGTATGTCTTGTCGTACACGACCTTAAGCCCGAGCTTCTTTACATGCGTGCGCGCGCCTTCGAGCGCGAGGGCCGGATACTCGGCATCCGCTCCGACCAGCGCGACGGTCTGCGGCTTGGGATTGAGCCCCATCGCGATATCGAAGTAGCCCTGCGACCAGCCCACCGCCGGCTCGGGTCCTGCCGGCATGATCTGGAAGTACCGGTCGTAGTTGAATTTCGAGTTGACGTTCAGGCCGAACAGCGACATGAAGCACATATTGCGTTGCATCATGATCGGCATCGCCGGAGCGATCACGTTCGTGCCGTATCCCGAGACGACGAGGTCCACCTTGTCGACGTCGAGCAGCTTGTTGTAAATGCTGGGCACGGTCGACGGATTGGTCTGATCGTCGTAAAAGACGAGCTCCACCTTGCGTCCAAGGATGCCTCCCTTGGCGTTCACGTCCTCGGCCCAGATCTGCATCGCGATCAGCGCCGCCTTGCCGTTGCCCGCCAGTGGCCCGGTTAGGCTCATGCCGAAGCCGATCTTCAGGGGCTGTTGCGCCTGTGCGGATACTGCGAAGGCGATGACCAGCGCGACGAGGCCGCTCGAGAGCCAGCTCTTCAGTGTGCTCATTGCTGTCCTCCTCCTATGAAGCGACGATGCTTACACAGCGCTTTCGGCGCTGTCAATTAAGCTTTGCCCACGGCGCTCGATGCTGGCACTTGGGCACGATACCAATCCAATATCTGTCCGCCGGTCCAGTGCAGCACGCCCGGCTTGGCGAGCACGTACTCGTAGAGCTGTTCGAGGTACCGGATTCGATGCGGCACGCCCGAGATGTAGGGATGCACGCTGATTGCCATGATCCTCGCCGAGCGCTCGCTCTCCTCGTACAGGCGATCGAGCTGATCGCGGCCCCGGCGCAGCATCTCCTCGGCCGCATGGTGCTGCACCACCATCATGGCGATATCGTTCAGCTCCACGGTATACGGCACCGAGACGATCGGACCATGCGACGTCGAGATGCTGACCGGCTGGTCGTCGAGCACCCAGTCGGCGACGTATTCGATGCCGGACTCGGCGAGATAGTCGATCGTGTCGTTCGTCTCGGCGAGACCGGGGCTCTCCCAGCCGCGCGGAGACCTCCCCGTGAACGCGTGAATCGCCTCGATGGTGTCACGCATGGCGGCTCGCTGGTCTTCGACCTTGTGCATCGGTTGCTGCACCCAGCCGTGGCCCATGAACTCCCAGCCCGCGTCCTTCGCTGCTTTCGCGACGCGCGGGTAGTTGCGACAGACGATGCCGTTGATCGCGAGCGTGGGCGTCACTCGGAATCTTTGCATGCAGTCGAAGAGCCGCCAGAACCCGACGCGCATGCCGTACTCGTGCCACGCCCAGTTCGGCAGGTCCGGAAGCAGGGGTTGTCCCATCGGCGGCGAGAGCACGGTGCGAGGCATCGGCCGCTCGATGCCCCAGTCTTCGACGTTGACGATGGTCCACACGACCATGCGCGCGCCGCCCGGAAGCGCGAGCGGCGGCCGATCGACGATCGCGGAATAGGGAACGCGCTCGCGTGGCGTGCGGCTCATCGCGGGTCCAGCTCGATGTCGTGCAGAATCGGATCACTCTCGCGCGCGACTTCATTCTCGATCAGTGCGCCGCAGCCCGGACAGAAGAACTGCCGGAATACGGGCCGCTCGTCTATATAACGCCGGTAGTCACCGATGTGCGGGTTGGCCGAAGTGATGTCCGCGTCGCGGCGCACGCAGCTGTCCTTGTAGTTGGCGCGCGCCGGCCCGAGGTCAGCGGAACAACGCGCGCAGGCTGCGTGCACCCCATCGCTCTCGCGCCGCAGCTCGAGGCCATCGGTCAACTCCGATATTACGGCGCCGGCGAGGAGGACGACGCTGCCGTCCCTCTTCCGGTTGGCATCGCGCCGGCTTGATCGAAGCCGCCGCGTCGCCTCCATGTCCACCACCCCTTCGTTATTGATCACCACGCCGTAGATCTCGCGCGCGGCGGTGATCGACACGCAGCGATCGTCGATGACGTCCGCGCGCACTCTCTCCGGATCGCGCTCGAGCGGATCGCCGAAACCGCCTGCCGCCGACCAGATGACCGCATAGACGTCGCTCGGCTCCTGCGAAAACGCTTCCTGCCGCAGCCCGAGCGTCACCTCCGCGCCCTTCACTTCGGCGATGTCGGCTGGAATCTCTTTCGCGGCGAATCGCTGCAGCACGTCCGTATCGCGCTTGAATTTGTACACGTTGGGCGCTCCGGAGTAGCCGCCCATCATCCCCGGCGAAGTCGGAATGGCGTTGCCCGACGAAAGCGTGTCCTGCGTGATCACCTCGGTGCGATGCGGAATGAAGCAGGATTCCGCCGAAAGCCCGCCGCGGTAGCGGCCTGCGCCGCCGGAGTCGACGACCTCCTTTCGGTAGAGAAACAGCAGGGGAAAGGTCTGCTCGGTGTGCTCGACGTTCGGCAGCTTGCAGATCGGGGTGCGCGACTGGCCGCCGGTCGAAATGCCGTCGCCCGTGGCGAACGCGCCGATCGCGCCGCCGATCGGGTCGACGAGGATGTAGCCGTACCGCTCGCCCCACTGGTCGATGCCGCGAAAGATCGTCGCCGGCCACTGGCTCGTGCCGCCGATGCACATGATGTCCTGGCGCAGCTCCGGGTCGCAGTGAATCATCTTCGATAGCACGTTGTACGCCGGATAGACCGAGATCTCCATCGCCTGGATCGGCGCGGTGGAAACCGAAGCGGGAAAGTTGGCACAGTTGAACGTTCCGGGCGTCGGGTCGAACTCGACGTGACGCAGCGCGCCTGCGATGCAGAAGTACTGGTCCCAGCAGAGAAGCTCGTTCAGCGCCACCATGATGGCGCCGCGCCAGCCCGAGTAGGTGGCGTTCATCGCGCCGTCCTGCGGCGCCGTGCCCTCGTTCTCGAACACGAGCTTCGAGCCTTTCTTGCGGAGCGTGAGCATGACTTTATAAGTGCTCCGGTCGCCGGGCCGGCAACACTCCACGTACGAACGCTCGCGCCAGACGCCGTCTGGGAGCCGCCTGAGCTTCTTCAGGAAAGCCGATTCGGCGTTGTCGATGATCTTCTTCATCACGCCCTTGACGGTTTCCGGTCCGTAATGCCGGATCAGCGCGTGGACGCGGTCGCGCGCGGTGATGTTGCCCGCGAGCTGGGCGCGAAAGTCGAGCGCGACCGCCTCGGGCTTGCGCGAAGAGCGCAGATACAGCTCCTCGATGTCGCGGCGGATCGCGTTGTCCTCGACGATCTTCACCGGCGGAATGCAGATCCCCTCCTCGAAGGCGTTCTCCGCCGAGCCGCAGAACGACGACGGCGTGATGCCGCCCAGATCGTATTGATGCAGGCAATTCGTGACCCAGCAGAAGAGCTCGTCCTTCCAGAACACCGGGCAGATCAGCATCACGTCCTGCTGATGCGCCGCGCCGACCCAGGGATCGTTGGCGAGGAACATGTCCCCGTCGCGGATGCCGGGGTTGTCGCTGCGGTATTCGAGGATCCATTTCACCTGCGTGTCGGTCACTCCGGACATGTACTGCATGTACGGTCCGAAGTACACGAACTCGCCGTCTTCGGTGAGGATCGACGGATTCAAGTCGAGCGCGTACATCGCAACCGGCGAACCGGAGAGCCGCTGGATGGTCGCACCATGCTCCTCGTTGACATGCCACAAGGCGTGTCGGATCACCTCGTAGGTGATCGGATCGATGCGCTTCGCCTGCTTTCTATGCAGCTTGAGCTTCGGCGAGATGGCGAGCTTCTTCGGCGGCACGTATCCGGTTTTTCTCCCGTCGAAAGCAGTGCTCCGCATCGTGCTCACTTTGGGCATGGCGGCCTCAGGTGCGAAACGCGATCTCGAAATTCCCGAACGCGTCAACCTTGAGCGTCCGGCGTGGATGCACTACGACCGTAGTATCCGTGGTCTCGACGACGGCAGGACCGGCGATGCGGTTGCCCGCTAGCAGCAATGCGCCGTCGTAGATCGGCGTCGGCACCGCGCGCTCCAGATCGCTCCAATAGACGCTGCGCTTGCCCAGCATCGCCTTGCCGTCGATGCGCGCACGCGATCTTGCCGCTTTCGCGAGTCGCGGCCGCGGCGTGACGGCCGAAGCCCGCAGGCGCAGCGTCACGATCTCCGCCTTCGCCTCCACATACGACGAGCCGCGCCCGTAGAGCTGTTCGTAGCGCGCTGAGAAGCGGCGCTGCAACGGCTCGGTGAATGCACCCTTGAGGCGCTTTTCCGGAAGAGACACCTCGACCTCGTTGATCTGACCGCGGTGACGCATGTCGAGCGAAAAATGAAAGCGGCGTCGCCGTCTTGCGATGCCGTCGCGCTCCATTTGCTCGTTCGCTTTCTTCTCCAGCGCGTCGAGCGCGCGGTTGACGCGCACCCGGTCGAAGGGGCTCGCCTGGATGTCGACCTGCTCGTAGACGTGCAGTATGTCTGCCGAAGCCGCGCCGAAGGCGCACCACGACGATGCGATCTCCTTCTGCGGAACGATCACCTTCTGCACTCCGAGCTCGTAGGCGAACACGCCCGCGTGCGTGGGACCGGCGCCACCGAACGCGAAGAGCACGAAGTCGCGCGGATCGAATCCCTTCTCGACGGTCGTCTTGCGAATGATGTCCGACATCTTGAACTCGGCGATGCGGGCGATGCCTCCGGCGGCTTGCATCAGCGGAAGCTTGAGCGCATGCGCAACCTCCTCCACCGCGGCAACGGCCTTCTTCCGGTCGAGCTTGATCCGTCCGCCCAGAAAATTGTCCGGGTTGATCGTGCCCAGCACGACGTCGGCGTCGGTCACCGTGGCGACGACACCGCCCTTGCCGTAGCACGCGGGTCCCGGATCGGCACCCGCCGACTCGGGTCCGACCTTGAGCGTCTTCGCGGCGTGATCGACGTGTGCGAGCGAGCCGCCGCCCGAACCGATCGCCTGGATGTCGACCTTGGGCAGGAAGTATTCGTACTGCGCTACGTTGGACACGAAGGAATAAGCGGGCTCGCCGCCGAAGATGATGCCGACGTCGAACGAGGTCCCTCCCATGTCGGTCGTGATGATGTTCGGGCAGCCCATCAGGCGGCCAAGATACTGCGTGCCGGCCACGCCCGACACCGGACCGGAATCGAGCGTGAGCAGGGGAGACTCCATCGCCTTGCCGACCGAGATCGAGCCACCCGCGCACTGCGTGATCTGCAACGGCTGCGCGTAGCCGGATCGCTTGAGCTGGCGATCGAGATTGCCGAGGTACTTCGCCATTACCGGACCTATATACGCGTTGAGCGCAGTCGCGGTGACGCGCTCGTATTCTCCCCACTTCGGTGCGAGCTCGACCGAGCAGGACACGAACACGCGCGGCGCGAGATCGCGGATCATCTCCTTCACGCGCAACTCGTGCCTCGGATACCGGAATGACCATAGAAAACACACGCCGATCGCCTCGACGTCTTGATCGACGAGACGGCGGATCGCCTGCTCGGCTTCGGACTCGCTAAGCGGCACGACGACCTCGCCGAAGCAGTCAACGCGCTCGGATACGCCTTCGATCAGCCGCTTCGGGACGATCGGCTCGGGCTTCTTGCTTTCCGGGAAGTGCACAACCTTGCGGATGTCGCGCGCCGTGACGCCGCGCGAGCCGCGCATGATGTGGATGGCGTCCTCGTGGCCGCGCGTGGTGATGAGGCCGACTTTCGCTCCCTTCCTTTGCAGCAGCGCGTTGGTGCCCACCGTGGTCCCGTGCGTGAGAACCGCGACGCTCTTGCAGAATTGCTCGAAGGGCAGGCCGAGCCGCTCGGCGGCGAGGCCCATCGCGGCGAGCATTCCGTTTGCGAAGTTATCCGGAGTGGAGGGACACTTCGTCGCCGTGATGCGACCCTTGGCGTCGAGTACGACGCAATCAGTGAATGTGCCGCCGATGTCCACGCCTACGAGCAAGCCGGTCATCTGATCAACGTCTGATCTTGAGCAGGCGCGCCGCGTTGCCGCCCTCGATCATCGCGCGCTCGTCTCGTTTGAGACGCGGAACGCTGGCGATGAATCCGAGCGGATCATCCACGCCCATGTCGTAAGGATAATCCGTGCCCAGAAGGACATGGTCGGCGCCGTATTGATCGACCATCTGCCGCAGCATCGCCGGGTCGAAGGCGATCGTGTCGAAGTACATCTTCCTGAGATAACTCGACGGCGCTTTGCGGATGACTGCCCGGCAATCGGGCCGTGCTCGGTGCGCATGGTCCATGCGCGCCCAGTAATGCGCGAGGTAGCCTCCGGCGTGGGGAAGCACGACCTTGAGCTTCGGGTTGCGGTCCAGCACGCCGTCGAAGATGAGATGGCTCGCGGCAATGGTCGTCTCCATCGGATTGCCGATGACGTTGTTGAAGTAGTGATCGCTGAGCCTCCCGCCTTCGGTGAAGCCGACCGGGTGCATGAACACGACGATGTCCAGCTCCTGCGCCTTGGCGAAGAATTTCTCGAGTCCCAGCCGCGAGTCGGTGAGGTCCATGCCTTTCACGCTGGGATTGATCTCGACGCCGCGCAGGCCGAGCTCCTTCACGCAGCGCGTGAGCTCGGCCACGGCGAAATCGACTTGCTGCAGAGGCACCGTTCCCAGCGCAACGAAGCGGTCCGGCCAAGTGGCGACGATCTCTGCGAGCCGGTCGTTCACGCCGCGGGCAAGCTCAGCGCCCAGCTCCGGATCGGTCCAGTAGTAAGTCTGATTCGGTGCCGGCGACACGGCCTGGATATCGATACCCATGCGATCCATGTCCTTCAGCCGGATCTCGATCGTCGAAAGCTTGGGGCCGCGATCACGCATCTGCTTGACGTTGACCTCTCGCGTCAGCGCATTGGCGAACTGAATCAGAGGATCGTACTGCGCGGGGTTCAGGTGCTCGACCTTGGCAGCGATGACCGGATTGAAGTAGTGGCAATGAATGTCGACGCGCAAGCTCTTGCCCTTCGCGTCGCGAACTGTCCTGATCGATGGCCCTTGCGAGAGCTTCGCGGAGCGGCGGCCCGCAGGGCGATCACGCCGCGGAGCGCCGATAGCCGGTGCTGCACATGAAAACATCATGACTCGTTCCTCTTCGCCGGAAGCTACGATATGCCCAGGTGCTGTCTGACCAGCGCCTCGTCGGCGCGCGCGTCGGAGGCCGCCCCGGCGAAAACGACGCGTCCCGTGTTGAGCAGCACGACGTCGTCGGCGAGCGCGAAGGCGAGATTGACGTTCTGCTCGACGAGCAGGATCGACTGGCCCTCCGCCTTCAGCCGCGCGATGGTGCGGCCAAGCTCGGCGACGATGACCGGCGCCAATCCCTCCGAGGGCTCGTCCATCAGCAGGACGCGAGGATTGCCCATCAGCGCCCGGCCGATCGCGAGCATCTGCTGCTCGCCACCGGACAGCGATCCGGCCATCTGCCGATGCCGTGTCGCCAGCGCCGGGAAGAGCTCGAAGACGCGGTCGACGGTCCACGCCTGCGTCCCGCCGTTCCGCCCCTGTCGAGCGACGAGCAGATGCTCCCGCACCGTGAGAGTCGGAAAGACGCGCCGTCCCTGCGGCACGAAACCTATGCCTTTGCGCGCAATCAGCTCCGGAGCCAGGCGCGCGATCGACTCGCCCGACAGCCGTATGTCGCCCGTGCGCGGAGGCAGGAAGCCGACGATGACGTTCATGCAGGTCGTTTTGCCGGCGCCGTTGCGTCCAAGCAACGCCAGAACGCGGCCCGGATGCAGAGTGAAGGAGACAGCGTGCAGAACGTGGCTGTCGCCGTAGAGAGCGTCGACATCCGAGAGCGCAAGGGCTTCCGGCGCCGACGTGGACGACCCAGTTGCCAACTCAGTTGCCAAGATACACCTCGCGCGTTCTCGGATCGGCCACCACTTCTCCGCGCGTGCCTTCAACGATGACTTTGCCATAATGGAGGACCGTGACGCGCTCGGCGAGATCGAGCGCAGTGTCCATGTCATGCTCGATCATCACCACCGTGACCTCCCGCGGAATCCCGCTGATCAATGCCTTGACTGCGGACCGTTCCTCGCGCGAGAGTCCCGCCAGCGGCTCGTCGAGCAATAGAATCTTCGGCTTCTGCGCCAAGGCCATCGCGATTTCTACGCGGCGCTTTTCGCCGTAGGAGACTTCGCGGATCGGCCGCTCCGCGCGCTGCTCGAGCCCGACGAGGCCAAGCACGCGTCGCGCCTCTGAGTGCAGACCCGCCTGAGCGCTGAGCGGACTCAACGACTTCCACCGCGCCTTGGACAATCCGAGCAGCGAGAGCACCACGTTGTGCTCGAGCGAATCTTTGGGAAACAGCGTGATGATCTGGTAGGTGCGGGCCAGGCCGCGATGCGCGCGCTGGTGCGTCTTCAGGCGCGAAACATCATTGCCGAACAGATGGATTGCGCCGGCATCGGGCTTGAGATCGCCGGTGATGAGATTGAACAGCGTCGTCTTGCCCGCGCCGTTGGGTCCGATGATCAAACGACGCTCTCCCGCCATCACTTCGAGCGAGACGTCATCCGTAGCAGGCAGCCCGCCGAAGGCCTTGCGCAAACCGCTCAACCGGAGCGCGGAGCTCACTTCGCCACCCAGCGCGTCCACAACCGGCGCACTCCGGGCACGATACCCTCCGGCATGAAGATGACGATCAGCACGAAGACGAAGCCCAGCAGCATGTTCCAGCGTTCGAGATAAGCGGATACATAGTTCTTCAGGATCAGGACAATCGCCGCGCCGACGATCGGACCGGCGAGCGTTCCCGCGCCGCCGGCGATCACGCTGAGCAGCGCCTCTGCGGATGAGGTAAGTGAGAGCGTGGTTGGATGAACGTACTTGTGATAATAGATGTAGAGTAGCCCCGCCACGGCGCCCCAGAAACCGGAATAGACGAAGGTCATCCAGCGCACGAGCCAGACGTTGTGGCCGAGGGCCGCCATGCGCCGCGGCTCGTCGCGAGTGCCGCGCAGCGCCGCGCCGAAGGGCGAGCCGACGAACTTCGCCATCAGCGACAGCGCGACGATGGCCACGGCGAGCGCGAAGTAGTAGAAGGATGCCGGCGTGTCGAGGCTGATGCCGAAGGGCGCCGGTCGCGTCAGCCCTGAAAGCCCGTTGTCGCCGTTGGTCACCGAGGCCCAGCGATACGCCGTGCCCCAGAGCACCTGCGTCAAGGCGAGCGTGATCATCAGAAAGCCCAATCCGCTCGCGTGCAGCGCGATCCAGCCGAACGCGGCGGCGATCAGTGTCGTCAGCAGTAGGGCAGCCGGAGCAGTGAGGACGTGGCCTAATCCCAGACGCAGATAGAGCCACGCGGAGGTATAAGCCGCGAGCCCGATCCAGGCAGCGTGACCCAGCGACACCAGTCCGCCGTATCCGACGAGCAGGTTCAAGCTCGCCGCAAAGATCGTCGCGATGAAAATCTGGCTCGCGAGATTGATGTAAAAGTCTCCGCCGAAGAGCGGAAAAGCAGCCAGCAGCACACAGAGAAAAACCAAAGCGATCCACTTCACGAACTCTGCCTTCCGAACAATCCGCGCGGGCGATAGGCGATGACCGCGATCATCGGCAGGAAAAGGATGACGTACGCGAGATCAGGGAGCAGGACCGAGCCAAAAGTATAGATGAACGCTATGACGAAGCTGCCGACGAAGGCTCCGAGCAAACTGCCGACGCCGCCGAGGATGACGACGATCAGCGCGAGCGGCAGCATGTCCGCGTCGAGCCCCGGATAGGCCGACATGATCGGCCCGGCGATCACGCCGCCCGCTCCTGCGAGCGCAGCACCGAGGCAGAACACGAATGAGAACAGCTTCGACACCGGAATCCCGACCGCGCGCGCCATCGGCATGTCGTCCACACCGGCCCGAATCATCGCGCCAAGCCGGGTTCGATCCATGAGCAGATGCAGAGCGATTGCAGTGATGATCGCGATCGCCAGCACGACGAGCCGGTACGCCGGAAACGCGATGCTGCCGATGACGAGCGGCCGCCGCAGCGATTCCGGCGCCGCCAGTGGAATCGGATCGCCTCCCCAGACGATCAGGCAGAAATCGGCGACGATGAAGGAAACGCCGAGCGTGACCAGGACCTGTCCCAGCGCGTTCCCGGCGAGCCGTCTCAGGATGAACCGCTCCAGCAATCCACCGAAGACAGCCACTGCGAGGCCGCCGATCAATGCAGCGACCCACAGGTTGGGAATGATCCTGAGCACCGTTACGCCCAGATACGCGCCCAGCATGAACAACGAACCGTGCGTCAGGTTCGCGATGCGCATCAACCCGAAGATCAGCGAGAACCCCGCCGCGAGGAGAAAAAGCAGACCGCCCAGCGCCAGGCTATTCAGGGTCTGGATGATCCAGAACTGCATGCGCAGACCGGCGTGGCGCCCTCAATTCTCCAGATTCTTCGCCGGCGGCCAGTCGCGCGAGTAGACCGGGTTCTTGAGGAACTCCTTCGGATCGTAGGTCCAGAACTGGCTCACGTTCGGGTACGTATAGATCACGGTGTTGACCAGACGCCCCTCCTTGCGCTCGACCTTGCGGATGTACACATTCCCGACGATGTTGCCGTACTCGTCGAACGCAACAGGGCCTCGCGCCGTTTCCACCTTGATCCCGCGCAGCGCTTTCATGAACGCCGGCTTGTCCTCGATTTTGCCGTTGACCGCCTGCAGCGCCGCCTCGAGCACGCCGCCTTCGACATAGGTCGCGGCAGCGTAAAAGCCTGGATCATACTTCCAGTCGTTGCGAAAGGTCGCCACGAATTTCCTGTTGATCGGGTTGTCGATCTCGGCCGAGTACCAGCAGGCGGTGATGATGCCCAGCGCCTCGTCGCCCATGTTGCGCAACACCGCTTCGTCGAAAGCGGTCATGCCGCCGACGACGTTGATCTTGCCCTTGAGGCCGTATTCGTTGAACTGCTTGTACCAGCGGAAGCCGTTCGATCCGGCGAAGCCGAGAAAGATGCCGTCGATGTTGGTCTTTTGCTGGGCGAGATAGGTCGCGTAGTCGGGCACCGCGAGCGGCGGAAACATTTTCTGCACGATCTTGCCGCCGCCGTCCTCGAACACGCGCTGGAAGCCCGCGCACATCTCGTGGCCATAGGCGATGTCGTCGGAGATCGTCGCCATGCGCTTGTACTTGAGAGTCTTGAGGCAATAATCCGCCAGCGGCTGCGCGCTCTGAGACGAAGTCGAAGTCCCGCGCACGAACCATGGGTTGGGAGTGCGCTGGGTGAGATCTTCCGCGGCGGCGACCGAAAGCGTCGGAAGTTGTTGCTGGATGATGTAGTCGTTGGAAGCGAGCGCCTCCGCGGTCGCGAGCGGACCGATCATCACCTGGATCTTGTCGCGCTCGACCAGCTCCTGCAGCTTGGTGCGCGCCTGCGCGGGGACACCAGCACTGTCGCCGACAAAGAGTTCGACCTTGCGGCCGGCCAGCGCGTTGTTGCGCTCCTTCAGGAACTGCACGAGCGCCCGCTCCATATCGATCCCGCCCGAAGCGAGCGGCCCGGTCTTCACCGTCATCAGGCCAACGCGGATGGGCTCGTTCTGCGCTTGCGCAAATGGCGGAAGTCCAAGCGCGGAAATGCCGACGCCGCTGCCTACAGCCTTGACGAATCGTCTGCGCGTAAAAACCATGAAATCCTCCTCGTGCGATGCTAATGGGCCGGGTTCTTCGGAGCGTCGGGTTGCTTGAGCGGCTGCGAGCGATCGAAAGCCTCGATCTTCATGCATTCGGCGAATATGCGCGCGACGGTCGGCACGGTGGTGGTCGGCACGTTGAAATAGCCCGCTGCGAATACTTGACCTGAAAGGCAGATGTCGGCCATCGTGGGCGCATCGCCGTGGCAGAAGCGTCCGGTCTCGGGCTCCTTCGCGAGATGCGCTTCGAGCGTCTCCAGCGCCTGCAAGGTCCAGTGCTGCAGCCAGCGGTTGCGCGCAGGCTCGTCGAGATGCATTTCGCGCTCGAGATAACTCCGGATGCGCGGCACGATCAGCGGATGCGCGTCGCAGGCGACGATCAGCGCGAGGCCGCGCACCCGCGCCCGGCCGCGAGCGTCCTTCGGCAGCAGCGGCGGCTGCGGATGCGTCTCTTCGAGATATTCGAGGATTGCCATCGACTGCACGAGCGGCTCGCCGCCGTCGACGATCAGCGAGGGGACGACGCACTGCGGATTGATCGCCTTGTAGTCGGCACCGTGCTGCGCGCCCTGCAAGAGATTGATCGAAGCCTCCTGCGCCTCGATGCCCTTGAGCCTCAAAGCGACGCGCACCCGGTAGGTCGCGAGCGAGCGCCAGAATCCATAGAGCTTCATCGTGGCCACATCGGTCCTTTCTTCATGCGCGGCGAGGAGGAATCTGCGGAACGATCACGTAGGAATCCTGCCCCGATGCGAAGTGCAGCGTGGTCCTGCCGCCGAAGGTCGCTGCGGGACGGTCTCTCGGATCGTCGTGCAGGAAAGGCCCGCAGCCGCGCAATTCGTTCTTGAAGTTCGACAACCTCGCCCCAGTCGATTTGCCCCACTCGTAGTCGCGCCCGCGCACGCTGAACCCGAGACGGTAACCGGCGGGAACCACGATCGACGTGGGCCAGAGCTCGATGTCGAGGGGAACGGGCTCGCCGGGCTCGAGCGGCTGCTCTTCGTCATGCGTGTGATAGGGCCGGTACTCGGTCGAGAGCTTGCGGTCGAGCTTGCGGTGCGAGGCGCGCAGCCATCCCTGGGCGATCGGCGTGTGCGGATCGATCGCGCCCATGAAGACGACCTCGCGCAGGTCGGGCGTGAACACGCGAAACACGATGAAGAAGTCGGCGTCGGTCGTCGAAGAGGACACCCACAGGCGCGCCGCGAGCGGCCCGGTGATCTCTGTTTCCTGCTCGAGCGGCGCGCTCACGAACGTGATGCCGTCGCCCAGCGCGTCGAAGCTCAGGCTTTCGGCGCGGCCAGCCGGCTCGCGCGCGAGGCGACAGCCGCTCGGATCGAGGTAGTAGCGCGTCCACTGCGTGCGCGCGATCGGCCATTCGTCTTCGTGCCGCTCGACGAAGCGATCGATGTGGCGCACCTGGAGCTGCACGCGCGGCTGCTTTGTCCAACCGTTGTCGTCGTCCTTGAGGAAGCAATCGAAGAATCGCTTTTGCAATTTGACGCCGTAGTCCGTGTAGAAGTGCGTCCAGTGCTCGAGCCCATGCGCCTCCAGCCACTTCTGCTTCGACGCGGCGCGCACGAAGCCTTCGAAATTTCCGCGCGGGTGCAGCCCCTGCCCGCCCCAGTTCGCGGTGGAGAGGAACGGGACGGTGATCTTCTCCCACTGCGGCGATCGTGCCTTGTGATACTCGTCGTCCAGCGGATGCGCGCGGATCTCCTCGCCGAAATCGCAGCGATTGCGATAGAGCTCGGCGTCGGTCAGCGTCTCGTCGCCGCACACTAGCGCTCCCGTGATGCGGCTCATCGGTCCGCGCTCGCCGCGACCGTACTGCACGGTGGTGACCTGCATGTCGTACCAGTTCGCCCAGAACGTGCAAAGAATGCCGCCGTGATGCGTCATGTCGCGGTACCAGTCCGCAGCGCCCTCCCAGATGCACATCGCGGCAAGATGCGGCGGCTGCAGCGAGGCCACGTGCCACTGGTTGATGCCGTAATACGAGATGCCGTTGAGGCCCACCTTGCCGTTCGACCACCGCTGGACGCCGGCCCATTCGATGCAATCGTGAAAATCTCGTGTCTCGCGCGGCGAGAAATGATCGATGAAACCGGGTGAGCGACCCGCGCCGCGCGAATCGATCCGCACGCAGACGTAGCCGTCGGGAACCCATTTCTCCGGATCGACGACTTCCCAGTTCTGATACTTGTTGGTCGACCCGTACGCCACGTCCGGATGCTCGGCGATCATGCGCTGCCACGCGCTCGGGTAACCCTCCTGGAACGCGAGCCCCTTGGCATACGGCCCGTAGCTCAACAGCACGGGATAGCGTCCGGATGCGCTCGGCGAGAACACATCGGCGCGCAGTTTCACTCCGTCGTCCATCGGAACCGGCACATCCCAGTCGATGCGCATGCCGTCACTGACGGACGACCCCACGATCCTCCTCCGAAACCGCACTCCTTGAGCGAACGCGGCCGCTTACTGCGATTCATTCTGGTTATCGCGCACATTTGACGCTTCGGGCGCGGGCGTGTCAACGTAAGCGCGAGCCATAGCACAAACGATGGAGGAGCCATTGAAAATCGCTATCGCAGGAACGGGCCGCATGGGCGCCGCGATGGCCGGACGGCTGGTCGATCGCGGTCATCAAGTAACGGTCTGGAACCGCACGCCGCAGAAAACGCAGGCGCTCGCCGCGGCGGGTGCAAAAGTGGCTGCGACCGCGCTGGAGGCTGCGAGCGATGCTGAGTTCATCGTCACGATGCTCACCGACGCCGCAGCCATCGATGCGACGTATCGGGGCGAGCGCGGATTGCTCGCCGGTGAAGTGCGCGGCAAGCTCTTCGTCGACATGAGCACGGTTCGCCCGGAAGTCGAGAAGGCGCTCGCAGCGAGCGTAAGAGCGAAAGGAGCGGCGCTGATCGAATGCCCGGTCGGCGGGACGGTCGGTCCCGCGAAGGAAGGCAAGCTCTTCGGTTTCGTCGGAGGCGAATCGGCCGACGTGGAACGCGCGCGGCCGCTGCTTGTCGAGCTGTGCCGGCGCGTCGAGCACGTCGGCCCGATCGGCGCGGGCGCGAGCGTCAAGCTCGCGATCAATCTGCCGCTGCTCGTCTACTACCAGGCGCTCGGAGAAGCCTTGTCCCTGTGCCGCGGCGTCGGCGTCGAGCCGGCGCGTCTGATCGATATCTTTTCGGACACATCGGGCGGGCCGAACATGCTCAAGGTTCGCGGTCCGACGATCGCGGCAGCATTGCAGGGCAAGGAGACTGCGCCGGTCACCTTCGACATCGATCTCATCCGCAAGGATTTGCGCACGATGCTCGAGGAAGCCGCCGGGCTCCGCGTCAGCCTGCCGCTGACGGCGCAGGCGCTCGAGCGCTACGACGAGGCGGCGCGCGACGGCTTCGGCGCGAGCGACGCCACGATGCTCCCTGCGTACTGGTTACGGCGCGTGCGCGCTTGAGCTGTCGGCAGCTTCATTCCTCCGCCTTGATGCCTGCTTCCTTGATCAGCCGCGCGTACTTCACCGTTTCCGACTTGATGTACGCGCGCAGTTGCTCGGGCGTTCCGCTCACCGCGTCCACGCCCAGGGCGGCAAATTTCTCCTTCACCTCGGGTTGCTGCATCACCTTGACGAGGTCGTCGTGAAACTTGTCCGCGATCGGCTTGGGCGTCCCCGCGGGCAGGAGCACGCCCCACCAGTTGACCGCGACGAGCCCGGGCACGCCGGATTCCAGACAGGTCGGGATGTCGGGCGCGAAAGGGCTGCGTTCCGCGCCGGTGATAGCGAGCGCGCGCAGCCTGCCGGCGCGGATGTACTGCATCACCGGCAGCGCGTCGGAGAACACCATGTCGACGTGTCCGGCGAGCAGATCGTTGATCGACAGGATGCCGCCCTTGTACGGGACGTGCACGATGTCCACGTGCGTGAGGCTCTTGAGCAGCTCGCCGCTCATGTGCGCGATGCTCCCGGACCCGCCCGAGCCGAAGTTGAGCTTGCCCGGATTCGCACGCGCGTAAGCGATCAGCTCGCCCAGCGTCTTCGCGGGAGAGCTCGGGTTGACGACCAGAATGTTGGGACCGGTCGCGATCAGCGACACCGGAACGAAGTCGCGCTCGACGTCGTACGGAACTTTGGTCAGAAGCGGATTGATCACCGCGGGCCCGAGATTGGCGATGAGGAAGCTCGAGCCGTCGGGCGGTTGGTGGCTCGCGTACTCCATGCCGATCGATCCCGCGGCGCCGGGCTTGTTCTCAACGATGACCGGCTGACCCCAGAGCTCGCCGAGCTTCTGCCCGAGAATGCGTCCCATGAGGTCGGAGCTTCCGGCGGGGGGATAGGTGACGACCAGCTTCACCGGCTTCGACGGATACGTCTGGGCGGCAGCCGCGCCGCTCAGCAGTGCGGCGACGATGACCAGACTCAGGCACAGCGATCTCCCGATCCGCATGCTTCCCTCCTTCTCGTCCGTTGACTGCACGGTGAGCGCCTTGGCGACATGGTACCCGAAGGCACGCGCAGAATGGTTTTGTGGGACACTGCCCCGATGAGGAACGCCCTCGACGCTTCGCGTCGCGATCAGGCCTTGTCGTTCAACATGCGCCTCGTCGCGCATCACGATCTTTCCGGCTTCGGCGGCATCGGCGAGGGCATGGCGATGCAGCTCGCACGCGACGGCCGCCGCATCCTGTGGCTCGCGCACGAATCGGCGCCGAAGAATTTCACTGCCGTCGACGTCAGCGATCCGCGCTCGCCTCGTGTCGTCGTCCAGACCGAGCTGCCGCATGCCAGAGTGCGCTCGAATTCTCTCGATGTCGTCGGCGACCTGATGGCGGTCGCTTATCAGACGCAGAAGACAGGGCTCACGCCCGCAGGTTTCGAGCTCTTCGACATCGCTGTGCCCGAGGAGCCGAAGCTCATCGCTCACTTCGACGCGTCGGGACCGCATTCGCGCGGCGTGCACGCGCTGTGGTTCGTCGACGGCGAGTTCGTGCACATGGCGAGCGGCGCCGCGGATTTTCAGCCGCGCCATCCCAACGACGATCAGTTCTATCGCATCATCGACGTGCGCAAGCCGACAAAGCCAGTCGAGCTCGGACGCTGGTGGCTGCCCGGCACGCGAGAAGGCGACAACGAGCCCGCGCCGCGACGGCTCGACCCGAAATTCGACGCGGGATTCCGCGCGCACAATACCAACGTCTTTCCGCAGCGGCCGGATCGCGCGTACGTCGGCTACATCGACGGCGGCGCGGTGATCCTCGACATCGCCGACAAGGCGCATCCGAAGCTGGTGAGCCGCTGGCAGTATTCGCCCCCGTTCAACGGCTTCACGCACACGGTGCTGCCGCTGTTCGATCGCGAGCTGCTCGTGGTCAGCGACGAATGCATCAAGGACGACGGCTTCGACTGGCCCAAGCTGGTCTGGATCGTCGACGTTCGCGCCGAAACGAATCCGGTCCCGATCAGCACGTTGCCGGCGCCTCCGCTCGGCGCGTTCGCGCACCGCGGCGGCCGTTTCGGCGCGCACAACCTGCACGAGAACCTGCCCGTGCCAACCTCGTGGCGCTCCGATGAGATCGTCATCGGCACCTTCTTCAACGCGGGCGTTCGCGCGTACGACATAAGCAATCCGTACCAGCCACAGGAGATCGCGTACTTCGTCCCGCCTGCGCCACCGCTGTCGCGCGCGGGCGCGATCCAGTTGAACGACGTCTACGTCGACGACCGTCGCCTCGTCTACACCGTGGATCGCCTCATTGGCGGGCTCTACATTCTCGAGATGACGCTGTGACCCCGCAAGCAAACCCCCGCGGCTCGCCGGGTGCAGATCCTCTGGCAACCCGGCTGCCCGTCACCGTGATCACGGGTTTCCTGGGAAGCGGCAAGACGACGCTGCTGCGTCGCCTGCTGCGCCATCCTGGAATGAATCGCGCCGCGGTGATCATCAACGAATTCGGCGAAGCGGGTATCGATCACGAGCTGGTCGAAGCCTCGTCGGAGCAGATGACATTGCTCGGCAGCGGTTGTCTGTGTTGCACCTTGCGCACCGATTTGCAGGAGACGCTGCGCGACCTTTTCGTCAAGCGGCGCTCAGGCGAGGTGATCGACTTCGATCGCGTCTTCGTCGAGACGAGCGGTCTCGCCGACCCCGTTCCGGTGTTGCACACGCTGCGAGGCGACGGGCTGCTCGGCGCGCAATATCGAGTCGAGGGCGTGGTGACGCTGGTCGACGCGGTGAACGGCGAGGGTCAGCTCGACGCGATGCTCGAGGCGGCCAAGCAGGCTGCGGTCGCCGATCGCCTCGTGATCACCAAGACCGACATCGCGGATAGTGAGGGCGTCACGCGTTTGCGACGGCGTCTCGAAGCGCTCAATCCTTTCGCGCTCTGTACGACCGCGGTCGATGGCGAGCTCGATCCCTCGCTGCTCGCAAACATCGCCCCAAGTACTCTCGGCGCGAAGTGGGACGACTTGGACCGTTGGCTCGATCCCGTTACGAGCGGGAAGTTCGCGCAGCGATTGGGCGATGCCGCACGCTACTCGTCCGGTCGTGGCGTCCACGACGCGGCGATCCGCTCCTTCTGCCTTTGGTTCTACGAGCCCTTCACCTGGGAAGTATTGAACGCAGCACTCCAGGCACTCGCTCAGCTGCGCGGCCCTGATCTGCTGCGCGTCAAAGGCATCGTTCACGTGGTCGGAGAGCGTGGCCCTGTCGTTCTCCAGGGAGCGCAGCATCTCTTCCATCCACCGGTGACGCTCGAGGGCGGGCACGAGATCGATCCGCGCTCGCGCATCGTGTTCATCGTGCGCGACATCGCACGCGAGTCGATCGAGGCGCTGTTCGCCGCGGTGGGCGCGCTCGCGGCGACGCGAGCGCAATGAGCTTAAGGATGTAGCGTCATGCGCAAGAGCGAGCGGGTCGGCGTAGTCGGGCTGGGCATCATGGGTTCCGCGATGGCGGCCAATCTCGTCAAAGCCAAGTTTGCGGTGCTGGGCTACGACCTGCTGCCGCAGCGCCGCGCAGAGCTGAAGCGAGCGGGAGGCGAGGTAGCGCGGAGCACGCAGGATCTTGGCGGCCGCGCGACCATCGTGATCACTTCGCTGCCGAGCGCGCACGCTCTACGCGACGTCGCCTCGGGGCTCGCGGCTGAGGGGCGTCGCGGGCAGATCGTCGTCGAGACGAGCACTCTTTCCATCTCCGACAAGGAGCGCGCACGGGCGCTCCTTGCGCGGCGAGGCATCTCGCTGCTCGATTGCCCGTTGAGCGGAACGGGCGCGCAGGCGAGAACGAAGGACCTCGTCGTTTACGCGAGCGGAACGCGCAGCGCGTACCGGCGCTGCATTCACGTGCTCGAAGGCTTCGCGCGGGCGCATTACTTTATCGGCCCGTTCGGCGCGGGATCCAAGATGAAGTTCGTCGCCAATCTGCTGGTGGCGATTCACAACGTCTCGACCGCCGAAGCTCTTGTGCTCGGCAGAAAGGCCGGACTCGATGCGAACACGATGGTGAAGGTGTTGGCCGATGGCGCCGGCTCGTCGCGCATGCTTCAGGTGCGCGGTCCAATGATGGTGAAACGCAATTACTCTCCCGCGGCGATGAAGGTCGGCATCTGGCAAAAGGACATGCAGATCATCGGCGAGTTCGCGCGCGAGCTTGGCTCGCCGACGCCGCTGTTCGACGCGACAGCGTCGATCTACGACGCGGCGATCGCCGCCGGCTTCGCTGAGCAGGATACGGCTGCGGTCTGTGCCGTGCTGGAGCGAGTGAAGCGCCACCGCCGGATTTGATACTTCGTCGGATCGACCGCTCTCAAGCGAGCCTGCCTACGCGAGCTTCGAGCAGCGTCCAGGCCTTCGCACCGTAAATTTCTCTCCATCGCGCGTAGAACGCGGCGAGCGACTTGCGGAATCCGCTCGTGTCGGCTTCGTTGACGATCATGCCCTTGCCGCGGAGCACGCCGAGCGCCTCCGCATTGAGCTTCTCGATGTCCTTGCGCTGCGCTAGCGCCGCGGCGTCGGCGTGCTTCTCGATGATCGCCCGGATCTCGGCGGGCAGCGCCTGCCAGGCCTGCACGTTGGCGGTGAGCGTAAAACCCGACCACCAGTGGTTGGTGAGGCTCAAATAGGTCTGGACTTCGTAGAGCTTCAACAATAAAACGATCCCGAGCGGATCGGTTTGACCGTCGACGACCCGTTCCTTGCATACGCGGTAAAGCTCGCTCAGGGTAAACGTCATCGGCTTGGCACCGAGCGATTCGAAGAAATCGACGGTCATCTTCTGCACCGGGGTGCGGATCCTCATGCCGACGAGGTCGTCGACGGTGCGGATCGGCTTGGTGCTGGTCGTCAGATGGTGGAAGCCGTTGTCGAAGCTGCGGCGAAAGGCGTAGATGCCCTTGGCCATCATTTCAGCGCGAACATGATCGCCGAGCTCGCCGTCGAGCGCGGTGAACACATCGGCGGAGCTCTTGAACGTGAACGGCAAACCCGGCATTTCGGTCACCGGCACGAGCGGCCCGAAGACGTTGCCGCCCATGTACATCTCCATCTCGTTCTTCTGCAACGCGGCCAGCATGGCGTTGTCCGACCCGAGCTGCCCGGCCGGGTAGACATCGATCTGCATGCGTCCGCCTGTTTCGGCCCGGACGTTGTCGGCCATCTCCTTCAGCCGGATGTAATTCGGACTGTCCACCGGCTGACTCAGACCAAGCCGGTAGCGAATCTCCGCTGCTCTCGCTCCGTTGCTCGCAATCATTGCTGTCGCGGCGCAGCCGATCAGGAAGCGACGGCGAGAAAGAGTCTTCGTACCGGCGAATGGTTTGCGCATGCTGTTCCCCTTTTCATTTCGCGTGGCTGCGGCCACATGAGCTTTCATCTCGCCAACTCAACCACGGCGGCGTGCACACCCTGCACGACCTTCCCCATTCGGATGAAGTCGAGTTCGAGCCAGGTGTCCAGATTGGTGTGATAGTTCGCATTGCGGAAAAAAGCCGTGTCAGTAACCATTACGGCGTCGTAACCGTTGTCCCAATAGTTCATGTGGTCGGAAAAGTCGATGCCTACCACGGAGCGGGGTGCGTTCAGAGATCGAACAGGCAAGTCAGTGGCCGAGGCCATTGCCGCCTTGATCCTCCGGACCAGCAGTACGCCACCGAGATTTCCGACCACCCCAATGAAATTTCCTGTCGACGGATACAGAAGACCGACAAGGCGATTGGGATAGTCCTGACTGCCTCGGGCGTCGGAGAAGTAGCCGATCATCTCGAGAGAGATCATGCATCGAAGCGGAACGCCCTCGTCTTTCAGGCTCTTGGCATGAACCGCACTGCCCATGGACGGGGTCCCGAAGTACGGCGGCTCCTCGAGCGTGTACGCAACGAGGTCGACGCGGCGGGTCAGTGTTGTCTGACCGAGCAGACGCGCCAGCTCAAGCAATCCGGCAACCCCGCTGGCGTTGTCATCCGCACCAGGGTTCGGCCCAAAGGTATCGTAGTGCGCACCAACGACGATACGATCGCCTTGTTCGGGTCCGAAGGATGCGATTACGTTCCGATACGTTCGACCATGTGCAAGGAGCGTCTGCTCCGAAACACGGCCGCCCGCCGTCGCGAGCTCATCGTGTAGGTACGCCGCCACCTTATCAAGGTTCTCCACGTGCAGATGATCGCGCGGACTGAACGTCGTCGAGATCAACCGAACGTCGTGCTTGAGCCTGCGGACATCGAGGCCGACATTGTTTTCCGCGGACGAGTACGAGATCACAGGTTGGACAATGTACAGCGGCAAACACGCCACGGCGATGATCCCGCCGAGCAGCGTCAGAATCTCCCTCCTGACTAAGCCGCGTCGCAAGATGCTCACGGTCCGTTGCAGCTCAAGTATCCCCCGATCAAAGCCCGGCGCGATTCCTGCCTTTGACCTCTCGATTGACGACGTTGACAGGCCACTCTCCAGACAGCACTCGGCGAACTTCGTTCGGCGCGCCGGCCTGCAATCCGACAAGCGCCTGCTCGCTGTACCACGCGACGTGTGGGGTGATGATGACGTTGTCGCGCCCGCGAAGGGGATGAGGGTCCGGCAGTGGCTCAGGGTCCGTCGTGTCGAGCGCGCAGCCGGCGATCGACTTCGCATCGAGCGCGCGCACCAGCGCGTCGGTATCCACGACCGGCCCGCGCGAGCAGTTGATGAGAAATGCCGTTGGTTTCATCCGCGACAGCGTATCGTCGTTGATCATCTTCCTCGTCTCTCGCGTGAGCGGTGGATGAAGCGAGACGAAGTCGGAGTGGCCGAGCAGCTCGTGCAGCTCTACCTTCTTCGCCGGTGTGCTGAATTGTCCACCCGCGACAAACGGATCAGCGAAGAGGACGCGCATGTCGAACGCTTGCGCGCGCGCCGCGATCCGACGCGCGATATTGCCGAAGCCGACGAGCCCCAACGTCCGGCCCGAGACACGGAACATCGGTTTCCCTGGCGGGACCTCCCAGCGCGATGCGCGCACGAGCCGATCGTAGAGCGCGACCTTGCGCGCACAGGCCAGCACGAGCGCCATCGTGTGCTCCGCGACTTCGTCAATGCAGTAGCTCGGATTGTTGGTGACGATGATGCCCGCTTTCGTCGCCGCTTCGAGATCGATGGTGTCCACGCCGATGCCGTAGCGGGCGATGATCCGGCATTTGGGCATGAGCGCCATGACCTCCCCCGTGATAGGCCCCGCGTAGGTGTTCAGCAGTGCGTCGCAATCCTGTGCCTCGCCAATGAACTCGTCCGGCTTCTTCGTTTTGAGCGGCACGAGATCGGCGAGGCCTTCCAGCAGCTTCCTCTCAACGTCCAGGGATTCCCAGACGTAGTCGGTCAGAACCACTTTCGCCTTGTCCGCCATGATGGATCGCTCTCTTCCACACGCGAGCATAGAAAACGGAGGTCTCAGCCCGCGTAGACCTCCGGGTTCCAGCAATTCGGCGGCCGCCGACCCTCCAGCACCGCCGCGATGTTGTCGACGACCACGTGCGCCATCGCCTCGCGCAGTTCGGCCACCGCGCTCCCCAGATGCGGCGTGAGAACGACGTTGGGCATGGCGAGCAGCGCTTCCTCGACGTGGGGTTCCCGCTCGAAGACATCCAAGCCCGCTCCCGCGATGCGCTGCTCGATCAATGCATCGACCAACGCCTGCTCGTCGACGATCGGGCCCCGCGCCGTATTG
>DATKJP010000007.1:0-1852 GCA_035543635.1 Casimicrobiaceae bacterium
CGCCGTAGGTGCGCGACTCGCGGAGCGGGATGGCGCGGATCGCAGTCCATACGCGCTGCTGGAAATCAGTCCCACGGGGGGCGAGCGGAATCGTGAAGCGGAATTCTGCGTCTTCGAGATAGCGCTCGAGCTCGCGGACGACGCGCGCTGCCGTCGCGTTCGACGGCGCGACGAGCCGTTCGCCCTGCGGGAGATAGGACAGCGCGGCGAGCGCTTCGCCCTCAGTGCGGATGCCGAGCGTGGCAAACGGCGCTGCGAAGGTCGCCGACCACTTTGGCATTGGAATCGACGAGGGCGATCTCATTGCATGCCCATCTTCTGCGGCAGGAAGTTGACCAGGATCGGAAACATCCAGATGAGCGCGACGGCGATGCACATGAGGAAGAACATCGGCAACGCGTGGCGCGCAATCCAGGTGATCTGCTTGCGCGTCATCCCCTGCAGCACGAACAGGTTGAAGCCGACCGGCGGGGTGATCTGCGCCATTTCCACGACCAGCACGACGAAGATTCCGAACCAGAGAAGGTCGATGTGTGCGGCCTCGACCGTCGGCAGGATGACGCCCATTGTCAGCACGACCATCGAGATGCCGTCGATGAAGCATCCCAGGATGATATAGAAAATGGCAAGCGCGACGATGAGCGTCGCCGGCGACAGGTTGAGGGACGCGATCCAGGCGGCCAGGTCGCGCGGCAATCCGATGTAGCCCATCGCGAGCGTGAGAAACGCGGCGCCGGCGAGGATCAGCGCGATCATGCAGTAGAGGCGCGTCGCGCCGAGCAGGCTGGCGCTGAATGTCTGCCAGTTGAGCGAGCGCTGCACGGCAGAGATCGCAAGCGAACCCACGACGCCGAAGGCCGCTGCTTCGGTCGCGGTCGCGATGCCGGTGTAGATCGAGCCGAGGACGGCCGCGATCAGAAGCACCACCGGAATCAGATGCCGGGACGCGTAAACCTTCTGCGCGAAGGTCGTCCTCCCGCTCGCCGCCGGGATCTTCTCCGGATTGACGAGTGCCCAGCTGACGATATAACCCGAGAACATCACTGCCAGCACGATGCCCGGGATGACGCCGGCGATGAACAGCTGCGCGATCGACACATTGGCCATCACGCCGTAGACGATCATGATGATCGACGGCGGAATCAGAAGCCCCAGCGTGCCCGCGCCGGCGAGCGTGCCGATGGTGATGTCCTCCGGATAACCGCGAGCCTTCAATTCCGGCAAGGTCATTTTGCCGATGGTCGCGCAGGTCGCGGCGGACGATCCGGAGACGGCGGCGAAGATCGTGCAGCCGATGATGTTCGTATGGAGCAGCCGTCCCGGAACACGCTCGAGCCACGGCGCGAGTCCGCGGAACATGTCCTCGGACAGTCGGGTGCGAAAGAGAATCTCGCCCATCCACACGAAGAGCGGCAACGCGGTGAGTGTCCACGACGACGCGGACCCCCAGATCGTGACCGCCATCGCATCGCCCGCCGGACGGGTGCTGAAGAGCTCCATTCCAATCCAGGCCACGCCGGCGAGCGCAAGACCGATCCACACACCGCTCGCGAGCAGCGCGAACAGCGCGAAGATAAGAAGGGCAGTGATGAAGGAGCTCATGGGCAATCGCGAAGGGCGCGGTCGAAATGGGCGATTCGCCCTCCCCATCTATTCGTTATGCAATGCCTCTTCCGGGACCGCGTAGTCCCGCTTGCCAGTCCACTCGAGCACCCACTCATCGATAAACGCGATCAGCAGCACCAAGGTTCCGATGGCCATGGCGAGCTCGGGAATCCACAGCGGCGTCGCATCGTTGCCGGTCGATACGTCGTTGAAATCGAACGACTGATAGACCAGGCGGACGCTGTAG
>DATKJP010000008.1:0-4453 GCA_035543635.1 Casimicrobiaceae bacterium
GTGCTCCACCCACAGGATCACAAAGGCGCCGACGATGATTGCTGTCGCGACGGGCACCGGTGCGAAGAGGCGCGCCTTGATCGCATTGGCAAAGGCGAGCCCGAGAATCGCCGCCGGCAGGAAGGCGACGAACAAGTTGAGCACGAAGCGCTGTGCCGAGCGATCGCTGAAGAGTCCCGCTGCCACCGCGATCAGCTTCACGCGATACTCCCAGCACACCGCGAGGATCGCGCCCGCCTGGATCACGATCTCGAAGAGCTTCGCCTTGTCCCCGGTGTAGCCGAGGAGCGAGCCCGCGACGATCAGATGCCCGGTCGACGAGACCGGAAGGAACTCGGTGAGACCTTCGACTACGCCGAGGATCGCGGCGATGACGAGCTGTGCGTCAAGCATCCTTCAGGCGTTGCGACTCGTCAGCGCCGAGAGTGCCTGCTTTAGCAGGTCGCTGTGATCAGCGGAAATCTGGCCGGTCGGCGTCAACTTGTCGATCAGCTGCGGAAGCGCCTGCGCGAGGCCGTTGCCTGCTTCGCCGTGCGACAGCCCGAGCTGCTGAGCGATCTGCCCGATCTGCCCGCTGCCGAGCACTTGTTGCAGCTGATCAGCCGTGATCGGCATGTTCTGTCCCGTGCCGACCCATGAGCCCGCCTGCTGGCCGAGCCCAGCCTGCTGAAATTTATTGATGATCCCGGGCAGTCCGCCGTTCTGCTGAATCAACTGCCCTGCCATCTGCAGCAGCGGGCTTTGTCCCTGTTGCGTGCCACCGGCCATCAGGCCGATCAATCCGTCGAGCATTCCCATGATGTCTCCCGCAAGTCAATCGATACAGTTACCGCGAGGCTAGATTAACATTTTGACCTGTCAGTTACCCGTCAAGCCGCCGCTGGAAAAACCCACAGAGCATCCCGGGGCAGCTCGAGCCAGCATTCTCCGCTTGCAGGCGTGGTGCCGTAACAGCGTAGTCGCAAGCCGCCGAGCTTGAACAGATTCTCGCGCCGGTCGCCGAGAAACATCCCGGTGACAAGCTCGGTTCGAACGCGATTTTCCGAGGCGCCGTTCGCAATTTGCGTGCGCTCGAGGCGGATGATGCCGGTGGCGGCATCGCCTTGCTTGAGATCGCCGCGCGCCATCCCCCACAGCCGCCAGCCTTCGCCTTCGAGCATCGCTCGGCCGTCAACGAGCTGCGCGACTTTCCCGGGCAGATGATTGTTGCTGCCCATGAACTCCGCCGTGAACTGCGTTTGCGGGCGGCTGTAAAGCTCTTCCGGTGTGCCTTGCTGCTCGATGCGTCCGGCGTTTAGCAGAAGAATTTTGTCCGCCATCGCCATGGCCTCGGTCTGGTCGTGCGTAACGACGAGCGCGGAGAGGTGGAGCCGCACGATCAGCTCGCGCAGCCACGCGCGTGCTTCTTCACGCAGCTTCGCGTCGAGGTTCGACAGCGGCTCGTCCATCAGCACGACGGGCGGGTTGTAGACGAGCGCCCGCGCGATCGCGACGCGCTGCTGCTGGCCGCCTGAGAGCTGATGCGGCAATCGCGCCGCCAGCGCACCGAGACCGAGATTGCGCAGCGCCTCGTTGACGCGTGTTTCGATCTCGCTCGCGCTCGTGCCGCGCAGGCGCAATCCGTAGGCGACATTCTCGAACACCGTCTTGTGCGGCCACAGCGCATAGGACTGGAACACGAGCCCGAGACTGCGCTTCTCGACGGGTAGATCCACGCCAGCGGCGCTGTCGTAGAGGACCGTGTCGCCGATCGAGATCTTGCCTTGATACGGCTGCTCGAGTCCCGCCACGGAACGCAGCAACGTCGTTTTGCCGCTGCCCGATGCGCCGAGCAACGCGACGACCTCGCCCGGATGCAGCGTCATCGACACGCCTTTGAGGATCGGGTTCGTGCCGTAGGAGAGATGCAGGTCCTCGACGACGAGCTGTCGTTTCGATTCAGTCTTCATGGAGGCGCACTCCGAAGCGCAGCGCCACGGCCAGTCCGACCGCGACGAGCGCGATGTTGATGAGCGACAGCGCGGCGACCTGGTCGATCGCGCCGGCACCCCACAGCGAAACGAGCATCGAGCCGATGACCTCGGTGCCCTGCGTGAGCAGATACACGCCGGTCGAGTATTCGCGCTCGAAGATCATGAACACGAGGAGCCAGCTCGCCAGCAGCCCGAAGCGGATCAGCGGAATCGTGACGTCGGTCAGCACGCGCCGGCCCGACGCGCCTACTGTGCGCGCGGACTCCTCGAGCTCGGGCCCGATCTGCAGCAGGGAGCTCGAGATCAAGCGCATGCCATAGGCGAGCCAGACCACGGTGTACGCGAGCCAAACCGAGAAGATCGAGTTACGCAGCTCCTTCAGCCCGGGAACGAAGAGAAAGATCCACAGAAACGCGAGACCGGCGAGCAGCCCGGGGATCGCGCGCGGAATGAGGACAATGTAATCGAGGATGCGTGCCACGCCGCCGCGTTGACGGTGACCGGCGAGCCCGATTGCGGTGTAGCACGCGACCGCCAGCGCGCCGCCAATCACGCCGATCACCAACGTATTGATGATCGCGCGCACCTGCTCGGGCTGATCAAACACGCCGCGGAAGTTGTCCAGCGTGAGCACTTCCGAGAGGTTGATGCCTTCACCCCACTGCTCGACGAAGGCGCGCAGCGCGATCCCGGACAGCGGAACGACGATGGTAAAGAAAAGCCACAGCGTGACCAGCCCCAGCGCGACCCATTTCCAGCCCCCGAGCGGAAGCAGCTTTTGCCGCGTTGCCTTCCCTTTGACCGAGACGTACTTGCCGGCGGTCTTCAAAAGCCAGCGTTGAAGTAAGACGAGGGGGAACGTGACCGCCACGATGCACACCGCAACCGCGGCCATAAGATGATACGAAGGCGTGCCGAGCTTGTTGGTGAGCTTGAAGAGATACGTCGAGAGCACGAGATGTCCTTCGGGATCGCCGAGCACAAGTGGCAATCCGAACAGCTCGAAGCCGAGGAAGAAGACGAGCACGGCGGCGTAGAAGAGCGCCGGCATCGTCATCGGCAGGCTCACGTTGAGCGCGACCTGCAGCGGATTCGCACCCGCTACGCGCGCTGCTTCCTCGACGTCGGAGCCCAGGCTCTTGAGCGCTGCCGATGAATAGAGATATACGTGCGGAACGTGGGTGAGTCCGGCGATGATCGCGATGCTCGCGAGCGAGTAGATGTTCCAGGGCACGTCGCCGAAGAGACTCTTCGCCCACAACGAATAAAACCCGACCGGGCCCATCGCGACGACATAGCCGAAGGCGAGCACCATTGGCGAGACGAATACGGGAATAAGGACCAGGACCTCGATCCAGCGCTGCGCGGGAAGATCGGTGCGCGTAAGCAGGAAAGCGAGCGCGGCGCCGAGCGGCAGCGCGATCAGCACCATGCCGGCCGAGATCACGAGCGAGTTTCCGAATGAGGACCAGAAGTCCGGATCCTCGAAGATGAACTCGTATGCGTCGATGCCGTAATGGTGCGGATTGAAGAACGGCGCGTTGAGCAGGCTCTGCCAGAAGATGAGCCCGATCGGCATGAAGATCACCAGCACGGTGATCGCTACCACCGTGGTCCGCGGGACGCTGAATGCGCGCGCAGAGGCCATTGCTAACTTTGGTGCGAATTCATTCGCACGTTTTGCGTGTCGGCCGTTTCTCCGCGCTCCGGATCGCCCGCTTCGCGCCTACCGGTTCAGGGGTCCTACTTCCGAATCGACGCCTGCCACTGCTTGAGAAACTCGAGGCGCTTCGTCTGGTCGAGCCCGGCAAGCAGATCCGTGGACACGGAAATCGGCTTCACCGCGCTGCCCAGCTCCTTCGCGAATCCCACGCCGGAATCCTTGCCCGTGATGTCGGTGCGAACGGAGAAGAGCTCGGCCTGCTCCGCAGCGATCGTCTGTCCGCGTTTCGAGAGCAGATAATCCAGAAATAGCCGACCGGCGTTGGGATTCTTCGCGTTCTTCGACACGAAGACGAGCCGCGAGAGCACGAGGTTGTAGTCGGTGGTGAACACGATGCCGATCGACGAGTCCTTCTTCGCGCGAGTCAATGCATACGAGCCGAGAACGTTGTAGCCGATCAGATTCTCGCCGGAAGAGACGCGCTCCATCATCGTCGCAGTCGAGCTTTGCTGATTCACGCCGCGTGCACCCATCGCTTTCACGAGGTCCCAGAACTGCGGGTTTAGCTTTGCATCCTGGTTGGCGAGCATGAACCCAACGCCTGATTTTTCGGCGTCATAGGTGGTGACCTTCTTCTGGAACTTGTCCGCCTTCGTCGTGAGGAGCTTGGTGAAATCGGCGTGCGTCTTCGGTACCTCATCGGCCGAAACAAGCCGCTTGTTGTAGACGATCGCGATCGGCTCGAAGGTCGTCGCGTAGACTGTGTCCTTCCAGCGCGCCCAGTCGGGAAGCGCACCGCTTTCTGGCGATTTGTAGG
>DATKJP010000009.1:0-12345 GCA_035543635.1 Casimicrobiaceae bacterium
GTGTCAGCCCACTGCGCTCGGCGATCGAGCGGAGCAGGGACTCATCGGAGAGCGCAAACGGTCCCGGTGCCCCACGCGGCACCGGAGGCAGCAATGGCTTGAGCGCGTAGACGATGAGAGCGGCGGCCATGCCTTCCGGCCTCGCCCAAGTCACGATGACGACGACGCCCGAAGGCTTGACGACGCGACCGGCTTCTCGAAGAGCGGCTTCGGGGCTGCCTGCGAATTGAAACGAGTTGAAACCCGCAACGACATCAAAGCTGCTATCCGCAAAAGGCAGCTCCTCGATGTCACTTTGACGGAAGTCGCCGTCCGGAACGCGCTCGCGAGCGATCGCGACCATGTCTGCGGCGGCGTCGATACCGGAAATGGCCGCGCCGCGGCGCGACGCGAGCTGTGCGGCGAGCCCGGCGCCGCAGCCCACATCCAGATAATGCATCGCGGCGCCGAGTCCGGCGCGATCGAAGACCGCTTCGTAGACGCGAAGGAAAAAAGGCTCCTGCAGCTCCGCCCAGTCCCGCGCCTTCGCGCCCCAGAGGCGTCCGTGCGCTTCTGCGGTCTTCAGTGCGCGAGAATCTGCCACGCGAGCACGATCTGCGCCACGAATCCGACCACGAAGGCTAGCGTGCGCACCCATGGCAAGGCGAAGGTATAGGCGAGGAAATGCGCGGCACGCGCCCAGAAGTACACCGCGCAGGCGATGACGGTCGCGCTGTTGCTCACGCCGACGGCATTGGCGGCGAGCACCAGCGCGGCAAAGATGACGAGATTCTCGACCGCATTGTCGTGCGCCGCGATCATGCGTCTCGCCCAGGCCGATTGCGGCTTCGGACTGTCGGGATAGCCGACCGTGTCGGGGAGGCCGCGCACCGCCATGCGGTCGAGAACGTAGGGTACCCACATCAGCGCGGTGAGCAGCGTGACACATACGAGATAAGTGATTTCCGGCTTCATGGTTCCTCCTCTTCGATTGTTGTTGAGGGTCTAATACACAACCTGCACGTTCTCCGCGCTCAGCGATTCGCGCAGGTTGCCGAGCAGCCGGTCGTCGAGGTTGACGCGCCAGGCTTCTCCCAGCTCGATCTCGCCGTTCGCGGCGTCATTTTGAAAACGGATCGTAACCGCGCAGGACCCGCTCTTGAAAGGCTCGATCAGCTCCAGCAGCTTCGCTCCTGAGCTCGAGCCGTTGCAGGTAAGCCGCAGCGCGCGCGCGAACTTGCGCCGCGCCGCGGGAAGATCGTAAAGCGTCTCGGCAACGATGCGCAGCCCCTGCGTCTGCCCATCTTCGGCGAGCCGCTGCATCACCTTGACTTCGGCCACGAGCAGCGCGTCCTCGCGTAGCAGATGCCGGTGCGCATCGAAGGTCTCATTGAAGACGAGAACTTCCGCGCGATCCTTGCCGTCGTCGAGCGTGACGAAGGCCATCTTGCCGCGGCGCGAGGTCTGCATGCGCAGCGATGCGACGACGCCGGCAATGCGCATCGGCACCGTCGCGGGCCTGATCGAGCCCAGGGGAACCGAGATGAGCGCAGCCATCTCCGCGGCGCAGGCGGCGTAGGGGTGACCGGACAGATAAAACCCGAGGCTCGCCTTCTCGTGCGCGAGACGCTCGTCGTCGCTCCACGGCCGCGCCTCGATCAGAGTCGGACGCGCGGCGGCGACGTCGCCCGATTCGGCCCCGAACAGCGATGCTTGCGACGCCGCGCTCGCCGTCTTCTCCGCGTAATCGAGCGCGATGCCTGCCGACGCAAGGAGGCTCGAGCGCCGCAGGTCGACGGCGTCGAATGCTCCGGCGCGCACCAGCGCTTCCACGGCGCGGCGATTCACGAGCCGCTTGTCGACGCGCCGGCAGAAGTCGAATAGATCCGTGAACGGCCCGCCCGCTTCACGAGCGGCTACGATCGCCTCGATCGCGGCGCGTCCGGTGCCCTTGATGCCGCCGAGCCCGTAGCGGATGCGCTTCGCGTCGATCGGCTCGAAACGATAGTTGGACGCGTTGACGTCAGGCGGCACGATCTCGAGCCCCAGCGCAACACCCTCGTCGTAGAAATGACGCACCTTGTCGGTGTCGTCCATGACGAGCGACAGGTTGGCGGCGATGAAGGCCGCCGGATGATGCGCCTTGAAGTACGCGGTCTGGTAGGCGACCATCGCGTACGCCGCAGCGTGCGATTTGTTGAAGCCGTAACCGGCGAATTTCTCCATCAGGTCGAAAAGCTGCGTGGCGCGTACTTTCGACAGGCCGTTTCGCTCGGCTCCGTCGATGAACACGAAACGGTGCTTCGCCATCTCCTCGGGAAGCTTCTTGCCCATCGCGCGGCGCAGCAGGTCGGCCGCGCCGAGCGCGTAGCCGCCGATCGCCTGCGCGATCTGCATCACCTGCTCCTGATACACCATCACGCCGTACGTAGGCGCAAGGATCGGCTCCAGGCGCTTGTCGAAAAACTCGACCCGCTCGGTTCCCTGCTTGCGCCTGATGTAATCGGGGATCAGCTCCATCGGCCCGGGACGGAACAGCGCCACTAGCGCTACGACGTCGTCGAAGCGCTTCGGCGGCGCCTGGAGCAGCAGCTCGCGCATGCCGCGCGATTCGAACTGGAACACCCCGACCGTCTTTCCACTTTTGAATACGTCGTACGCTCCCGGATCGTCGAGCGGAAGGTTGTCGAGGGTGAGCGTCGACGCGGGATCGAGACGACGAATGTAACGCAGCGTCCAGTCGAGGATGGTGAGAGTGGTGAGGCCGAGGAAATCGAACTTGACCAGCCCCACGAGCTCGACGTCATCCTTGTCGAACTGCGACACCGGCGCGTCAGAGCCGGCCTGGGTGTACAGCGGGCAAAAATCGGTGAGCTTCCCCGGCGCGATCAGCACGCCGCCTGCGTGCATCCCGACATTGCGCGGCAGCCCTTCGAGCTGCTCGGCCAGCGCGAGCAATTCGCGCACCTCGTCTTCCGCGGCTTCGCGCTCGTTCAAGAGCGGCTCGACTTCGCGCGCGTAGACGACGTTCGGCTGCGGCTCCTCGTCGCGCGCGCGCCGCTTGAGCGTCACGGTGCGGCCGGGCTGGAAGGGAATGAGCTTGGCGATGCCGTCGCAGAAACTGTAAGGCAGGTCGAGCACGCGACCAACGTCGCGGACGACCGCGCGCGCCTGGAGCGTGCCGAAGGTGGCGATCTGCGACACCGATTCGGCGCCGTACTTTTCCTTGACGTACTCGATCACGCGGTCGCGGCCGTCCTGGCAGAAGTCGATGTCGAAGTCGGGCATCGACACGCGCTCGGGATTGAGGAAGCGCTCGAAAAGGAGCGTGTAGCGGATGGGATCGAGATCGGTGATGCCGAGCGAGTAGGCGATGAGCGAGCCCGCGCCTGAGCCGCGGCCGGGGCCTACGGGCACGCCGTTCTTCTTCGCCCAGTTGATGAAATCGGCGACGATCAGAAAGTATCCGGCGTAGCCCATCTGAATGATGGTCTTCGCCTCGAAATCGAGCCGCGCGACGTACTCGGGACGCCTCGCCTCGCGCTCGCCGGCATCGGGATAGAGTTGCGCGAGACGGCGCTTGAGGCCGGCTATCGCTTCCTGGCGCAGGTGCTCCTCGATCGTGACGCCGGGAGGAACGGGGAAATCCGGCAGATAGTTTTTCCCAAGGGGAATGGCGAGATTGCAGCGCTGAGCGATCGCCACGCTGTTCGCGAGTGCCGCGGGCAGATCCGCGAAGCGATCCTGCATCTCGGCCTGAGTCCTGAAGTACTGCTCTGAAGTAAAGCGCTTCGGCCGCCGCTGATCGGAGAGCACGTAGCCTTCGGCGATGCACACCCGCGCCTCGTGCGCGCGAAATTCATCGCGCACGAGAAACTGCACCGGGTGCGTGGCGACGACAGGCAGCGCGAGCTCCGCCGCGAGCCGAACCATCGCGTTGGTCAGCACGTCGTCGCCGGCGCGGCCGGCGCGTTGCACCTCGAGGTAGTAGCGATCCGGAAAGAGCTTCGCCCACGCGCTCGCGGCTGCGCTTGCACCCTCCACGTTGCCCTGCTCGAGCGCCTGCCCGACGTCGCCGTCTCGAAAGCCCGAGAGCGCGATCAAGCCTGCCGTGCCTTCGGCGAGCCAATCGCGCCGCAATTCGGCACGGCCGCGGTGCTGATTCACGCGGTAAGCGCGCGTCATCCAGTCGCAGAGCTTGAGATAGCCTTCGCGCGACTGGCACAGCAACAGCAATCGATGCGGTTGATCGCGCTCTGCCTCGTGCGTGATCCACAGATCACAGCCGACGATCGGCTTCACTCCTGCCTTGCGCGCCGCGGTGTAGAACTTCACCAGCCCGAAGACGTTGGCAAGATCGGTCAGTGCCAGCGCCGGCATGCGGTCGCGAGCGGCGGCGGCCATCGCGTCGTCGATCCGCAGCATCCCGTCGACGATCGAGTACTCGCTGTGCACGCGCAGATGAACGAAGGAGGGAACGCCAACCGCCGGTGAGGCACTCGCGCGCATAGGTTACAATTCTAACGCCTGGGGACCTCCCGCTCTCCTTACTTCCGCGCATGCCTCCTCATTCGATCGTGATTCGCTTCGCGTGGTTTTTACTGTCCTTGCTCGTGCTGATGGCTGGTTGTGCCAGCGTGCCCTCCTCAGGGCCGTCCACGCCGTTCACGCCGGCGCCCGACGCCGCGAACGTCAACCTTCAGGGGTTCCCGCTCGAATACCGGCAGGGGTACGCCGACGGTTGCTCGAGCTCATCCGGTACAGAGCGCAGAGACGCGGCGCGCTACGCGAACGACAGCCAATACCACACCGGCTGGCAGGACGGCTTGGCGTTGTGCCGCAAACGCTGAAGCCGTCCGGCTCCCAGATCGTCCTCATCCGCGATCTCGCCTATCACGTGCGCACCTGGGGCGAGGCGGACGCGCCGAAGCTCTTCATGCTGCACGGGTGGATGGACGTCGGCGCTTCGTTCCAGTTTCTCGTCGACGCGTTCGAGCGCGATTGGCACGTGGTCGCGCCCGACTGGCGCGGCTTCGGCAGGAGCGCGTGGTGCGCGGACGGCTACTGGTTCGCCGATTACATCGCGGACCTCGAAGCCATCCTCGACGTCTTCGCGCCGAACGAGCCGGCGCGCCTTATCGGGCACAGCCTCGGCGGCAACGTCGTCACCCTGTATGCGGGCATCCGTCCCGAGCGCGTCGCGAAGGTGGTTTCGCTCGACGGCTTCGGCATTCCTGCGGAGGATGCGGCGGGCGCGCCGCTGAAATACGCCAAATGGCTCGACGCCTTGCGCGATCCCCCCGCCTTCGCGCCCTACGCGAGCCTCGCCGCGGTGGCCGATCGCTTGCAGAAGAACAATCCGAGGCTCTCGCGCGACAAGGCGGAGTTTCTCGCCGGGCACTGGGCGGAGTCGCTTCCGGACGGCAGCGCGAGGCTGGTCTCGGACCCGCGCCACAAGCTGCCTTTCCCGATCGTGTATCGCATGGAGGAAGTCCGCGCCGTCTGGGCGCGCGTCACGGCGCCCGTGCTCTGGGTCGGCGCGAGTGATTCTTTCGTTCTGACGTGGCTCGGCGAGGGCGAGAATGGATTGCGCGAGCGGCTGCGCGCGATACGCAACTGCAGTCTCGTCACAATTCCGGACGCCGGACACATGCTGCATCACGATCAGCCTGCGGCGGTTGCCGCGGTGATCGAGCCGTTTCTTGTCGGTTGATGTTCGGCCGCATTAACCGGCGCGTCCGCGCCGTGTTCAATGCGGCGAGTTAGTGCGTCACGTTTCGGGTGACGCACTAACCGAGTTAGGCGGCGGCCTTTTTTGGTAGCGCGGGCTTCGCGCCGAGGAGCTCGTTGTCGAGCGCGTGGCCCAGCGCGTTATCCACCGGAGGGAGTGGAGCAAGCATCAGATCGCGCTCAGCCGCCTCGATTGCCTTGAGGATCGCATCGCTGCCGATGTCGCGCTCGACATGACTGAGCGCAACCGCATGGACCTGCCGCACGGCATGCTCGACGTTCAGATCGCCATCGATTTCGTTCAAGAGCGTATCGAGCGCACCGTCGGACGCGCCACTGACCGGCTGCTTGGCGCGCGTCGTAGCCGCCGAAATCTTCGAGGTCGTAACGAGATTCGGCAGCGTCGCGGCGCTCGCGGGAGCGACCCAGGAGCGCGTCGTCGGCGCGGCCCGAGTGAGCAGCGAGTCAGTCGGCATGCCCGAATGGGCGAGCGTGACCGGTGCCGCAGCGAGATTGGTGATCGAGCGGGCGCGCGTATGGGTTCGGCTCCGCATCGACGCGCTCGACCACGCCAGGCTATTCCTCGGCGCGGGGCGTCCCTGCCGGACGAGTATGGCGCCGAGCACGATGATGCCGAGCCCGCCGATGGCGACCGCGATCGTCCACCACAGGTCCTTCGAACGATCGATCGGAATCGACTGGGCGCGCGGCGTGGGTGTCACGCGCACGCTCTCGGTCGTGGCAGTGACGTGCTGCAGGCTGCCGTTGGACTCTGTCGAATAGAGGCTTGCGTGACGCAGCACGGCCGGCGCGTATCCCGCCCCGACCGGCCGCTGCGCGGGGCGTGAGCCGGTCCCTGAGCGTTCCGGCAAATCGCGTCGCGCAGCGGCCGACGTGGAGGTGGCTGCAGCAAGCCGTTCCTGTCCGGGTTCGCGCGCCACGGGCGCGTTTGCCTCGGCCGCTGCAGCAACAAATCTTTCGCCTGCCGCGGGTGGGTCGAGCAGCAGGACGTAGTCGCGCCGGGTCTGTTCCTGGCACCCGGCAGTCAAGCTGAGGCGGAGCGCCGGCTCGCTGACCGCCTGCGAGGTGGTCAGGGTCAGCCTCAGACCCGCCGCAGCGCGTTCAAGACTGACCTTCGCCGTCACACCGGCACCTGGAGCGTCGCCCGGTGCAGCCGGGCTGAAACAATCAGCCGCGATTGTCTCGCCGTGCGCCGCCGTCACCGGAATGACGATGCGCAGCGGCTCGCCAAGAGCGGAGAGCACGGTCGCTTCGCCGAGCGTGATCGCGCGCGCCGACGAGGAGGCCACCGCCGCAGCGACGATCAGCACCATCGTCCACAGGACGAGGAAGCGAAATGGGGCGTAGCGCGTCACTTGTTCTCGATTCCTTCAAAGTCCCGGCTCGTCGCCGGCATCTGCAGGCTAAGAGCAACTTCCATGCCGCGCGGCAGCCAAAAACCACCGGTCAAAAATCGCCGGTATCATGGCGGCCTTTCGTGCGAGCCTCGCCACAGCCATCGCACCCACTTCGCTCTTCGCACTAGCCTCCCTGATCTGGGGCTCGACCTGGCTCGCGATCACCTTCCAGCTTGGTGTCGTCGCGCCGGAAGCTTCCGTCGTCTACCGCTTCGCGCTGGCCGCGGGGATGCTCGCGCTGTGGTGTCTCGCCACGGGCAAGTCGCTCTCCTTTCCATGGCGGCAGCACGCTTGGTTCGCCGCGCAGGGCACGCTGCTGTTCGGGCTGAACTATCTCGGCGTCTATCTCGCGGAGCAATACGTCGCGTCGGGCCTGGTCGCGGTGTTGTTTTCGCTGATCGTGTTCCTGAACCTCGCCGGCGTGCGCGTGTTCTTTCGGACGTCGATAAGCCTGCGCACCGCCATCGGCGCCGCGCTCGGCGTCGCCGGCGTGACACTGCTTTTCTGGCGTGAGCTAGGTAAGAGCCATGGCGATACGCTGCTGGGCATCGGCTTCGGTCTCGGCGCAACAGTGTTCGCCTGCGGCGGGAATCTGCTCGCAGTGCGCAACCAGCGGCATGGCGTGCCGCTGTTCCCGAACGTGGCGTGGAGCATGGGCTACGGCGCGCTCGTAATCGCCATCGTCGCCGTGATCGAGGGAACGAGCTGGGGCTTCGATCCGCGCCCGGCTTACGTGCTGTCGCTCCTCTACCTCGCGGCGTTCGGATCAGTGATCGCGTTCGGCGCCTACCTCACGCTGCTTGGGAAGATCGGGGCGGCACGCGCCGGCTATGTCGGAGTCGCGGTTCCGGTCGTGGCGCTCCTGCTCTCGACAGCCTTCGAGCACTACGAGTGGACGCTCGCGGCACTCGCGGGAGTAGCGCTCTGCGCGGCGGGCAACGTGCTGGTCCTGCTGCCGCAGAAAATCAATCGAGAGTGAGCTTCGCCTCAACGATCAGCTTCTTCCACCGCGCCAGATCGGTTTCGATCAGGGTGGCGAGCCGCTCCGGTCGATCGGAGATGACTTCCGAACCTTCCCGCTCGAGGCGTTCTTTAGAATCCGCTTGCGCGAGCACGGAGCGCAGCGCGGCGTTGAGCCGCTCGATCACGGTTTGCGGAGTGCCTGTCGGCGCGACGATGCCCCAGTAGTTAATGACTTCGGCGCTTTCGACGCCGGCCTCCTTCCACGACGGAACGCCGGGCAGGAGCGGCGAGCGCTGTGACCCGGTCAACGCGAGAGCACGGAGCTTGTGCTGAGCGATGAAGGGCAGCGCCGCCGGAATCGACGCGGTGATCGCCTGAATCTGTCCCGAGAGAAGGTCGACCGTTGCCGGCGCGATGCCTTTGTACGGCACGTGCACGATTTCCACCCCGGCACGCACTTTCAGCAACTCGAGCGCGAGATGGTTGACGCTGCCCGTTCCGGCCGAGCCGTAGTTGAGCTTGCCAGGCTTCTCTCTCGCCAGCGCGAGAAACTCGCGCATGCTCTGCGCCGGAAAATCCGCGTTGACTAGGAAAACGAGCGGACCTGCCGCGATCGGCGCCACCGCGACAAACTGCTTCACCGGATCGTAGCCGGCGTTCTTGGACGCGGCGGCGACGGTCGTGAACGGCGAGGCGACGAAGAGCAGGGTATAGCCGTCGGGCTCCGCGCGCGCAACCTCCGCCGCCCCGATAGCGCCCCCTGCGCCGGAGCGATTGTCGACCACGATGGTCGCCGGCATTGCTTCGCCGAGCTTCTGCGCGATATAGCGCGCAACGGCGTCGGTTCCCGCGCCGGGCGGGAAGGGAACGACCAGGCGGATCGGCTTCGCCGGATAGACGCCGAGCTGCGCAACGCTCGGCATGGCGGCGAGGCTCGCGCCGGCGACGCAGGCGAGAAGCACGCGTCGCATGCTAGTCATCGAGGGCACCTGTGCGCACGTCCACATTGTCGATCAATCGCGTCGTGCCGAGCGTTGCGGCCCCGAGCACGATCAGCAGATTCGGATGGTCATAGCCCTCGGGATGTGGAATGCGCAACGCCAGCCCGTGACGGATCGCGATGTAGTCGACCCTCCAGCCGTTCTTCGCCAGCTCCGCGCGCGCCTGAGCCTCGAGGTTGGCGTAATCGTGACGCCCCTTGTCGATCTCGTCGGCCACCCAGCGCAGCATGCGGTAGAGGCGCGGCGCCTCGACGCGCTCGCTGGGCGTCAGGTAACTGTTGCGCGAAGCAAGCGCGAGCCCGTCCTCGGCGCGCACCGTTTCAGCGGGGACGATTTTGATAGGCAGATTGAACTGCTGCACCATGCCGCGCACGAGCTTGAGCTGCTGCCGGTCCTTTTTGCCGAACACCGCAATGTCTGGGCGCACGAGGTGGAAGAGCTTCAGCACCACCGTGCACACGCCGTGGAAGAACCCCGGCCGGAACTGTCCCTCCAGCTCCTCGCCGAGCGGCGGCGGAACGACGGTGTAGACCTGCGGCGTGGGGTACATCTCCTGCTCCTGCGGCGCGAAGAGCACGTCCACGCCTTCGCGCTTCAGTCCTTCGCAATCGGCTTCGAAGGTGCGCGGATAGCGGTCGAAGTCTTCGTTGGGGCCGAACTGCAGGCGATTGACAAAAATGCTGGCGACCACGGTATCGCCGTGCTCGCGTGCGATGCGCATGAGCTGCAGATGGCCGGCGTGCAGGTTGCCCATGGTCGGGACGAAGGCGACCTTGCCTGCGACATCGAGCCATTCGTGCAATTCGGCGGCGGTGGTGACGATGTGCATGTTTCGGGGTCGACCACGCGAATGATCGTCAGACGCAATGCTCCGGGGCGGGGAAGCTTCCGTCTTTCACCGCCTTCACATAGGAGACGACCGCGGCTTCGATGCTGTCGCTGCCGGCCATGAAATTGCGCACGAAGCGCGCAGGCTTCCCCGGGTAGATGCCGAGCATATCGTATAAGACCAGGACCTGGCCGCTGCACGCCGGGCCGGCGCCGATGCCGATCGTCGGCACTGCGATCGACGAGGTGATCTCGGCGGCGAGTTGAGCGGGCACCATCTCGAAGACGAGAAGCTCGATGCCGGCCGTGACGAGTGCGTGCGTGCCTTCGCGCAGCGCTTGCGCCGATGCGTCGGTCTTGCCCTGTGCCTTGTAGCCGCCATAGCGGTGCACCGATTGCGGCTGCAGTCCGAGATGGCCGCAAACCGGTATGCCGCGCGCGACGAGGAACTCGACTGTCGGCGCGAGCCAGGCGCCGCCCTCGAGCTTCACCATCTGCGCGCCGGCCGCCATCAGGCGCGCGGCGTTCGCGTAGGCCTGCTCGCGGCTCGCCTGATAGCTGCCGAAGGACATGTCGGCGATGAGGAGCGCGCTGCGCGCGCCGGCCGCGACACAGCGCGTGTGATAGATCATGTCCTCGATCGCTACCGGCAGTGTAGAGCCGTGACCGCCGATCACCATCCCGAGCGAGTCGCCGACGAGAAGAGAATCCACGCCCGCGCGATCGAGCATCGCAGCGAAGCTCGCGTCGTAGCAGGTAAGCATCGCGATCTTCTCGCGCGCGCGAGCCATCGCGGCGAGCGCTGGCACCGTCCGTCGGGCGCTGGTCGTGGTCATTGCGCCCCCAGATTGAAGAATTCGCGCCGCCCGCGCATCCCGTTGACGCGCGAGACCAGAAGCTGGAAGTGATCGGGGTCGGAGACGAAGTTGAGCCTCTCGCTGTTGACGATCAGGAGCGGTGCGTCGTCGTACTGATAGAAATAGCGGCTGTAGCCGTCGGCCACCCGCGCGAGGTAATGCTCGCTAATCGAGCGCTCGTAGTCGAGCCCTCGCCGGTGGACGCGCTCGATGAGCGTCGCCACCGGTGCCTGAAGATAGATCACCAAGTCGGGGGTCGCGGTCTGCGGCTTCAGATGCGAGTAGACCTTCTCGTAGAGCGCGAATTCGTCGTCGCTCAGGTTGAGGCGCGCGAACAGAGGGTCCTTGTCGAGCAAGAAATCAGCGACAGTTCTGCGTCCGAACAGATCGAGCTGCGAGAGTCCTCGCACCTGATCGACGCGCTGGAAAAGGAAATTGAGCTGCGTGGGCAGCGCGAAGCGCGGCATGTCCTCGTAGAAACGAGCAAGAAAGGGGTTCTCCTCGGGCGCTTCGAGCAGCGCATTCGCATCGAGATGGTGCGCGAGCTTCCGGGCTAGGCTGGTCTTGCCCGCTCCGATCGGCCCGTCGACGACAATGTAGTGGCAGCGCTCGAGCTCCATCGCGGCGCGAGTGTATCAGCGCCAGGCATGCGTGCGTGTTCGTACGATGCGCTGGCCGCGGACGCGGTGCAGCCAGCGCCGCGCCGCGCCGCGGCCCGGGATGATGACCGCAGGCGCGATCTCGGTGAGCGGGACGAGCACGAACGCGCGCTCGTGCATCCGCGGATGCGGGATCGTGAGCGCGGGACGAGCAAGACGCCGCCGCCCGAAGAGAAGCAGATCGAGATCGAGCGTGCGCGGAGCGTTGCGCTGGCCGCGGCGCTGGCGTCCGTGATGGCGCTCGATCGCGCCGAGGCGCGCGAGAAGCGCGCGTGGTGAGAGCGCAGTGCGCAGCGCGGCCACGGCGTTGACGTAGTCGGCCTGCGGCTCGCGGCAACCGAGCGGCGCGCTCAGGTAGTTATGCGACGCCGTCACAAGGCGCGAGCGTGGCAAATGCTCGAGTTCCGCAAGGGCTCGCGCGAGCTGCCGCCGCGGATGCTCGAGATTGCTGCCCAGTCCGACGTACGCAGTTACCGTCACTAACGCTCCGGCGTCGACGCCGGATCAGGACCGCCGAGCGCGACCGCAGCGGGCTTCCTGCGGCCGCGACGGCGAGAGCGGCGCCGCCGTCCGCGCTCCTCGTCCGGACGCAGCATCACAGCGCGCTCTTCAGCGCTCGCGTGCTGAAAGCGTTCCCACCAGTCGGCGAGCTCGGCCGCGATCTCGCCGCTCTCGGCGCGCAGGCGCAGAAAATCGTAGCCGGCGCGAAACCGCGGATGCTCGAGCAAACGGAACGGACGTTGACCGGAACGCTGCTCGAAGCGCGGCTGCAGGGCCCAGGTCTCCTTGATTACCGCCTCGAAGCGCCGCGGAATGGCGAGGCGCTGCGCCTGCTGACCGAGCACGCGGTCCATGGCCGCGAAAAGCGCCGGTATCGCGCGATCGCCTGCCCCTTTGGCGGCATTCCAGC
>DATKJP010000010.1:0-6996 GCA_035543635.1 Casimicrobiaceae bacterium
TTCTCGCCGCCGCTGATGATCATGTTGCTCTTGCGGTCGACGAGATGGATGAAGCCTTGCTCGTCGCGGCGCGCCAGGTCGCCGACGCTGCAATAGCCGTTGGCGCGCAGCGCTTCCGCGGTCTTGGCCGGATCGTTGAGATAGCCGTCGAACGTATACGGCGTGCATGAAAAGAGCTCGCCGACTTGTCCGTCGGGCACCTCGTGTCCCTCGGGATCGAGCATCTTTACCGGACCGGAGCCGGTCCATTCGCGGCCCACCGAGCCCAGGTGATCGATCTGCTCGTCCGGGCGCAACAGCGTCACCCAGCCGGCCTCGGTCGAGCCGTAGAGCTCGTAGAGCTGCGAGTTCGAGAAATACTCGAGGATCTGGAGCTTCGTGTCCTTGCGCGCCGGTGCGGAGGAGATCATCAGCTTGCGCACTCGACTCACATCGTAGGCCGCCTTCACCTTCGGCGGCAGGCTCAGCATCATGATGTAGTGCGTCGGAACGAGCGACGTGAATGTGACATGGCGCGACGCCATGGTCGCGAGCAGGGCTTCCGGATCGAAGCTCTTGCGGTCCTCGACGACGCAAGTTGCACCGAGATAAGTGAACGTGAACGCGAAGTACAGTGAATTCGCGTGGCACATGGGCATCACCAGCAGCGCGGTATCCGAGAGTGTCAATCCCATGTCGAGCGCGGTCACCAGCGCGATCAGCGTGCTGCCCTGATGATTGCGGATCGCGCCTTTGGGCTTGCCAGTCGTGCCGGACGTGTACATCAGCGCCCACGTGTCGGTCGGCTTCACGACGATCCCGGGCTCGCGATCGGAGGCGCTCACGATCAGCGATTCGTAGCTTGACCAGCGAGCGGGCGTCGTGTCGCCGATATGGATCCATGCGTTGTCGGGAATCGCGAGCTTGCCGCGCAGACCTTCGACTGCGGCGACGAGTTCGTCCTGAACGATGAACGCCTTTGCAGCGCAGTGCTCGGCGATGTACTGGATCTCGGGGGCGACCAGCCGGAAATTGACCGGCACCGCGACGAGCCCGGCCTTCGCGAGCGCGATATAGATCTCCATCCACTCGACGCGGTTGTAGGCGAGCACTGCGACACGGTCGCCTTTCCCGAGGCCGAGCTCGAGCAGGGCGTTCGCGAGCCGGCACGCGCGCGCGTTCCATTGCGCAAAAGTCATCGCGCGCCGGGAATCGCACGCGCCGATCTTCTGCGGGTGCAGCCGCGCGTGCGCCGCGACGATCTCGCCCAGATTGAGGACCGGCCTCATGCTCGGCGTGCCTTCTCGGCTTCGTCCCACGCCGTGAGCGCCTGGTGGTCCGGCACCCAGCCCAAGCCCTTGCCGGCATCGGAGCTCAGCGCGTCCTGCGTCACTACCACATCGAGGAGCGCCGGTGCCTTGGCGAATGCTTCCTCGAGCGCGCCCTTCATGCGGGCGGGATCCGTCACGCGCTCGGCATGCAACCCGAAGGCGCGCGCCATCGCCGCGTAGTCGCTCCACGCGAGCGTCGTGCCGACGACGCGCCCGCCGTAGTTCATCTGCTGGTCGAGGCGCTCGATGTTCCACGCGGCGTTGTTCGAAACGATGACGACCACTTTCGCGCCGTGGCGCTTCGCACTGTCGATCTCCATCGCATTGATGCCGAACGCACCGTCGCCGGTGACAACGACCACCTGTCGCTCGGGATGGAGAAGCGCCGCGGCGACACCGTAGGGCGTGCCGACGCCCAGGCAGCCGAAGGTCCCCGCGTCGAGGTAAGTGCCCGGCGCCTCGAGACCCAGGCGCGCGAAACTCAGGATGTCGCCGCCATCCGCAATCGTGATGGCGTCGGGCTTCAGCACTTCGCGCAAAGCGGCGAAGATGCGATTGGGATGCATGTGCCCATCCTTGCCTGCGGGCGCCGTCGCCAGCGATTCCGCATACTTCGACGACCGACGAACGTGCTCGTCACGCAAGGCCTTCGTCCACGCAGTGTCGAGTGCGCCTCGCTTCGGCAGACCGTCGGCAAGCGCCGCAAGCGCAAGTCCGGCATCCGCGAACAGCTCGACCTCGCCACGACGATTCTCGCGGAGTTCCTCGGCGTTGTCGCCGATGCGGATCCAGCGCGCGTTCGGATAGACGGCGGGCGATCCGTAGCCCGTCTGGTAGTCGAGCTTGCGTCCCACCGCGATTACGAGGTCGGCCTCGTTCATTGCGCGTGCGCGCACGGCGCCGACGAACGACCGATGCGATCCCGGGACCAGCCCGCGGCTCTCCTGGGTATCCAGGTACACGGCGCGACTTGCATCGAGGAAGCGCAGGAGTTCTCGCGCATGACCCATCGCACCGCGCCCGGAGAGAACGAGTGGCCGCTTGGCCGACGAGATGATCGCGACCGCACGTGCCACTTGTTCCGCATCGGGTGGGAAACGACGCGGCGCTTTGGGCGTCAGGTACTCCTGCAACACCACACCCGGCGCTACGGTCTTGCGCAGGACGTCGGTTGGGATTTCGAGATACACGGGACCGGGCGGATTACCGTCCCCGAGCGCGATCGACCACGCCTTGTCGAGGTCGCGCAGGAGGTTGTCCGCGGTGCGCAGTGTGCGGGCGCTCCGCGTCACCGGCCTCATGATCGACACGTGATCGATTCCCTGCAGCGGGCCCAGGTCGTCCTGCGGGATCGGCGCGCATCCGCCGATCAAGACCACCGGCACGCGCTCGAGCTGGGCGTTGGCCATGGCCGTCACGCAATTGGTGACGCCGGGACCCGCCGTCGCGAAGGCGATGCCCACCTGACCGGTGAGCACCGCGTGACAGTGCGCCATGTGAACCGCGGCGCCCTCGTCGCGTACATCCAGAATGCGCACCTTGCGTTGCGCGAGGTGATCCCAGATCGGCTGGATGTGTCCCCCCTGCAGTCCATAGACGCGGTCCGCTCCGCGCGCCACGACGAATTCGGCGATCCAATCGGCCACGGTGCGGGCTGGCGCTGGACTCATGTGATACCTCGGCAAGGGAAGAATCGGAAGGGCTGCATTGGTCGTCGCATGCTCGTCTTTCTGGTCCCGCGACCATGCGCGGCAATGCTACAACGGACTCGAATGCAAGGGCACCTGACGAAGGTTGGGGCCGGGGCCGGAGGCTCGCATCGACAACGGCGACGCGGAACTTTCGTTGGACCTATGTCATCATCGCGACTGTCGGATAGCGCGCCGATGGGACCGGGTCCATGTTGGCCGGCAGCGTGCCCATGGAAGTTCGCCCGACGCGACTCCGGGGTGGGAGTCGGTATGCGGCAGCGAATCATCACGATGGCGTGCAGCCTGGTTTTCGCCCTGAGCTTGACCGCGGAATCCGGCGTTGCACAGCCGGCTCCGAAGAGCTATCGGATCGGCTGGCTCAGCAACGGCAGCGGAGAAGCTGCAAGCGATCCCGCGGTGGCGGATTTTCGGCAGGGTCTGGCCGACCTCGGATACGTCGAGGGCAAGAACGTCACGATCGACTATCGCTACGGCGGCGGAAGCGCAGAGAAGCTCAACGAGCAGGCCACCGACCTCGCACGTCAGCCGGTGGCGGTCATCGTCACGTCGGGGGACCCCGCGGCGCTCGCGGCGAAGCGCGCGACGCGGACGACTCAGATCGTCGCAGTGGAATTGGCGCTCGATCCGGTGAAGCTCGGCCTCGTGTCGAGCCTCGCGCGTCCGGACGGCAACGTGACGGGGCTCGTGACGATGAGCGAGGAGCTGTGGCAGAAGCGGCTGGCGTTGCTGAAGGACATCGCGCCGGGCGTCTCGCGTCCCGCCGTCATCGCCCACCCGGCGAATCCGAGCAATGTGTCGTGCATCCAGGAGATCAGGCTCGCCGCGCCGACGCTGGGCATGACGCCGCGCATCGTGGAGGTCGCGAACGGGAAGGCGCTGGAGCTGGCGCTCGCGGACCTTGCGAAGTCGCCACCCGACGCCATCGTCATCTGCTGGGACGGCATAACGCTGGCGAACGCCAAAGCCATCGCGGATCTTGCGCTGCGGCTGCGTCTGCCCTCGCTGGCGCCTTTTAGCGAGTACACGCGCGCGGGCGCGTTGCTTTCCTTCGGGACCAGCCTGCCGGCGCAGCGTCGGCGCGCCGCCTACTACGTCGACCGGATGGCCAAAGGCGTGAAGGCGAGCGACATTCCAGTCGAGCAGCCGAAGGTCTTCGAACTGGTCGTCAATATCAAGACTGCCAAGGCACTCGGCCTCACGGTGCCGCCTCAATTTCTGCTGCTCGCCGACGAGTTGATACAGTAGGAGCGAATCATGACGCCGCCCGCCAAGTTCGCGATCGTCGTAATGCTGCTCCTGGCGCCCGCCCATGCCACCGCACAGCAAACGCTCGGCCAGCTGCTCGACGAAGGCGCGACCCGGCTTTCGCCGGACGAATTCAAGGACCAGGTGATGCAGCGGATTGTCGAAGGCCCGATAGCCGGAGGGGGCGTCGTACTCATGTATGCGGCCACCGGCCAAATCCAGGGAAGAGCCACGTTCCCTTTAGCGGTGCGGGATTTTCCGATCACTGGAGAGTGGAGCCTCGACGACCATGAGCGCGTGTGCACGGCTCTGCGACTCGATGTGCCCAACACCACTGTCTTGGCCGGCATGTCCGCCAATCTGCCCATGCGCTGTCAGCACTGGTTCAAGCTTGCCGATGCGTACTTTATTTCCGACTCGGACTCCGATCGTCAGGCGAAGGTGCTCAAGCGCACCCTGAAGAAGTGAATCGGTGATGTCGAATAGCTGCGCCCGGACCGCCGGCCCGATTACGGACGCGCGGCTAACTCACACGCGAGCAGAAACGTGTCCCAAGCTACCGTGACCGACGTATGAACCAGCTCGACTTCAAGAATCGAACGGCGGTGGTGACCGGCGGCGCCGCCGGCATCGGGCTGGCGATCGTCACGCGCCTCGCGCAAAGCGGCGCCCGCGTGGCGATCTGGGACCGCGACGCGCGTGCGCTCGATGCGGCGCGAACCGCGGTCGGAAGCGACGTTGTCACGCGAGAGCTGGAGGTCACCGATGCGGCTGCGGTCGCAGCGGCCGCGAAATCAGCGGCCGAAGCTCTGGGTCGCATCGACGCGCTCGTGTGCTCCGCGGGCATCTCGGGCCCGAACGTGCCGACGTGGGAATATCCGATCGACGACTGGAAGCACGTGTTCGACGTGAACGTCAACGGCCTCTTCTACTGCAATCGCGCCGTCGTTCCCTACATGCGCGAGCGCGACTACGGGCGCATCGTCAACATCGCGTCGGTCGCGGGCAAGGAGGGGAATCCCAACGCGCCCGCCTACAGCGCATCGAAGGCGGCCGTGATCGGGCTCACCAAGTCGCTGGGGAAGGAGCTCGCGAAGACCGGCATTCGCGTGAACTGCGTGACACCCGCCGCCGTGCGCACCGCGATCTTCGACCAGATGACGCACGATCACATCAACTTCATGCTCTCGAAGATCCCGATGGGCCGCTTCGGCGGCGTCGACGAGATCGCAGCGCTCGTGTGCTGGCTCGCGTCGGAGGAATGCTCGTTCTCGACGGGCGCCGTGTTCGACCTGTCGGGCGGACGCGCGACCTATTGATCGAGTTCGTGTAGCGAAGGACAGAAGTCCGAGGTGTCGCCGCGAGCGGTGGCGCGGGATAGTTCGGGATCCTGCATCGATGAAGCGATCGACCCTCGCTTGGCATCGCGCCACTGCGCGACTCGGCGCAACCGATCAGTTGCCAGAATCACACCGCAGCGCGTTGCCGCGGGATCTTCCGACTCCGATTACGGCGAAACCCTCAGCACGATCTTCCCGATGTGCTGCGAAGACTCCATCAGCGCGTGCGCCTTGGGCGCATCGGCGAGCGGGAACGTCGCGTGGATGACGGTCTTCACCTCGCCACGGTCGAGGAGCGGCCAGACCTCGTGCTTCAGCTCGCGCGCCAGTGCGGCTTTGCGCTCGAACGGGCTGGCCCGCAGCGTGGAGCCGGTTACCGTGAGCCGCTTGACCATCAGGTTTCGCAGATCGCACTCGACCTTGCTCGATTTCAGGAATGCGATGATCGATAGACGCCCGTCGGCGGCAAGCGACTTCAGGTTGCGGTCCATGTAATCGCCACCGACCATGTCGAGGATGACATCGACGCCGCGACCATTGGTCAGGCGCTTGACCTCCGCGACGAAGTCCTGGGTTCGGTAATTGATCGCATGGTCGGCGCCGATCGTGCGACAGAACGCAACTTTTTCCTCGCTGCCCGCGGTCGCGACCACGGTGGCGCCGAAGGCCTTGGCGAGTTGAATGGCCGTGATGCCGATGCCGCCCGTGCCGCCGTGGATCAGTACCCATTCGCCGATGGCGAGGCGTGCGCGATCGAACAGGTTGTTCCAGACGGTGAAGAAGGTCTCGGGCAGGCTCGAAGCCTCTTGCAGCGTGAAGCGCTTCGGAATCGGCAGGCACCAGGCCGAGGGCGTCGCGCAGTATTCCGCGTAACCGCCACCGGGCACCAGCGCGCAAACATCCTCGCCTACCGCGTGATCCTTCACCTCGGGACCCACCGCAACGATCTTTCCGGCAACTTCGAGGCCGAGGATCGGCGATGCATCCGGCGGCGGCGGATACGCGCCAGCACGTTGCAGGCAATCGGGACGATTGACGCCGGCACCAGCGACTTGGATCAACACCTCGCCGGGTCGCGGTTGCGGCACCGGCCCCTCGACGACGCTCATCACGTCGGGTGGTCCGGGCTCGCGGACCGCGATATAGCGCATGGTGCTCGGAACCGCCATCGAAGGCTCCACTTTCGCGAGGCTCGCATTGTAAGACACGCAGAAGCTAGACTGTGCGTGCGCACAGTTTCGCCGGCGCCCAATGCCATCCACGGATCCAAGAAACGCGAATCTCGCATGCTTGCTGGCGGACACCGCTGCCGCACATTGCGCGCGTGCGGCGGTCGCGCTGGGAAATCGCGTGATCGCCGACTACCGAACGCTCGCGTCGCGTTCGGCC
>DATKJP010000011.1:0-1559 GCA_035543635.1 Casimicrobiaceae bacterium
CATCTGCACGTTCATCGTCGGCGCGACGAGCAGCGGGCAGTTGCGCGCGAGACACAAGGTCGACAGCAGATCGTCCGCGTGCCCGTTCGCTAGCCTGGCGATGAAGTCGGCAGATGCAGGCGCGACGACGATGGCATCCGCGCCGCGAGACAGATCGATGTGACCCATCGCATTCGCGACGCCCGACTCCCAGAGATCGGTGAGCACGGGATGACCTGAGAGAGCCTGCAGCGTCATCGGCGTGATGAAGTGCGTCGCACCGGGCGTCATCACGACATCGACCGCGATACCTTCCTTGACGAGCAGACGCGTCAGCTCGGCCGCCTTGTAAGCAGCGATGCCGCCCGTTAAACCGAGCACGACGCGTCTCAATGGTCGCGCGACAGGCGGAGCGGTCATTGCTTGGTGGTCATCCATTCGGCCGAGGAAACTCGGGCGCCGCCGAGTTTAATATGGCCCGACACCACGGTATAGGGGCATCGGATGCGCATTGCGGACTGGCCCGAGGACGAGCGCCCGCGCGAGCGGCTCCTGAAGCACGGAGCGTCCGCGCTTTCAGAAGCGGAATTGCTGGCGATCTTTCTGCGCACCGGCATCGCCGGCGCGAGCGCCGTCGAGCTCGGGCGGCAGTTGCTCGCGCGCTTCGGCAATCTGCAGCGGCTCTTCGCGGCGCCGCTTTCCGAAGTCTCAGCGGTTCGCGGGCTCGGCCCGGTCAAGTACGTGCAGCTGCAAGCGGTGATCGAGATGGCGCGCCGAGCGCTCGAAGAGGACATCGGCGAGCGCGATGCGATGTCCTCGCCGCAGGCCGTGCGCGAGTTTCTGCGCCTCACGCTCGGGGGCCGCGCGCACGAGATCTTCATGGCGATGTTCCTCGACGCACAGAACCGCTTGCTCGGATCGGAGGAGCTTTTCCGCGGCACGCTGACGCAGACCAGCGTTTATCCGCGCGAGGTGGTGAAGACGGCGCTGCGCTACAACGCGGCAGGCGTGATCTTCGCCCACAATCATCCGTCGGGCGTCGCCGAGCCCAGCCGCGCCGACGAGCTGCTGACGCAGACCTTGAAACAGGCTCTCTCGCTCGTCGAGATCAAGACGCTCGATCACTTCATCGTGGCAGGGTCGCGCACGCTCTCGTTCGCCGAGCGCGGCCTGCTCTAAACCCTTGAGCAGGCTGCGGAGTCAGGCTATAATTCAAAGCTTTCGCAAATTCAACAGGTTGAGGCCTAGCAATGGCTCGAGTCTGTCAGGTCACCGGGAAAATTCCCATGATGGGCAACAACGTCTCGCACGCCCACAACAAGACCCGCCGCCGGTTCATGCCGAACCTGCAGCGGCGCAGGTTCTGGGTCGAGAGCGAAAATCGCTGGGTCAGCCTGCGCCTCACCAACAACGCCCTGCGCACGATCGACAAGAAGGGCATCGACGTCGTGCTGGCGGAGATGCGCGCCCGCGGCGAGCATGTTTGAGCGCGACCACTGCACGCTGAACGCGGCGACGCGAAAGCTCAAGCACTAAGCATCTGGGAATCGAATCATGCGCGAAAAGATCAAGCTCGAATC
>DATKJP010000012.1:0-5836 GCA_035543635.1 Casimicrobiaceae bacterium
GGCGCGGATCTCCTTCGCCGTGCCGAGGCCGTGCACGCGCATCGGCTCGCTCAGGGTCTGTCCGATCGTGCGGCGCGGGTTGAGCGAGGAATACGGATCCTGGAACACGATCTGCATTTCTCGGCGCAGCGCGCGCATCCGGCGCGAATCGGCGGTGAAGACGTCTTTCTCCTTGAACAGCACGCGTCCGGAGTCCGGCTCGATCAGGCGCAGGATCGCCCGGCCCGCGGTCGACTTGCCGCAGCCGGATTCGCCGACGAGGCCGAAGGCTTCGCCCGGCGCGACCGCGAACGAGATGTCGGAGAGCGCATGCACCGTGCCGGCGTCACGTCCCATGAAGCCGCGCCGTGCTGCAAAGGTCTTCACGAGATTGCGAACCTCGAGCAGCGGCGCGCTCATGAAACTCGACCTCCGTCGCCGGCGCGCACCCAGCAGCGCACTTCGTGGCGAGGATCCCCGGCGAGTGGAACGAGCGGGGGCGTGCTCGCGCAGCGCTCGATGCGCAGCGGGCAGCGGTCGCCATAACGGCAGCCCGAAGGCATCGCGGTGATCGGCGGCACTTGTCCGGCGATGGGCTTCAGCTCCCGCGCATCGCGGTCCACACGCGGGATCGACGAGAGCAGCGCCTCGGTGTAGGGATGCGTCGGACGCTCGAACAGCGTCGACACGGGCGCGGTCTCGACGATGTCGCCGGCGTACATGACCGCGACGCGATCCGCGATCGACGCGACCACGCCGAGGTTGTGCGTGATGAAGATCATCGCCATCCCGGTTTCGGCCTTCAGCTCGGATAGCAGCGCGAGGACCTGCGCCTGGATCGTGACGTCGAGCGCGGTGGTCGGCTCGTCCGCGAGCACGATCTGCGGCTTGCAGGCGAGCGCGATCGCGATCATCACGCGCTGGCGCATGCCGCCGCTGAACTGGTGCGGATAATCGTCGAAGCGCCGTGCGGCGGAAGGAATCTTCACGTGCTCCAGCAGCGCGAGCGCCTTGGCCCGCGCTTCGGCGCTCGAGAGCTTCGTGTGATAGCGCAAGGTCTCCGCGACCTGGAACCCGATCGGCAGCACCGGATTGAGCGAAGTCATCGGTTCCTGGAAGATCATCGCGATCGCGCCGCCTCGCGTCTTCTCCAACTCGTTCTCGTCGAGCTCAGCCAGGTCGCAGCCGTCGAGCAGCACACGCCCCGCCGCGATGCGTCCATTGGCCTTGGGCACGAGCCGCATGATCGAGAGCGCGGTGATGCTCTTGCCGCATCCTGATTCTCCGACGAGCGCGAGCGTCTCGTGGCGGCCGACCGCAAAGCTCACGTCGCGGATGGCGGCGTGCCAGCGGCCCTCGATCCGGAATTCTGTGGTGAGCCCGTCGACGACCAGAACGTTACTCATGGCGCAGCTTCGGGTCGGAGGTGTCGCGCAATCCGTCGCCGATCATGTTGAAGCCCAGCATGACGAGCAGGATCGCTAGGCTCGGCAGAATTGCGAGCCAGGGCGAATCGAGGATGTTCTCGAAGCCCTCGCGGATCATGCCGCCCCAGGTCGCCGTCGGCGGCCGCACGCCCAACCCGATGAAAGAGAGCGACGCCTCGGTTCTGATTGCGGTGGCGAGCCACAGCGCGGCCATGACGACGATGTCGTCGAGAACGTTGGGAAGGATGTGCACTGCCATGAGGCGCAGGTTGGAGAATCCGAGCGCACGCCCGGCCTCGATGAAGTCGCGCTCCTTGACCGTGAGCGTCGGCGCGCGAGCGATGCGCGCGAACGGTGCGATCGCGGTAAGCGTGATGGCGAGGATGAGGTTGCCCACTGTAGGCCCTAGCATCGCAACCACCAGCAATCCCATGACCAGCGTCGGGAACGAGAGCAGAACGTCCATCGCGGCCATCACGATGCGGTCGAACCGGCCGCCGATGTACCCCGCGAGAATGCCGAGCGCGCCTCCGACCACGATCGCGATCGCCACCGCGACCGTGCTTACATACAGCGAGACACGGCCACCCCACAGAATGCGCGAGAGGATGTCGCGCCCGAAGGAATCGTTGCCGAGCGGAGAGTTCGCGCTCGGTGATGCGAGCCGCAGCAACACGTCCTGGTCGAGCGGATCGTGCGGCGCGAGCCACGGCGCGAAGATGGCGGAGAGCGCAACGATAACGACGATTGCCGCACCGAAGGAGGCCATCTTGTGACGGCGGATGCTGGTGCCCAACCGCGCCAAGACGCCGGGTTCAGCTTGCGTCGGCACCACGCTCACTGCTGCCTCACGCGCGGATCCACCACGCCGTAGGTGAGATCGGTGAGCAGATTGACGATCACGATGATGAAGGCGTAGATCACCATCAGCCCTTCGAGCATCGTGTAATCGCGCTGGTTGAGCGAGTTGACGATGAGCTTGCCCAGTCCCGGCCGGTTGAACACGATCTCGGTCAGTACCGAGTTGCCGATCAGCACGCCGAGATAGAGTCCGACCACGGTTACCACCGGAATGAGCGCGTTGCCGAGCGCGTGCCGCCAGATCACGACGCGCGCCGGGACGCCCTTCGAGCGCGCGGTGCGGATGTAGTCCTCGCCGAGCACCCCGAGCATGCTCGAGCGCGCGACGCGCGTGACATAGGCGACCATGATCAGCCCCAGGTTGAGCGCGGGCAGCACCAGCGCGCTCACGCGGCTCCACGGATCGCCGGCCCGCGCCTCGCTGATGACCGGAAACCAGTGCAGCTGAATCGCGAACGCAAGCAGCAGCATGATCGCAGAGACGAAGGCGGGGAACGAGAGACCGGCCAGCGAGATAATCCGCGCCGCATAGTCGAGCGCGCGGTTGCGGTGCCGCGCGGCGGCGATGCCCAGCGGCAGGCCGATCGCCACGCCGATGACCAGCGCCGTGAGCGTCAGCTCGATCGTGTAAGGCAGCACGTTGGCGACCTCGCCCCACACCGGCCGATGCGTCACCATTGACATGCCGAGGTCGCCGGTCAGGACGGTCGACATGAACTCGTAGTACTGAACGGGCATCGGCTTATCGAGGCCGAGCTCGTGGCGCACGGCGGCGAGCGCCTGAGGGCTCGCCTGATCGCCGAGGATGATGAATGCGGGATCGCCTGGCGCGATGCGCACGAAGAAGAACACGACCGTCAGCACTGCCAGCAGCGTAGGCACCGCCACCAGCAGCCGCTTGACGACGTAGCTCAGCATCGGCGCGGTCTCAGCGGAAAATCACGCCGGTGAGCCGCGGCCGACTCGGATTACTGCAGCGTGCTCTGTTCGTTGATGATCGGCCCGAGGGTCAGCGATGCGTCGAGCTTGTAGCCGTAGTTGAGCTTGTCCCGGTGCGCCCAGACCTGGAGCTGCTCGTACAGCGGCACGGCGCACACGTCTTTCACCAGTTTGTCCTGCGCATCCTTCCACAAGGTCTTTTGTTTCGCGACATCGTTGGTTTGCCGCGCGGCGTCGATGTCCTGATCCGCGACCGAACAATGCGAGAAGTTGGTCACCGCGCTCGGCGTGCCCACGATGCTGCGCGAGTGGTAGAACTGCGTGAGATACACGTCCGCGACCGGCAGACGGGCGGCGGAGTACAGCACGACCGGGCTCAGGTCCTTGCGGATCTGGGCATGGAAGGTCGGGTGATCGACCACGTCGAGCTGCAGGTCGATCCCGACCTTCTTGAGCTGCGCCTGGACGACCTGCATGGTGTTAAGCATGGTCGGCAGCTGGGTCTGGATCAAAGTGATCTTGACGCCGTTGGCGTAGCCGGCCTCGGTGAGGAGTTGCTTCGCCTTCGCGGGATCATACGGATAGAGCGGCGCGTTTTCGTCGGTGCCCAGATAGTCGTGCGGAATGATCGACACGGCCTCTCGCGCCGTCAGCGCGCCCTTGAACTTCACGAGCTCGGCGCGATTCACCGCATAGGCGATCGCTTGGCGTACCCGCAGGTCGTCGAGCGGCTTCTTGGTGATGTTGAGGTTCATATCGGACAGCTCGCCGGGACCGAACACGTCGACGACGGTATTCGGCAGCGACTTCATGCGTTCGGCCCACACCTGATCCTGGCGCCCGTAGATCAGATCGATTTCGCCCGAGGTGTACGCGAGATCGCGCGTCGCGTCGGATTGAATGTAGCGATAGACGATGCGATCGATCTTGGGTGCGCCGCGGAAATAGTTCTTGTTGGCCACCAGCGTCAGCGATTGGCTCGGCGTGTAATTCTCGATCGCGAACGGCCCGGTCCCCACCGCCTTGGTGCGGAAATCGTCGCCCAGCTTCTCCACCGCTTTCTTGCACACGATGTTGCCGCCCTGATAGTTGGTCAGGATGCCGAGCACGCTGGGCGGCCGCCGCTTGAAGGTGATCTTGACGGTGGCCGGATCGACCGCGTCGACCGAAGCCACATCGGCATAGTCCGAGGAGAACGACGAAATCTTCGGATCGGCCGCGCGCTTCAGCGAGAACACCACATCGTCGGCGCTCAATTCGCCGTATCCGTTGTTGCACTGGACGCCCTTGCGCAGATGAAACGTCCAGGTGAGCTGATCCGCTGAGGTGTCCCAGCTCTGCGCGAGATCCGGCTCGATCTGATCCGGGTTCATCGTGCCGGGCTTGAAGCGCACCAGTCCGTTGAACATCCAGCCGATCACCGCCTTGTCGGGAGTCGTGGCGGTGCGATGCGGATCGAGCGAGCCGAGATCCGCCGCGGCCATTCCGACGTTGAGAACCTTCTGCGCATCTGCCGGGAGCGCCGCCGCGAGTAGAAGAGCGCCGGCAAGGCCGACCATCGTCGCAAGGTGCTTCATCGTTATCCTCCGTTAGTGTCTGCTGGTGCAAGCCGTGGCCGTTCGACTTCCCCGAAGCGACCGATGTCGAAGGCGCCAAGCGGACTCTGCGAGACGCCGTTTCTGATCAGCTCGTCGATGATCATACCGGTCACTGGGCCGAGCTGAAAGCCGTGCCCCGAAAAGCCGAAGGCGTGAACGAGGTTCGGCGTCGTGTGGCTGAAGCCGATCACCGGCAGTTCGTCCGGCATCAGCCCTTCGATCCCGGACCAGCTTCGGATCACCAGCGCCGATTCGAGCCAGGGAACGATCTCGATGGCCTTGCCGATCGCGCGTGCTGAAACCTCGGTCTGGGGCCGCGAGCGCTCGAGTGCGAGGTCGGCCCACGCTTGGCCGCCGCCGAGCACCACGTTGCCGCGCCCCACCTGGCGCAGGTAAACATCGCCGCCGCAGACCCCGATCGATCGCGTGACGACCGGCGGCAGCGGCTCGGTGACCAGCACGTCCGGCGCATGGATCGCGATCGGAACGCGCTCGCCAAACGCGGCAGCGATCTCGCCTCCCCAAGCCCCGGCGGTGTTGACGAGAAACCGCGAGAACACTTCGAGGCCGGTGGCGCAGCGAACGCTGAAGCGTTCGCCGTCGCGCGCGGCCTCCGCTACCCTGGTGGATTCCCGCAGGTCTGCACCTGCCGCACGTGCGGCGCGACCGAAGGCCGGCGTGACGAGACGAGGATTGGCGTGTCCGTCCTCCGGTGCGAGCGATGCTCCGATTACCGCTTTCCCCAGCCAGGGATACTCCGCTCGAATGCGGGCTTCGCCGATCGTCTCCAGCTTGAGACCAAGCTCACCAGCGTCTGCGGCATACCGTTCGAGCTCGTCGACATCGGCCTCGCTGCGCGCGAGCTTGAGGTGCCCGGAGGGGACGAATTCACAATCGCTGCCGACCAGCTCGCGCAATCGTCCCCAGATCTCGCGCGAGCGGATCGCCAGCGGCAGTTCCGCGAAATGCCGGCCCTGCTGGCGCACGCCGCCGAAATTGACGCCGCTCGCCTGTGATCCCAGCGCGCCCTTT
>DATKJP010000013.1:0-4859 GCA_035543635.1 Casimicrobiaceae bacterium
TCGCTCCACCGATCCGACGCAGCTCGCGTTCTTCACGGGGCGCGATCAGATGCAGGCTCTTTCCGGATTGTGGGCGCAGCAATTCGGCACACCGAACTGGGCCGCGCACGGCGGTTTCTGCTCGGTGAATATGGCGGTGGCCGGTCTATACACGATCGGCTATTCCTTCTGGGAGTTCGGCGCACCGGACTGGGACCAGGCCAAATACTTCGTGCTCTGGGGTGTCGCCGAGGATCACTCGTCGAACCCGATCAAGATCGGACTGGAAAAGTTGAAGCGCCGCGGCGCGAAGTTTGTGTCGGTGAATCCGGTGCGCACCGGCTATTCGGCGATCGCCGACGAATGGCTTCCGATTAGGCCGGGCACCGACGGACTGCTCGCGCTCTCGCTCGCGCACGTGCTTCTGAAGCACGGGCTCGTCGATTGGGAGTTCCTGATCAAGTATACGAACGCGCCGTGGCTGGTCGTGCAAACGCCGGGCATCCCGGGAGACGGGCTCTTCGCGCGCGACGAAGCAGGCAATCCGCTGATTTGGGATGCGCGCGCTCAGGTCGCGGTCAATGGGCTGTTGCCCGAGATCGCGCCGGCGCTGCTCGCTACCGTAGGCTTGCCCGACGGCCGCCGCGCCAAGACCGTGTTCTCTCTCATGACCGAGCGCTATCTCGACGATCGGTACGCGCCGGAGCAGGTCGCCGCCGAATGCGGCGTGACCGCGGAGACGATCCACCGCATCGCTCTCGAGATGGCGCACGTGGCGTTCCACGAAGCGATCGAGCTCCCGATCGTGTGGACCGATATGCACGGGCGCCGGCAGAACAAGGTGATCGGCCGGCCGGTCGCCTTCCACGCCATGCGCGGCATCTCGGCACATACCAACGGCTTTCACACCTGCCGGGCGCTGCACTTGCTCCAGATGCTGCTGGGGGCGCTCGACGGCCCAGGCAATTTCCGCGCGCGCACGCCTTATCCGCGCCGAATCCCGATCCGCACGCTGCCGGAGAACGATCCGGCCGTGATCTTCGCCCCGAATAAACCGCTCAATCGCACGACTTACGGTTATCCGACTCGGCCCGAGGAGCTGGTGATCGATGCGAAGGGCAAGCCGCTGCGGATCGACCACGCCTACTCATGGGAATCACCGCTTGCCGCGCACGGGCTGATGCACATGGTGATCACCAACGCAGTCAATCGCGACCCGTATCCGATCGATACGCTGTTGCTGTTCATGGCCAACATGGCGTGGAACTCGACCATGAACACCAGTGAAGTGCGCGAGATGCTCGCGCACAAGGACAAGACCGGCGAATACGCGATACCGTTCGTCGTCGTCGTCGATGCGTTCCAATCGGAGACGGTGGCGTTCGCGGACCTCGTGCTGCCTGACACGACCTACCTCGAGCGCTACGACACGATTTCGCTCCTCGATCGCCCGATCTCCGAGCCGGATTGCGCCGCCGACTCGATCCGTCAGCCGGTGCTGAAGCCCGACCGCGACGTGCGCGCATGGCAGGAAGTGCTGGTCGAGCTTGCCTCGCGGCTCGAGTTTCCGGCCTTCATGAACGCGGACGGCTCGCGCAAGTTCAAGGACTACAAGGACTTCATCGTCAACTACGAGAAGCTGCCGGGCATCGGCTTTCTTGCCGGCTGGCGGGGCAGCGACGGCGAGAAATCGCTGCGCGGCGAGCCCAATCCCAAGCAATGGGAGCGCTACATCGAGCACCAGTGCTTCTTCACGCATCCGTGGCCGGAGAACATGCGCTACTACCGCTATGCGAACAAGGACTATCTCGAGTTCGCCGAGAAGCACGCGCTGTTCGGGACGCCGCCGGTGCAGGTCGTGCTGCAGCTTTACTCCGAGCCGCTGCAGAAGTTTCGCCTCGCGGGCCAGAGGCTCTATGATGGACCGCAGCCGCCGACGCTCGCCGATTGCGAGCGGCTGGCGAAGTATTTCGATCCACTGCCGTTCTGGTATCCGCCGTTCGAGGGGGCACGCTCGATCCGGGGTGAGAAAGGAAGCGCCGCACGGCGCATCGCATCCGAGTATCCCTTTCATGCCATCACGCAGCGCCCGATGATGATGTATCACTCCTGGGACTCGCAGAACGCCTGGCTGCGCCAAATCTTGTCCGAGAATTTCCTGTACATGAATCGCGCGACGGCGCGCGAGCTGGGACTCTCCGATTACGACTGGGTCTGGGTCGAATCGCATCACGGCAGAATCCGCTGCCAGCTGAAGACGATGGAAGGAGTCGAAGCGCACACGGTCTGGACCTGGAACGCGATCGGCAAGCAGCCCGGCGCGTGGGGACTCTCAACGGACGCGCCCGAGGCGACGACGGGATTTCTTCTCAATCATCTGATCTCGGAGCTGCTGCCTGCCGGCGACTCCGATGAACGGCGCTTCAGCAATTCCGATCCGGTCACGGGACAGGCCGCGTGGTTCGACCTTCGAGTGAAGGTGACGAAGTGCGCAGCGAAAGAGACCGGCGTGTGGCCCGCGTTCGAAGCCACGGCGCCGCTTCCAGGCATCCGCGGATATCGCCCCCGCATCTGGCGCTATCATGCTTATAGCAGCGAGGAGCCCGCGACGGAGGTCTTCGCGCACATCGGTGACAGTCAGTTGTCATCTCGATCGCGCAAGCAGAGCACGAGCCGGAGTGACGACGAATGAAGCTGGGGCTCGTCATCGACCTCGATACCTGCGTGGGTTGCCACGCCTGCGCGACCGCGTGCAAGGAATGGAATGCCTCGTCCAGAGTAAGCGAATCGCTGTCCGATTACGAGCCCTTCGGCGCCAAGCCTTCCGGCGTGTGGTTCAACCGTGTTCGTCACTATGAAGTCGGCGAGTATCCGGCAACGAAGACCATCAACTTTCCGATGTCCTGCCTGCATTGCGAGGACGCCGACTGCGTGAGCGTGTGTCCGACCGGTGCCTCGTACAAACGCGAGGACGGCATCGTCCTGGTCGACCAGGACAAGTGCATGGGCTGCAACCTCTGCGCCTGGGCCTGCCCTTACGGCGCGCGCGAGCTGGATGAGGCGAGCGGGACCATGAAGAAGTGCACGCTCTGCGTCGATCGCATTTACGACGAAATGCTCCCTCCCGAGGACCGGCAGCCGGCCTGCGTGCTCGCCTGCCCGACGCATGCGCGGCTGTTCGGCGATCTCGACGATCCTCAATCCGAGGTTTCGCGCGTCACCGCGGAACGCGGTGGCTTCGCATTGTTGCCCGAGCTGGGCTACAAGCCGGTCAACAAGTATCTGCCGCCGCGGCAGCCGAAGCCGGTGCTGAGCGAAGCGGACCAGCGCAAGCTTCTCGACCGCGGACTCGCGAGCCTGGCGAGCCCGGTCATCCGCCGTTGAAGCCGGCGCTCAGCATCGTCTTCTTCACCGTCAGCTCGGGCGCCGGCCTGGGTTTGGTCGCGTTGGTGGCGCTGGCGGATTTATTCGCACCCGGAACGCTTCCAGCCCGCGTCGAGTGGCGCGGCGTGCTGCTGGGGATCGCGCTGGTCGCGGCCGGACTCGCCTCGTCGGTGTTGCATCTCGCAAATCCGCGCAATGCCTGGCGCTCCTTCATCCGCGTCCGCACTTCGTGGCTGTCGCGCGAGGCGGTGTTGGCGGCCGCGCTTTTTCCCGTTGCGGCGATCTACGCGGCGCTTCTTGCGAACCAGAATGTCGGTCGCTGGCATACGTTCCTCGTGCTCGCCACGATTGTTCTCGCATGGGCTGTGTTGCTGTCGACGGCGATGATCTACGCGAGCCTGAAACCGATCCGGCAATGGCGCACGCTGTGGACTCCGGTCAATTACTTCTTGCTGGGACACTGGTCCGGCGCGCTGCTGCTTCTTGTTACCGCGTCCGCCTATTCAGCAGCGCCGCGACAATGGTTCACTCTTGCACTGGCTCTTGGCGCCGCCGCGCTCGCAGCGAAGCTCGTATACTGGATTTCGATGAGTGCGGGTGTGAAGAAAGCCACGACGCTCGAGCATGCCATCGGCGTCGATCAAGGTGTGCACGGACCGGGACCGATGAGCGTGGCGCAGGCACGGCTCCTCGACGTAGGCCACTCGCACGGCACCTTCCTCACCAAGGAATTCGTTTTCACGCTCGCACGCCGATATTCGATCCCGCTGCGCGCAGTCGCAATCGTGCTCGGCTTCGGCCTGCCGTTCGTGTGGCTTCTTTCAGGTGGCACGCACTGGCAATCCGGGCTCGCCGCCGCCGTCTGCGGTATCATCGGCTTGCTGGCCGAGCGATGGCTTTTCTTCGCGGAGGCCAAGCACACGGTTCGCCTCTACCACGGCGATCCATCGACATGAGCACGCTCGAAGTGAAGGTCTGGCGCGGCGGCGCCGACGGCGAATACCGCGGTTACTCCGTACCGCGCGAGGACGCGCAGACAGTGCTCGACGTCGTCACGCACATCCAGCGCCGGCTCGATCCCACGCTTGCCTATCGCTTCGCCTGCCGCGTGGGCATGTGCGGCTCCTGCGCGATGACGGTCAACGGCAAGCCGCGCTGGACCTGCCGCACACACGTCGCGCAGGTGGCGCGCGACGACAAGCTCGAGATCGGGCCGCTCGCGCATCTGCCGATCGTGCGCGATCTGGTCACCGACATGCGCGAATTCTTCGACAAATGGGCGCGCGCGAGAGGAGAGTTCAAGCCGACGGCGACGCGCCGCGACGATTTCGCGCTCGTCGAGCCCGCGTCGCGCGAGCGTCGTGCGGTCGATGAGGCGATCGAATGCATCGGCTGCGGCGTTTGCTATGCCTCGTGCGACGTCGTCGCCTGGAACAAGGACTACCTCGGACCCGCCGCGCTCAACCGCGCATGGACGCTCGCGAACGATCCGCGCG
>DATKJP010000014.1:0-14244 GCA_035543635.1 Casimicrobiaceae bacterium
GCCGGCGCTTCTGAAACCTTCGGTTGGGCGCGCTTGCCCGCAGTCTTGTCGAGGCTCGCCCGCAGCGCATCCATCAGGTCGATCACCTGAGCGCCCGCTTCGGGTGCGGTCGGCGAGATGGCGATCTCTTCGCCGTCGACCTTCTTCTGCACAGCCGCTTCGATGCGCTTTTTCACGTCGTCTTCGTACTGCGTCGGGTCGAACGCTTTGGAGGAAATCTGCGCGATGAGCTGCTTGGCGAGTGCGAGCTCGCTGTCTTTCACCGGGGCGGACTCGATGCCGACTTCGGAAATCTGACGCACCTCCGGCGCGTAGAGCAGCTGCTGCATGACGATTCCGCCAGGTACGGCGCGCAACTGCACGATGTACTGCTTGCCGCGCGCGGCGTAGCGGCCTATGGCGGTCTCATGAGTCTGACGCATGCTCTCGGCGAGCAAGGCGTAGGGCTTCGCTCCGCCCTTGTCGGGTCCGAGGAAGTACGCCTTGTCGTAGTAGATCGGATCGACTGTATCGGCAGGCACGAACTCGCTGATCTCGATGGTCTGAGTGCCCTTCTCTTCCAGCTCCTTCAACTCTTCGGGCGTAAACGTCACATACTGGTCCTTGGCGAATTCGTAGCCCTTGACCATGTCCGTGCGCTCGACGACGGTTCCCTCGCGTGCGCAGACGTATTGCTGCTTCAGGCGCGAGCCGCAGCCGCCGCCGTGCAGCAGATTGAAGGACACGGCGGCCTGCGCCTGCGTCGCCGTGTAAAGCTTGACCGGGATCGACACCATGCCGAAAGTCACGGTGAGCGATGCCAATGCGCGAGCCGCCATACGGGTCTCCTCGGCCTACTGCAATGTAGTCGGGGGGCACATCGTGCCAAAATATTAGGCAATCTTCAACTCTGGCCGTTCCTTTTTCCCTTACGCGTCGGGCACTTCGACCGCCCGAACGACCGACGATGACGCTCGAGCGCTATCGACAGAAGCGCAACTTCAAGGTGACGCCGGAGCCGGCCGGCAAGGTCGGCAAGCCTCGCTTGCGCGAGCTTTCGTTCGTCATCCAGAAGCACGCGGCTCGACGTCTCCATTACGACTTTCGACTCGAGTTGAACGGAGTGCTGCTCTCATGGGCCGTACCCAAGGGACCGAGTCTCGATCCGAACGACAAGCGGCTTGCCATGCATGTCGAGGATCACCCGCTCGAATACGGCGAGTTCGAGGGAGTGATTCCCGCCAAGGAGTACGGCGGCGGCACGGTCATGGTGTGGGACCGCGGCACCTGGCTTCCCAAGACAGACGCGGAGGAAGGCTATCGCAAGGGTCATCTCAAGTTCGATCTGGAAGGCGACAAGCTCGAGGGCGGCTGGAATCTGGTGAAGAGCCGAAGCGCCCAATACGGAGAGAACAGCTGGCTTCTCATCAAGGAAGCGGACGACTATGCGCGGCTCGGGCGGGACGCGCAGATCACCGAAGATCGACCCGACAGCGCGCTCTCCGGCCGCAGCATGGAGGAAATCGCCGCGGACAAGGATCGCGTATGGCACTCGAACCGGTCGGTCAAAGCCAACGTCAAAGGCGGCGCTGTTGCAAAAACGCAACGGATCTCAGGCCTCGGCAGGATCAAGGCTGCGCGCAAGGCCGATCTTCCCGACAAGATGGAAGCGCAGCTCGCGACCGCGGTCAAGTCGCCGCCGACGGGAGCTTCGTGGGTGCACGAGATCAAGTACGACGGCTACCGGATGTTGTGTCGTATCGCCGATGGAGAGGTACGGATGGTGTCGCGCAACGCGAAGGACTGGACGAGCGACTTCCCGGCGCTCGCCCGCGCGGTGGCGCGCCTTCCAGTCGCAAGCGCATGGCTCGACGGCGAAGTCGTCGCGATGGACGACAAGGGGCGCACCAGCTTCCAGCGCTTGCAGAACGCGCTCGACGCGACCCGCACACAGAACCTCAGCTATCTCGCATTCGATCTGCTTTATCTCGACGGCTACGATCTGCGCGATGTCGCGCTCGTCGAGCGCAAGCGCGTTCTGCAGCGACTGCTGGAAAATGCTCCGGCGACCATCCGCTACAGCGAGCATTTCGCGGTGCCCGGCCCCGACTTTATGCATAACGTCGAGAAGCTCGGGCTCGAAGGCATGGTGTCGAAGCGTGGCGACCTGCCCTATCGCGCGGGACGCGGACCCGCCTGGCAGAAGACCAAGTGCCTGCGGCGGCAGGAAGTGGTGGTCGGCGGCTTCACTGACCCGGAGGGCTCGCGTCAAGGCTTCGGCGCGCTGCTCACCGGTTTGCACGGAGCCGATGGGAGACTGGGCTATTGTGGCAAGGTCGGCAGCGGCTTCGATGATGCGACGCTCGCGAGCCTCACCCACGAGCTGTCGCGGCTCGCCGTGAAGGAGAGCCCGTTTCACGATCCTCCCACCGGCGCCGAGGGCCGCCGCGCGCATTGGGTGAAGCCCGTGCTCGTCGCCGAAGTCTCGTTCAGCGAGTCGACCGACGACGGCACGATGCGTCATCCCGTCTTCCTGGGCCTGCGCCGCGACAAAGCAGCGCAGGAGGTCATGCGCGAAGCACCCGGACTTGCGTCGGCGGAAGATGCCGAGCCGGAAACTGCGAAAGCTCAGTCGCCGGTTCGCGCGCTAGCGGCGGACACCAAGAACACGGTCGCCGGAGCGACGCTCACGCATCCTGAAAAAATCTTCTATCCGGAGCTCAAGCTCACGAAGCGTCAGCTTGCCTCTTATTATGCAGAGGTCGGCGAATGGATGCTGCCGCACGTCGTCGATCGACCGCTCTCGCTGATGCGCTGCCCCAGTGGCTGGAACAAGCCCTGTTTCTATCAGAAAAAGGCCGACGACAGCGCGCAGGCGTCGATTTCGCGCATTGCGATTTCCAACAGCGACGGCGGCAGCTCGCAATACATGATGGCGAATTCAGTCACCGCGATCGTTGCGCTGCTGCAGATGGGCGCCCTCGAAATTCATCCGTGGGGATCGCGCGCCGGCAGCCTCGACAAGCCCGACCGCATCATCTTCGATCTCGATCCCGAAGAGACGGTGGCGTGGAAGGAGATCAAGGACGCAGTCACGGTGACAAAAACGCTGCTCGAGAACATCGGGCTCGCTGCGTTTCTCAAAACCACGGGCGGCAAGGGGTTGCACGTCGTCACGCCGATCCGACCCACCGTCGGCTGGCAGCAGGTGAAGGGCTTCACGCAGGCGGTCGCGGAGCTCCTCGAGAGAACCTTCCCTGATCGCTTCACCTCGAAGCTCCTCAAGGTCTCACGGCGCGGCAAGATCTTCATCGACTATCTGCGCAATGCCGAGGGCGCGACCGCGGTCGCGCCCTATTCGACCCGAGCGCGCGAGAACGCGCCGGTGTCGACACCGATCGACTGGGACGAGCTGACCCGCGATGTCCGCTTCGATCATTTCAACGTCGGCAACGTGCCGAAGCGCCTCGCGAAGCTGAACACCGACCCCTGGAAGGACATCGATCGCGCGGCCGTCGCGCTCGACAAGACCATCATGGCGCGCGTCGGATACAAGTCCTGACATGGCGGCCCGATCGAAATTGCTCGCGGGAACCAGCGGCTACTCATACAAGGAGTGGCTCGGGCACTTCTATCCCGAGAAGCTGCCGGGGAGCGAGATGCTGCACTACTACGCTGGACATTTCTCCACCGTCGAGATCAACAACACGTTCTACCGGATGCCCGCCGAGTCGATGCTCTCGCAGTGGGTCCAACAGGTGCCGGACGGCTTCTGCTTCACGCTGAAGGCGCCGCGGCGCATCACGCACGAGCAGCGGCTGCGCGAGTCGGAGTCGAACGTGGCCGAATTCCTGCGCCGGGCCGGTACGCTTGGCGAAAAGCTCGGGGCGCTGCTCTTCCAGTTGCCGCCGTATCTGAAGAAGGACCTGCCGCGGCTCACCGACTTTCTAGCGTTGCTGCCCTCCGGAAAGGAAATCGCCTTCGAGTTTCGCAACGACACCTGGCAGGACGACGAGGTGTACGCGGCGCTCGCGAGCCGCGGCGCGGTCCTCTGCGTGACCGACACCGACGAAGGCGACACGCCTTTCGTGGCCACGTCGGATTGTGGCTATGTCCGCCTGCGCCGCACGCATTACGAGGATCGCGAGCTGGACGCGTGGGCGGCGCAGATCGCCGCCAAGGGGCTACCAAAAACCTACGTCTATTTCATGCACGAAGATGAAGCGCTCGGCACGCGCTTCGCGCGGCGCCTGAACGGAGCGTGGGCGGCGCTGTCGCGTTGACGGGACGGTTGGCGGCGCCGCGCTCCCAAGGCTATAGTTAGCCCGATGCTCATCTTCCGCCAGCTCTTCGATCCGCAGTCTTCCACATACTCCTATCTGCTCGGCGATCCGCGCTCGCGCGAGGCGGTGCTAATCGACCCGGTGTTCGAGCAGGCGCGGCGCGACGCCGCCCTCGTCGCCGAACTGGAAGTGAAGCTCATCGCTACGCTCGACACGCACGTGCATGCCGATCACGTCACGGGAGCGTGGCTGCTCAAGCAGCAATGCGGAAGCGCGATCGTCATTTCGGCTGCGAGCGGCGCGCAAGGCGCCGACCGTTACCTCGAGCACTGCGAGCGGGTGAATTTCGGCGCCAGATACCTCGAAGTGCGCGCGACTCCCGGGCACACCGCAGGATGCGTGACGTACGTCCTCGACGACGAGAGCATGGCATTCACGGGCGATTGCCTGCTGATCCGCGGCAGCGGCCGCACCGACTTCCAGCAGGGCGATCCGCGCGCCATGTACCGCTCGGTGCGCAGCCAGATTCTGACGCTGCCGCCGGGCTGTCTTCTCTACCCGGCGCACGACTACCGCGGGCTGACCGTCACCAGCGTCGCCGAGGAGCGTCGCTTCAATCCGCGCCTGGGCGGCGAGATAGGCGAAGGCGATTTCGTTGGCTACATGAACAATCTCGGTCTGCCTCACCCAAAGCTCATCGACATCGCGGTGCCCGCGAATCTGTGCTGCGGTCATCCGGCACAGGACACTAGCTTGCCAGCCGAGCCCGGATGGGCGCTGCTCACCTTCACGTTCGCCGGCATTTGGGAGATCCAACCCGAGGCGCTCGAAGAGTGCGCCGCCGAGATCCAGATCGTCGACGTGCGCGAGCCGAACGAATACAACGGCGCGCTGGGACGAATCCACGGCGCGAAGCTGATCCCGCTCGGAACGCTCGCGCAACGCGCCGGCGAGCTTGCGCGCGATCGCCCTGTCGTCGCGGTGTGTCGATCCGGCGCCCGTTCGGCGCAAGCGTCGGTGCTTTTGCAGCGCGCAGGCTTCAACGCGGTCGCGAATCTCGCTGGCGGCATGCTGCGCTGGCGCGCCGAAGGCCACCCCGTCGAAGGCGGCCAAGCGTAGGACAGCAATCAATTTGACGTTAGAATCCGGACGCCCCAATCAGGGGGAGAATCATGATCCATCGACGCTCTCGCAGCATTTTTTTACATGCCCTAGCATCACTGACGCTGTCGTGCTCGACCATCGCGCTCGCGCAGTCCCCGGAACAGGTGTGTGCTCCGGATATTCAGGCCTACTGTGCCGGTGTCCCGCACGGCGAGGGACGCATCGCGCAATGCCTGCGGGCGAACGAGGCGAAGCTCTCACCCGCATGCCGTCAGGGCATGGCGAAGGCCGCAACGCTCATGAAGGAAGTGGTGCAGGCATGCGAGGATGATGTGCATCGGTTCTGCGCCGGCGCCGCGCAGGGTACTGCCAAGGAGTGTCTCCGAACGAACTTCCGTGAGCTCTCGATGGGCTGCAAGCGGGAGCTGTTCGAAGCGAAGCGCGAAGGAATGTAGCCGCCGCTCAGTGCTCCGGCTGTCGCAAGGCTGCACCGCACGTCGGAGGTTTCTACGAACCCGTCACGCGGAGCCACACGTCGCGCTTGCCCGGCCCATCGAACTCGCAGAGGAAGATCGACTGCCAGCGCCCGAGCACCGGCGCGCCGTCCCTGACGAACACCATCGTCGAGCAGCCGACCAGCGCCGCCTTGATGTGGCTGTCGGCATTGTCTTCGATGTGCTGATAGTGCCCCTTGTGCGGCACCAGCTCCGAGAGCTTTCCTGTAATGTCCTCGAGAAGCCCAGGGTCTGCGCCTTCGTTGATGATTACACCCGCGGTCGTGTGCGGAACATGGATGTGGCAAACGCCATCCTTCACGCCGCTCTCGGCGATGAACGTCCTGACCTGTTCATCAAGCTTGATGAGTTCGGTGCGCTTGTGCGACCGGATCGAGATTTCTGCGAATCCCGCCATGATACGGCGCGGACGTGAATCCGCGCCCACGCATCGCAACCGACCGACTGCTACTTCTTCGCCGCCTTCGGCTCGACCGAGATCAAGAGCGCCTCGGTGTAGGTCGCTTCGACCTGATCGCCGACCTTGACCAGCTTGAACTGGTCGGGGTCGTGCACCTTGACGTCGACGGTTCGCTCGGGACCTTTCAGCGTCACGATCTGCTTGGCCGCATCGACCGCAATCACGTCGGCGGTGACAGTGATCTGGCGCGCTCCACCTATGCCGGGTTTCTCGCCGGCCTTGGCCTTGCCTGCCATGGCCGATTCAGTACGGGCCACCGGCGCTGTCCCGCCCTTCTTCAATTCCAGCGAGAGAGCTTCGAGGTAGCGCACGGCGACCAGATCGCCGACCTTGATCTGATCGAAGTTCTTGACCTCGGGTCCAACGGTGACGGTCCGCACATTACCTTCGGGGCCCTTCAGCGTCACGGCACGCTTCGCCTTGTCGATCGCCTCGACGGTCGCAGTGATTTCGACCGTGCTCGCCATCGCCCCCTTTCCGGGCCCGGTTGCTTTCATCGCACCTCCTGTCGCAGCGGGCGCCTGGGCGAGCGTGGTGAACGAAATGCTGGCGGCGAGCGCCGCAGCGACTGTCAAAGTAATTGGTCTGCCGTGCATGACTGCTCCTTCTCGAGAGAAATGAGTTTGATCGCGGGGAGGCGGAAGATGATACGACCGCGCAGTTACCTTCACAAGGGCCGACAGCGCCGTAGGGCGACGCGGAGTTGCGCTCGTTCGCCGAAGCAGCCATGGAAGTCAAGCACATCAAGGAAGTCTACATTCCACAGATCGTAGCCGCGGCGAGCGAAGAAGAGCAGCAAGAGCTGGAGGAGGCCGCGACGAAGGAGATGACCAAGGCGGTCGAGAACCGAGGCCTCAAGGTCGACCGTTATCAGGAGACACTCGCTGCCGCGCTCACGCAACCCGAGCTGGCGCACAGGGTCGGCAAATACATGAGCCAGCCCCGCGCCTGGGTATAGCGGTCACTGCGATCCACGGGCGGGCAATCTGCGGTCGAACGCAATGCGCCAACGTGCCGAGATTTCGGCGAGCCGAGCCGGCGGCCTGAAGAGCATATCCCGCGCCGCGGCGCGTACGATTTGCCGGTCACGATCGCGGGTGATGTACTCAACCGGCGATTTGCCGTCGATGCGCGCGAGGAGCAATCCGGGGAGGAGCGTCGCGATCCGGCTTTCGATGGCGCTTGATGGCTCCCAATCTGTGCGGTCGATATAGGCTCTCGCAAACGCAGAGAAGCAGTCGAGAAACCCGTCCAGCCACTGCGGTCGCGCGACGCATTTCAGCAGGAAGTGATTCAGACAGAAGGCTGCATCGAACGCGGGATCGCCGTACCATGCGCACTCCGCATCGATGAGCACCGGTCCCTTCGGCCCGAGCAGGATGTTCTTGGGGCTCACGTCACCGTGCACGAGCGCTACGTGGGTGGTCGCCGTGCGACTGGCAAGTCCGCGCAAGCTGCTCTCCAGATCGCGATGGCGAGCGGCGGTGGCGAGCAGGTAGGGCTCGAGGCGGATGGCGCGAAAGATGCCGTCGGTGCGGAAGCGTTTCGCGATTTCGCCATCCCCGGCGCTCGCGCCGTGCAGGCGCGCCGTGATGGCGCCTACCTGCGTCGCGACCTCCGGATCAATCATTCCGTCGAGGAGCAGCCTCTTCCACACGGGATAGCTTTCGGGATCGAGAAAGCTCATCGCAAAGACCCCCTGCTGCGGGTCGCTGGCAATCGGTGACGGGACCGCGTCAGGACAGTATTTCGCGGCGAAATCGATCCACGCCCACTCGTAGGCGTTGCGCTCGACCGGTGCATGCCATGGCTCGGCAACCTTCAGGGTCGGCAAGGCGCGCTTGATGCAAAGACTCCTGCCGGGCAGATCGACGCGCCAGATATCCGAGGAGACCCCGCCGGCGAGCGGCGTCCACCTCGGCGTTTCGCCGGATTTGACGAGGCCCTTGGCTCGCAGAAAGTCTTCCAGCTGCCGATCGGGCTCCGCGGCGCTCATCCTGCGCGGCTGATTGCGAGCGCTGCCGCGCCGGCGAACGGTGCGCTCGATTGCTCAGCGATGCGAAGCAGCTGGTTGTACTTCGCGACGGTGCTCGAGGTGCGCAGCGAACCGATCTTGATCTGACCCGCGGCCGCTCCGACCGCGAGATCGGACATGAATGCATCCTCGGTCTCGCCCGAGCGCGCGGACACGATCGTCGCGTAGCCCGCGGCCTTCCCCTGAGCGATGACGTGGAGCGTGCCGGTCAGCGTGCCGTTCTGGTTCGCCTTGACCAGCACGGCGTTGCCGACGCGATTGTCGACTCCGCGCGCCAGTCGCTTGGGGTTCGTCGTGAAGAGATCGTCGCCGACGAGCTGCGCTCTGCCGGCGAGCCGTTGCGTCAGCGACTTCCAACCCGCCCAGTCCTCTTCGTCGAGCGCGTCTTCGACCGACACGACGGGAAAGTCGCGCATCCAGCCTTCGATCATGTCGATCATCGCCTCGGTGCTCAAGTCGCGGCCTTCGCGCGCCAGACGGTAGCGAGCGCGTGTTCCCTTCAGTGAGGTCGCTGCAACGTCGATCGCGATCGCGACATCCTCGCCCGGCCTCAGACCGGCACGTTCGATCGATGCGAGCATCAGCTGCAAGGCTGCATGCCCGGTCTCGCATCCCGGGCTCAAGCCGCCTTCGTCGGCGAGGAGCGTCGGCAGCCCGCGTTCACGCGACACTTCGGTCGCTGCGGAGCGAACCCGAGCGATGAGATGGATCGCTTCGCCGATCGACGCGGCACGCATCGGCACGGCGAGAAAGTCCTGCACGTCCATGCCATGGCCCGCGTGCAAGCCGCCGCTGAGAATATTGATCATCGGCAGGGGCATTACGGGCCGGGCTCCCGCAAGCTCGGCGATGCGCCCGAATAGGGACTGTCCCAGCGATGCCGCGACGGCACGGCACACCGCGAGCGAAACCCCGAGCGTCGCGTTGGCGCCGAGCCGTGTAAGCTGCGGTGTGCCGTCGAGCTCGCGCAGCCTGTCGTCGATCCGTCGCTGATTCGCCGCCTGCGCGCCGCGCAGCGCCGAGGCAATCTCGCCATTGACGTTGGCCACTGCCTTCTGCACGCCGAGACCGCTGTAACGCGCAACGTCGCCATCACGGAGCTCGTGAGCTTCGAAGCTTCCCGTCGACGCGCCGGAAGGAACGCTGGCGCGGCCAAGGCTGCCGTCGTCGAGTAGTGCATCGACTTCGACCGTGGGGCGTCCGCGCGAGTCGAGGATCTCGCGCGCGTGGAGCGTGCGGATCGTGGCGGGTTTCAACTCGGCGTCCGAAAATGACAAGGGGTCGGCGAAGAGCCAACCCCTGAAGGAATCTGGCGCGCCCGGCAGGATTTGAACCCACGACCCCCTGGTTCGTAGCCAGGTACTCTAATCCAACTGAGCTACGGGCGCTTGCATTGAATTATAGCAGAGGCACTTGACCCGCAGGACGATCGATCTGACGAGCTTGCGCATGTGCCTCGATGCGCGCGTGCCTGCTTCTTTCTTCCGCGACGGCGCCGGAGTAAAGTGATCAGTGAGATTCGAGAGGAGTGACTGACATGCGATGGGAAGACATGCGGCGCAGCGACAACGTCGAAGAGAACTCGGGCAGCGGATCGCCCGTGGGCTTCGGCGGAACCGGATTCAAACTTGGCGGTGGGGCGATCATCATCGTCGTGGTGGTGAGCCTGTTGTTCGGCAAGAATCCGCTGGAAGTGCTTGCCCTGCTCAGCGGCGACGGCGGCGGCCCGACGGTGCAGACTCAGTCTGTCCCATCCACGGCTCCGGCGCCGGCCCAGAGCGCACACGGGGATCCGCAGCGAGAGTTCGTCGCCCGTGTGCTGGGCGATACCGAGGACGTATGGGGCGGCATCTTCCAGCAGCTCGGAGGCACCTACGAGCGGCCGAAGCTCGATCTGTTCCATGGTGAGGTGAACTCGGCGTGCGGCCTGAGCAGCGCGGCCATGGGGCCGTTCTATTGTCCCGGCGATCGCAAGGTCTACCTCGACCTCAGTTTCTTTCAGGAGTTGTCGCAGCGCTTCGGCGCTCCCGGCGACTTCGCGCGCGCCTACGTCATTGCGCACGAGATCGGGCATCACGTGCAGAACCAGCTTGGCGTCATGGACGATGTGCGCAAACGCGTCGCAGGCGGCTCGGAGCGCGTGCGCAACGAGATGTCGGTGCGGCAGGAGCTGCAGGCGGATTGTCTTGCAGGTGTATGGGGCAACTCGGCCGCCAAGCGTCATCTCATCGACGCTTCCGATGTCGAAGCCGGCATCGCGGCCGCCATGGCGGTTGGCGACGATCGCTTGCAGCAGCAGGCGCGAGGCTACGTCGTTCCCGAGCAGTTTACGCATGGTTCATCCGAGCAGCGCGCGAAGTGGTTCAAGATTGGCCTCAGCTCGGGCGATATCAAGCAGTGCAATACTTTCGCCTCGCGCGACACGGGCGCGTCTGCAACACGCTAGGCTAGGCCTTCGCTGCGACCTGGCGAGATCGGAGCCAGCCGTATGTCGCGCTCGCACTCAACCCAAATACCAGATGTGCGGCGAGCGTGATGCCTCCGCGGGCGACGGTGAACCAAGGAAAGACCGCAGTAAATCCGTAGAGATTGATCGCATACAGCGCGAGGCCGAACAGCCCACCCACTATCAGCGATGAGCGCGTGCTTCGAGCTGCAATGATGGCGGCAAGCACCATCGCGTAGACGATCGAAAGCCCGAAGTGCACAACGGTCGCAACCAGGAAGATCTGCGCATCGAAGGTCGCGGGTGGACTGAGGGCGACCGGGCCTAGAATAATCGCACCAGCCAACCTGGCATCACGCCACAGTACGCCGGGCAGTGCGTCGGTGAGCGTGGCCCAGAGGAGAATCTGCGCCACGGTAGAAATTATCGCGGCTGCGGTTCCAGCACCTAGAGCGGCAATCCAATGTAGGTCTGACAGCCAGCGCGGCTTCACAAATCGACGACGAGGTCGTTAACGGGCTGTGAGCAGCAAACGAGAACGTTGCCTTCGGCTGGCTTGTCGAGTGGTTCCGGTCCGTAGACTACGTTCCCCGAGACCAAACCGCTCTCACAGTTGTGACAAACGCCGCTTCGGCACGACCACCGGACGGGCACGTCGCAAGCCTCGGCTAGCTCCAAAATGCTTTGGTACGCCGAAGCCTTCCAGTGTGCGGCTACGCCACTGCGCGCGAACGACACCAGCGGACCGGTATCAGCGTCATCGCTCGGGCGGTGGGGAGCTCGCGTGATGGCGCCGACGACGCCGGGAGTCATCGACTCGCTGCCGTTAAAGATCTCGACGTGAATCCGCTTTGGCGCCACGCCCAGGGTTGCGAGCGCCTCCTTCATGTCCGCCATGAAGCGAGTCGGCCCGCAGAGATAGACATCCGCCTCTCGCGGGACACCGACCTCTTCAAAGACCGATTGCGACAGGTGGCCGGCCTTGTCGAAATCCTCACCCAGCTTGTCGTGCGAATCCGGTCTGCTGTAACAAACGTAGCTTCGGCCCTGTGTGAGTGTGAGCATGAGGTGGCGCGCTTCGGCGGCGAAGGGATGATGCCGTCGATCGCGAGCCGCGTGCAGCCACACGATCTGTTGTGTTGAGCGGTTTGCCGCCAGCGCGTATAGCATCGCCAGAACAGGCGTCGCCCCGATGCCAGCGCTGAGCAGCACCACCGGCCGTTCATCCGACTCGAGAATGAAGCTTCCGCGCGGCGAGCTGACATCGAGGGCATCGCCAGCCTTTATATGCTCCCGCAAATAACGTCCAGCCGCTCCGTTCGGCTCGATCTTCACGCTGATTCGATAATGCTGCGTCGAAACAGGGCCCGAGAGCGAATAGCTGCGAAATAGTGGCGACTCGCCAGCGTTCCGTTGCAGACGCAAGACCACATACTGCCCGGGCAAAGCCATCGGGAGTGGCTCACCATCCAGGCTCTGCATTGTCAGCGAGAGAACGTCTGCCGACTCTTGATCGATCGCAGTCACGGCGAGTGACCGAAAGCCGGGCACTACCGGATGCGCAGCGGCTGCGGGCACGAGCCCCGCGTTCCCGCTGTGCGCGGCGGTCGTCTGGCTATGCAGTAACTCTTCGAACGACCAGCGCCACCCAGGCGAGAGCGCTTCGATCCGCAAGGCACGCTCGAGTCGGTCGCGCGGATGATCGCGCGAATAGAGAAGCGCGTTGATTTCTGCGACGGTCATCCGTGCGTCAGCCTCTCCGACCTTGACGATTTCGTCGCCGGCGCCCACCTCGCCCTCCTGCAGGACGCGGAAGTAGAAGCCGGGCCGTCCGCTGGATGTCAGCAAGGCCGGCATCCGCGGCTCGCTCATCCGAATGCCAACGCGATAGCAAGTGACACGGGGCTGAGTGACTTCGAACAGCGCGCTGCCGATCCGATAACGGTCGCCGATGCAAACGGCATCGTCAGGCAGGCCGTCGATCGTGAAGTTCTCGCCGAACTGTCCGTGAACGAAGTCGGTCCGGGTCAGCCGCTCCTGCCAATAGCGATAGGAATCGATCTGATAGACGAAGACGGCACGTTGCTCACCGCCGTGCCCCGCCAGGTCGCCTTGACCGTCTCCATCTACATTCAACCGCGCGACCCGACATCGGCCACGCACCGGATTCTTCCAGATCGCCGTGCGGACCGTGCGACCCTTCCACTCGATGTCGCGTGGAAGTCCGACGTTCACCGATAGTAGTCGAGCCATGTCGCTCCACGCTACCAGGAACTGGAGAGCTTTCGTCGAATGCTCGCGCCTGCTGCGAGGCTTCGATCGGCCGCCGGCCTATTGGGCTCGCGCTTGCTTCGGAGTTTGGTGAAGCAAAGAGAGTTACTGGCGGAGAGAGTGGGATTCGAACCCACGATACACCTTTTTGGGCGTATGCTCCCTTAGCAGGGGAGTGCCTTCGACCTCTCGGCCATCTCTCCGTTCGAGGTCACGATTCTACCAGCATCCTCTACTCTCGCCCTTCTGCTGCTCCAGATCGAGCGCAAAGGCGCGGTGCAGGGTGCGCACCGCAAGCTCGAGGTATTTCTCGTCGATAACCACCGAGGTCTTGATCTCGGAGGTCGAGATCATCTGGATGTTGATTTGCTCGTCGGCGAGCGACTTGAACATCTTCGCCGCAATTCCGACGTGCGAGCGCATGCCGATACCGACCAGCGAAACCTTGCAGATCTTGTTGTCACCGATGATCTCGCGGGCGCTGAATCCCCTGCCCTTCGCACGCGTGAGCACGTCGAGCGCGCGCTTGTATTCGCCGCGGTTGACAGTAAACGAGAAGTCGGTATGCCCAGACGCGCCGATGTTCTGCACGATCATGTCGACGTCGATGTTGGCCCCCGCGATCGGCCCCAGGATCGCGTAGGCAACGCCGGGCCGGTCCTCGACACCCATCAACGAGATCTTAGCCTCGTCACGGTTGAACGCGATGCCTGAGATGATCGCTTGTTCCATGGCTTCGTCTTCCTCGAAGGTAATGAGCGTGCCCTTCACTTCGCTCTCGGGATCGTCGAACGACGAAAGCACGCGCAGCTTCACTTTGTACTTGCCGGCAAATTCGACCGAGCGGATCTGCAGTATCTTCGACCCGAGGCTCGCCATCTCGAGCATTTCCTCGAAGGTGATCTTGTCGAGTCGCCGCGCCTCCGGGACGATGCGCGGATCGGTGGTATAGACGCCGTCGACGTCGGTGTAGATATCGCAGCGATCAGCCTTCAAACCGGCAGCCACCGCCACCGCCGACGTGTCCGAGCCGCCGCGCCCGAGGGTGGTGATGTTGCCCGCCGAGTCGACGCCCTGGAACCCGGCCACGACGGCGATCTTCTTGTCGGCCAGCGCGGCGGTGATGGCACGCGCGTCGATGTCCTGGATGC
>DATKJP010000015.1:0-6808 GCA_035543635.1 Casimicrobiaceae bacterium
GGTCGCTGCACGGCGTTCCTGTCCGGCGCGTGGGCGAGGTAGACGATCGTCCAGCCATCCTGCATCAACAACGCTGCCCTGCCGTCTTCGCCGGCTTCGCCCTTGAACGGCGCCCCCGCGCGCGGCGCGCCCTGGATCCAAGACGCGAGTCCATCGACCGGCAGACGCCAGCCCAGTCCCTTTTCCGTGAGCGCGACCCAGTCGCCAGCGGTGAGCACGCGGCCATCCGCAGCCTGCAGCCGCACACCTTGCGCGTCACCGGAGAGCATCGCCACGGTCTGACCGAGCGGCGAAGCGAACTCGAGCTCGTCGCGCTCACCCGCGTGATGCCAGCGAAAATTGGCGCTGAATGCGTCCGTGCCGTGGCGCGCGCTCAAGCGGCCGGCTACATCGAAGCTCGTCGCGAGCACCGGAAGCTTGATGCTTGCCGTCGTGTCCGGTCGAATTCCTGCGGGAGCGCATGCGGCAAGCGCGAGTACGAAGCACGCCTGGACCAGCGCGAAGAAGCGTCGGAGGTGCGTCCCGCCGTCAGCCGCGGGCATCAAGCTTCAGCGCGAGAGTCGACGGACCGTTTCCAGGAGCACGGGATTGTCCGGCGTTTCCTTGAGCTGCGCCTGCCACACATCCCGAGCGCTCGTGCGCTCGCCCTTGGCCCACAGGACCTCGCCGAGATGTGCTGCAATCTCGGGATCGGGCCGCTCGGCGAGCGCTCGGCGGAGGAATTTCTCCGACTCGTCCAGATTGCCGAGGCGGTAGTTGCCCCACCCCATGCTGTCGAGAATGAACGGATCATCGGGCGCGAGCGTATGCGCCTTCTCGATGAGGCTCATGCCTTCCGCGGCCCGCTGCGTGCGATCGACCAGTGTGTAGCCGAGCGCATTGAGCGCCTGCGCGTTGTCAGGCTTGAGCTCGATCACGCGCTTCAGCCGCGATTCGACCTCATCCAGCCGGTCGAGCTTCTCCGCCACCATCGCTATGTCGTACAGAAGGTCAACGGAGTCCGGGTCTCCCGCCAATGCGTCATTCAACACGGCGTATGCGCCCTTGTAATCCTTGGCATCCTGCAGGAGCTGCGCGTCGGCTTGCTTGAGCTGAATCTCCTGCTCGGCTCCGTCGGGCTCAAGATTGGCGAGGAAGCTCCGCGCCGCCGCGGTCTTGCCCTGCTTGCTCATTACTGCGGCGATGCGCAACTTGGCCGCCCAGACCCGATCGCCCTCCGTGATCTCGCGATAGCGGGCGATCGCATCATCGTAACGGTGCGTCTCTTCGGCTATCTCGCCCAGGTAGAAGCTCACCGCGCCAGGTTCACCGAAGCCCGCATCCTTGAGCTTGAGAAAGCCGCGCTCGGCGGCGGGGTAATCGCGCATCTGAAAGGAAAGTGCGGCCACCGCATACTCGAGCTCGCGATCGGTCGGATCCGCGTCGAGCAGGCGCTGGAACACGGCACGCGCGTCGCCATAGCGCTTGTCCTCGGTGTAGAGCTGCGCGAGCGCCCCCGCCGCTGGCCGCGACTGCGGCGAATCGGCGAGGAAAGCGGTGAGGTAGCTGATCGCGCTTTCGCGCGAATTCTTGGCGAGCAGATCCGCCTTGAGGAGCACGGCGCGCTCCCAGCCGGGATTGAGTTCCAGTGCACGGTCGACCGCGCGCATCGATGCCGAAGCGACTTCGACATCGTTGAGGCCCGTGTTGTAGCCGGCAAGCGCGACCGCGAACTGCGCTTCCGGAACGCCCGGATACGGTTGGGCGAGCTCGGTCACGAGCTTGTAAACCGCGGTCTTGTCCTGCTGTCCCGAGAGCGCACGATTGAGCTGCAGAAAGGCCTCGCCTAGCGTGTTGCCCTTGCCCGCGGCATCGGCGAGCAGCTTCGCGAGATCGGCCTTGAGGTCGGCGCCACCGCTGGGGAGCGCAAGCATACTGGCCATCTGCCGCGCGCGGTCGGAGCTCGGATCGAGCTTCTGCCAGAGCTGCGCAGCCTGCAAGGCGAGACTGCGCTGCCGCGCGAAGAGCGCCACTTCCGTAGCGCGCCGCGCGAGCCCTGCGTCCTGCGCCTCGCGCGCAGCTTCGTAATAGGCGCGGGCGGCGACTCCGGGCTCGCCTCGCTGCAAGGCGATGTCGCCGACGAGAATCTTGTACATCACGTCCGGACTGAATGAAGGCGACGCAGGCGCCTCGGTCGGGGCGGGGGCCGGCTGCGCGAACGCCGTGCCGATCGCGAGTCCGACGATCGACACAGCAATGCGGGTGAAATTCAGAAGGCTGAAAGGATGCACGCTGGAAACCGCTTGATCTCAAAGGGAGCGCGCTCGCGAGCGCGCGGAATATCGAACATCTTAGGGTATAGTCGCCTTGCCCACAAACACGCTGATCGGGCGCCGGAGCGCGTGTGCCAGAACTTCCCGAGGTCGAAACGACGCGTCGCGGCGTCGCGCCGCACGTCGAGCGCCAGAAAGTCACGGCCGTAAGAGTCTACGATCGCAGATTGCGCTGGCCGGTTCCCCGCGACCTGTCGCGCAGGCTCGTCGGCCGCACCGTCGACCGGATCGAACGGCGAAGCAAATACCTGCTATTTCGCCTCGGCGAGGACACGCTCATCGTTCATCTCGGCATGACGGGGAGCCTGCGCGTGTTCAACGTCGCGCCGCCCAGGCAAGCGCACGATCACATGGACCTCGAGTTCTCGAGCGGGATCGTGCTGCGGTATCGAGACCCACGGCGCTTCGGGGCTGTGCTGTGGGCTCCTGCCTCCAAGCGCGAGCATCGGCTGCTTGCCGCGCTCGGCCCCGAGCCTTTCTCCCCCGAGTTCAACGCCGACTATCTTCATCGCGCGACTCGGGGCAGGCGCGCGGCGATCAAGCTCGCGCTGATGGACAATCGGCTGGTCGTGGGCGTAGGGAACATCTATGCGAACGAATCATTGTTTCGCGCCGGCATTCGTCCCGCGCGGGCCGCGAACCGCATATCGCTGCCGCGATTCGCGCGCCTGGTCCAGGCCGTTCGGGACACTCTGACCGAGGCGATCGCCAGGGGCGGCAGCACGCTTCGCGACTATGTCGACAGCCGGGGCGAGCGCGGCAACTTCCAGCTTGCTTGCTTCGTGTACGGGCGCGAGGGCGAACCATGTCGCGTGTGCGGGACGAGCATTCGCTCTGTCCGCCTTGGAGGCAGAGCGAGCTATTTCTGCCCGCGCTGCCAGCGCTAATCGCGCGACTCCCGACCGCTGGTCCGTGTGATCGGCCTCGTTCGGCCCGATTGGTGCGGTTCGTGCTAGGTTCGTGCTAAAGTCCGGCGCGAATCATCGCGCACCCTAGGGAGCTTGGGGCAATGATGCAATCGAGAGAGCTTGCTGCGCGCTTCGAGGCGTACAGCGATTGGCGGCGGCGGCTCTCGGCCGGCATTTCCGGGCTGCACGAGTGGCTTTCGCAGCAGGAGCTCGCCGACGCCCAGACCGATCTGCAGGTGCAGCGGCTGCTCGAGCGGCTGCATCAGGACAAGCTCGTCGTGGCCTTCGTCGCGGAGTTCTCGCGCGGCAAATCCGAGCTGATCAACGCGATCTTCTTCGCCGACTTCGGCCAGCGGCTGCTCCCCTCTTCCGCCGGACGCACGACGATGTGTCCGACCGAGCTGCTCTACGATCCCACGCGACCGCCGTCGATCCGGCTACTGCCCATCGAAACGCGCGCTCGAGACGGCTCCGTTGCGGAGTTCAAGAATTACGCCGACGAGTGGGTGACGCTTGGGCTCGACCTGTCCTCTCCGGACAAGATGAGCCAGGTCCTCTCGCAAGTCTCGCAGACCAAGCGAGTCCCGATCGCGCTCGCACGCAAATATGCGCTCTACGAAGACGGCGACGTGCTCGCCCCGCTGTCGCAAGCAGACGAGATTGCGGTGGACATCCCCTGCTGGCGGCACGCGGTCATCAATTTTCCGCATCCGCTGCTGCAGCAGGGCCTGGTCATTCTCGACACGCCCGGACTGAATGCGATCGGGACCGAGCCCGAGCTGACCTTGAGTCTTCTTCCCAACGCGCACGCGGTGCTGTTCGTTCTGGCCGCGGACGCGGGCGTGACCAAGACCGACATCGAGGTCTGGCAGAATCATCTGGTCGGCGTGGACCCTGCGAGCAAAGAGGGCCGGCTCGTCATCCTGAACAAGATCGACGGGCTGTGGGACGAGCTCAAGAGCGGCGCCGAGGTCGACGCCGAGATCACGCGCCAAGTGAAAAGCTGCGCGCAGATTCTGCGCCTGCCTCCGTCGCAGGTGTTCGCGGTTTCCGCGCAAAAGGCGCTCCTCGCCAAGGTGAACGGGGACGACGCGCTGCTCGGCCGCAGCCGCCTTCCGCAGCTTGAGCAGGCTCTCTCCAAGGAGCTGATTCCGGCGAAGCGCGAGATCGTCGGAACCGCAACGCGAGCCGAGATTCGCGCGCTCGCGCTCACCGTGCGCGCGATCCTCGACGCGCGCGCAGCGGGCATCCGTGAGCAGCTCGCCGAGCTCAGGGGCCTGCGCGGCAAGAATCAGGACGTGGTCGAGCACATGATGGAGCGCATCAAGCAGGAGAAGGAGCTCTACGAGCGCGGCATGCAGCGATACTCGGCGCTGCGCAACGTTTTCACGCAGCACACAACCGGGCTCTACGAGACGATCGGGCTCGAGGCTCTGCGCGAAACGGCGGGCCAAACGCGCCGCCGCATCGAAGACAGTCCGTTCACCAAGGGTGTTCGCATGGCGATGAGCGATTTCTTCGCCACCATCCGCGCCAACATCGAGCAGAGCGCCCAGAAGACGAGCGAAATCCACGACATGATGGAGGCGATGTACTCGCGCTTCGCGAAGGAGCACAACCTGGAGCCCTTCAAGCCGCCCCCGTTCTCGATGCTGAAATATCAGAAGGAGATCGACCGCCTAGAGCGTGCCTTCAACGTGCACTTCAACACGCTATGGAACATGGTGAGCAAGGCCAAGTTCGCGCTCATGAAGAAATTCTTCGAAACGATCGCGATGCGTGCCAAGCACGTCTTCGATATCGCCAATCGCGACCTCGAAACCTGGCTCAAAGCAATCATGGCTCCGCTCGAGACCCAAGTGCGCGAGCACCACATCCAGCTGCGCCGCAGGCTCGAAAGCGTGAAGCGGATCCACCGCGCGAGCGAGGAGCTCGAAGACCGCATCGCCGAGCTCGAGCAATCGGAGGCCGGCATGCGCGCGCAGCTCGACGCGCTCAAGAGGGAGATTGCGGCGATCGATGCGGTGATCGATCAGCCCGAGCTGGTACCGTTGGCGGCAAACGCCTGAGGGCGCGTCAGCTCCTGTGCGGGGCGGCGGCCTTGGCCGCCATCAGCCCCTCGTACTTCAACCTCAGCTCGGCCTTCGTCTCGACGTGGTCCGGGTCGACCGGAATGCAGTCGACGGGGCAGACCTCCACGCACTGCGGCTTGTCGAAGTGTCCGACGCATTCCGTGCACTTGGCGGGATCGATGACGTAGATCTCGATTCCCTGCGAGATCGCGTCATTGGGGCACTCGGGCTCGCAGACGTCGCAGTTGATGCACTCGTCGGTGATCATCAGCGCCATAGCTCTTACTCTTTCCCCACCCGCTTCTGGGGACGTCCCGTGAACTTGGCAGCCAGCCGCGCAGCCACGCTCGGAGCGACGAAGCTCGACACGTCGCCGCCGAAACGGGCGATCTCGCGGACGATCGAAGATGACATGAACAGGTATTGCTCGGAAGGAGTGAGAAAAAGAGTTTCGACCTCCGGATAAAGGTTGCGGTTCATGCCGGCCATCTGGAACTCGTATTCGAAATCAGACACCGCGCGAAGACCGCGCAGGACGATCCGCGCGTCGACCGAATGCACGAAGTCCATCAGCAGGGAGGAAAAGCCCATGACCCTGACCTTGGTGATTGTCGCAAGCACCTCGCGGGCCATCGCGATGCGCTCGGCGGTGGTAAACAGCGGGCGCTTGCTCTCGCTGTCGGCGATCGCGACGATGACCTCGTCGAACATGCGGGCGGCGCGGCGAACGAGGTCCTCGTGACCGCGCGTGAACGGATCGAAGGTGCCCGGATAGACGACCTTGAGCATTGTTGTCATTCCGTTCGGCCGGCGTGGCGCAGCAGATGATAATGCACCTTCCCAGCCTTGTCCCGGCGCCAGATCGCAAGCCCCGGCGGCGGCTGGACGGCCGAGGGCGCCTCGACGTAGAGCGCTCCGCCGGGAGCGAGGCGGGCCGCAGCGAGAGGGAGCAAGAGTGGCCAGACTTCTCGCGCGAAAGGCGGGTCGAGGAAGACGACGTCGAAGAGGCGTTTCTCGCGCGCCAGGAACACCAGCGCATCCGCGCAATGAACCTCCAGCGCGGAGGTTCCGATCTCCGCGGCCGCTCCGATGATTGCGCGACAAAGCTCCTTGTTGTGCTCGAGCGCCACCGCATGGTTCGCGCCACGAGACAAGGACTCGAAGGAGAGCGCTCCGCTGCCGGCAAACGGGTCCAGCGTGCGTCGCCCCGTGAGATCCTGGCCGAGCCAGTTGAAAAGGGTTTCGCGGACGCGGTCCGGCGTCGGGCGCACGCCGATGACGCGGGGAAAGCGCAGTTTGCGGCCGCGCCACCGCCCGCCGATGATGCGGATTTCGTTCGCGAGCACTTGAAGCCGGTCGGGTCAGCGCGCAACGTTAAAATTATATCTTCCGTCTTCCAGAACTTTCGGTCATCGGACAAAGCATGCTCGAACTGTTCAAGCGCAGCCCGGGCGACGAGCGCCCATGGACCGAGCGGCTCAGGTCCGGACTCGGCCTGTCGCGCGAGCGCCTGGCT
>DATKJP010000016.1:0-25683 GCA_035543635.1 Casimicrobiaceae bacterium
GAACCGACGCTGCGCGTCGTGCCGATGCCGGCCGATGCGAATCAGCACGGCGACATCTTCGGCGGCTGGGTCATGTCGCAGGTCGACATCGCCGGCGGCGTCGTGGCGGCGCGCCGGGCGCGCGGGCGCGTCGCAACGGTCGCGGTCAACGCATTCGTGTTCAAGCAGCCGGTGCTGGTCGGCGACGTGGTGAGCTTCTTCGCCGAAATCACGCGCGTCGGGCGCACTTCGATCACCGTCGACGTGCAGGTCTACGCGCAGCGCAACCCCGGAAAGGTGATCTGCGTCAAGGTGACCGAAGCATCGCTGACTTATGTTGCGACCGGGGCGGACAGACGGCCGCGCGAGCTCCCGCCCGATGAGCCAGCGCGGGGTCGGTAACGATGCGCCGCACTTCGTGCCGGTGTATAGTTGGTCCGCCACGCCGTCGGGGGACCCCGGCAGGCCGAAGAATCGAAGCAACAAGGCGTCATTCCACATCAAGAGGAGGGAGCAAATGAGATCGCATCCGTTCCGACGCACGCGTGTCGCCGCAGCGCTCGCCGGCGCCGCACTGGCGCTCGCAGGCGGGCAGGCCTTCGGTTCGGCTTTTGCGTTGCAGGAGCAGAGCGGCAGCGGATTGGGCAATGCCTTCGCTGGCGGCGCGGCCGCGGCCGAAGATGCGAGCACGGTCTTCTGGAACCCCGCGGGCATGTCGCGCATGCCCGGGATCGAGGCGGCGGGCGTTGCGAGCCTCATCTGCCTGACGGCGAAATTCAACGACCACAACTCTCAGCCGGCTGCGCTTCAGCCGCTCGGGGGCAACGGCGGCGATGCGGGTAATTGCAACGTCGTGCCGGCGGGATACCTTGTCGTGCCGGTCAACCCGCAGTGGGCGTTCGGCATCGGCGTCAACGTGCCATTCGGGTTGAAGACCAAGTACGACTCCGACTGGATCGGCCGCTTCCAGGCGGTCGAATCGAAGGTCGAGACGATCAATGTCAATCCTGGTGTTTCGTGGAAGCCGACGGACAATCTTACGATCGGCGCCGGCGCAAACTGGCAGCGGCTCAAGGCTACGCTGACCAACCAGGTGAATTACGCAGCTGGGATCGCCCAGGCTGCGCAAGGTGCAGCGGCTGCGGGGTTGATTCCACCGGACACCGTAGCCCCCATCATCGGTGCGTACGCCGGCTCGGAGTCATTCGCCAAAGTGCACGGAGACGATACGGCGTGGGGGTGGAACGTCGGCGCGCTCTTCGAATTCGACAAGAGCACGCGACTCGGCGTGCACTATCGTTCGTCACTCAAGTACACGGTGAAAGGCTCGGTCGAATTCAACAACCCTGGTATCCCGTCGAGCCTGCCCCCAGCGCTCGTTCCGATCGCCACCGCGTTGGCTGCCTGCGTCAATGCAGGGCTTGGTTGTCCCAATCCAACTCCGCTCGCGAACGGTGACGTGAGCTTGGACATCAAGCTGCCGTCGACCACCAACGTGTCGTTCTTCAAGGCGATCGACCGCTGGGACTGGATGGCCGACCTGCAGTTCACCAACTGGAGCTCCATCCACGACCTGACGGTGGTGCGCAGCACCGGAGCGGTGCTGGAGAGCACACCCGAGAACTTCAAGAATACCTGGCGCGGTTCGATCGGGGCGAACTATCACTACAACGATCAGTGGCTGTTCCGGGGCGGTATCGCCTACGACGAGAGCCCCGTGAACAACACCGATCGCACGCCGCGGCTGCCGGACGAGAACCGAACCTGGTTCTCGATTGGAGCGCAATACAAGTTCACGCCGCAGGCCTGGCTCGATTTCGGCTATACCTACATTTACATCAAGAAGCCGAGCATCAACCAGAACGAGGGGAACACGGCACAGAATGGTCTGATCAACGGCGACTACAAGACCAATGTCAACCTCGCCTCCGTGCAGTTCACCTACGCATGGAAGTAAGGACGCTTTAGTCGCGGTATCGAATCCAACGCGCCGTCGGCCAAACCGGCGGCGCGTTTGTCTAAGGGACAGCCATCCGTCATCGGGATGAACCTCGCCGACGCCAGGGTAGCGCAACTGCTCATTCCCGTAGACGATTTCGAGGGCGGTGTCGCGTTTTACCGTGACACGCTGGGGATTCCGTTTCTCTTCTCCGCGCCGCCGCAGATGGCTTTTTTCGATTGCGGCGGAGTACGCTTGCTCGTGGGCGTCGTGCCCGCGGGACAGAAAGCGCAGAGAGGATCCGCGATCTATTTCCGGGTTGCCGACATTCACGCAGTCCACTCCTCGCTCAAACCGAAGGGAGTCGAGTTCAAGGCTGAGCCTCACGTCGTGCATCGCGCGCCCGGCACGGAACTATGGCTCGCAGAATTCGTCGATCCGTATGGGAACCAGCTTGCGCTGATGAGCGAGGTCGCGCCTCGCTCCTGAGCGCGGCTCCGTTCGCGTTTCGCTGAGGTCAGATCCGACGGTGAATACCCTGCGTAATTCGACGCTCGTGTTTCTGCTGGCGCTTCTGGCCTCGGGCGCGGCGATGGGCGCCGTTGTCGGTGGCGTCAGCCTCGCCGACAGAGTTTCGGTCGCCGGACGGCCGCTGGTCCTCAATGGTGCCGGCGTGCGTGCCAAGGTTCTTGTCCAGCTCTACGTCGTGAGCCTTTATCTGCCGGCGCACGCGAAGGAGGTGTCTGCAGTGTTCGCCAAAGCGCCTAGGCGCATCCAGCTCAACATGCTGCAGTCGGCGTCCTCCGAGGAGATCATCAAGGCGATCCTCGACACCATGGCGGACAACAACACGCCGGCCGAGATGGCAGCGGTGAAGAAGGAGTCCGATCAATTGGTCTCGCTCATCAGGCCGTTCAAGCAGGTCGGCAGGAGCGATGTGATAACCCTCGACTTCGTCGATGGTGGGACCTTGCTCGGTTGGAAAGGCAGATCGCGGGGACGCATTCCCGGCGAAGCGTTTAATCGGGCGTTGACCAAGATCTGGCTCGGTGACCAACCGGTGCAGGCGGACCTGAAGCAGGCCTTGCTCGGCGGTTGATCGGCCTCACCAGAGTTCAGGCTGTCCGCCGCGCATGCCCGACTTCTGGCCGTCCTGTGGCTATCGCCTGCTCCGGTCCACGGCGGAAGGGCGCCTCGCGCTCACGACCGATTTCCTTAAGCATTACCTGCTGCGCCCGGAGCTTGCACCGGTCTCGGAATCGAACGCTGCGGAGCTCGCGCTGCATCAAGGGCTGCTCGATGATCCACGCCGCTTTGTGGCGCCGGAGGAGATTGCTGCCGTCGGTGACGAGGATGCGCGGGAAAACTACCGCATCTGGTTGCGATTCCGTGAACGGCTTACCGGCGCTGTCGATCTGGAGTCCGCCTACGCGACGCTATTCCGCGGAGAAGGCGTGGACGTGCCTCCGCTCTTCGTCCACGAGCTCACACAGATCCTCCTTCGCCACATTCTCGGCGAGATGGCGAGCCCATTCGATGCGCGAGCGGCCGAGCTGCTGTTCCGCCCGCAGAAGGTGAGCGTGCTCGATGACGGCGCGGTGATGGCCGCCGACCTCCAAACGATCGAAGCCCTCGCCACTCCCGGCGCCTTCGGAAGCCTGGGAGAGCTGCTGGCGCAGAACCGCACGCCGGCGCGAACGATCGAGCTCGACGTTCTGTCGCATGACAATGCCGAGACCTACTGGGAACGCAGTGAACGTTACGACTTCGCGGTCAGCCTCAATCGCGGAGGCGCCGTGCTCGAGGCGCTCTGCGCAGTGCTGGAACGCTGGATCGCCCATTTTCTATCGGTCGAGGTTTCGATCCGCCCGCAGCGGGAAATCAACGACGCACGCTGGGTGTGGCACGTGGGACTCGACGCGGAGGCGAGCGCTTTGCTCAACGACCTGTACAATCGCGCCGAGGTTGCCGACGAGCGGAAGGAACGTCTGCTGTGCCTGTTCGAGCTTGCCTTCGCCGACCCGGCGGCCATGCGGCCTGCGATCGCCGGCCGCCCGGTCTATCTCGGTATGGCAATGGACAACGAGCGACAGCTCAAGCTCAAGCCCCAAAACCTGTTGTTGAATCTGCCTTTATTGCAACTCCAATGAACTGCAACGAGGAGAAGAAGCGAATGGATCGAAAGAAAATCGATGCGCTGGCGCTTTGGGTGACCGCGCTGGCCGCTGCCTGGATCGCCGTGAGCGCCTCGGCACAGACCGCGCCCGCGCCGGCCGCGCCCGCACCTAGTGCGCCTGCACAGACAGCGCCGCAGAAGGCAGCTCCCACGAGCGCGGCCTCGGCTCTGGATCAGTTTGCATGGCTGCGCGGCTGCTGGGCCGGCAAGGTTGAACGCTTCGAGTTTGCCGAGAACTGGCTGCCGGCTCGAGGGGGAATGATGGTTGGCATCGGCCAGTCGATCGCGCGGGACCGCAAGTCAAGCGAGACCAAGACTCAGGATTTCCAGTACTTGCGCCTCGAAGAACGTGCCGATGGCGTGTATTACGTAGCGGTTCCGTCCGGCAAGAAGGAGTCTGCGTTCAAGCTCACTTCGGTAGGAGAGGAGCTTGGGCGCCAGGCGTACAGCTTCACGAAGAGCGGCGACGAATTTCCGCAGCAGATCGTGTACATGCGCGGCAGGGAAGGCTGGCTTTTCGCCAAGGTTTCGGGAAAGACCGCCAACCAGGCGCGTCCGACTGAAGTCACCTATCCGATGCAGCATGTCGACTGCCTATCGGGAGAGCCCCTCGGCAAATAGCAGCGCAATGCGGGTTCAATCATGCCGTCTTCCACTCTGGAGAATTTCGAACGCATACTCGCATCGGGCAAGGATGGCGCGCTGTTGCGCTTCGGTCTCGGCAACGAGTGCCTGAAGGCCGGCGACGCAGCGCGGGCGTCTGAGCATCTTCAGCGGGCAGTCGCGCTCGATCCTAGTTACTCGGCTGCCTGGAAGCTGCTCGGCAAAGCCTTGCTTGCCGCCGGGCGCGGCGACGAAGCACTGAAGGCTTGGCGCGACGGCATCGCCGCAGCCGAGCGCAAGGGCGACAAGCAGGCGATGAAAGAGATGCAGGTATTTGCGCGCCGGATTGCGAAGGAGCGCGGGCAAGACTAGAGTAGCCGTTTGCTGCGATGCAGCAGAGCGGTCTGGATCGCGCATGCCTCCGATCCTTTCGCCGTCAATCCCCTCACTTTCGGTTTCACGGCGCGGTTCCCGCGCCGCTGTCGGCGCACGCCGCAGCCTTTCATGACTACGTACGAAAAGCTGCGCGATCTGGTGATCGGGAAGCCGCTCGACCCGTTGAGCGCAAGCACGCGTCAGCACATCGCACTCGCGGCTTTTATCGCGTGGGTCGGCTTGGGCGCGGACGGATTGTCATCCGACGAGCTCGTCGAGCTCGCCGAGGAAGTGCAGAAGGAGTTCACGAACTGCGTCTTCTTCACCAGTAAGCTCGTCTTCCGCAACGAGAACTAGGTGACCCGCCTTCTTCACAACCAGACGGCGCTGGCCTTGCAACGGCAACTCCATCTGAACGGGATGCGGATGGTGATCTTGCCGATGCAGCTGTGAGGGGGCTGCGAAGCACAACGCTGCGATCGGGTGTGCCGCTGAGTGCGGTGGCGCGATGTGGCGCAGTCGCCGCTACGCGGGTGGTTTGTGCGCGGCGACTCGTGGGTTGAGTCGCCGCCGCAAACCGGGACCCGCTCGGCGACCGAATTGCGCCACGACGCCGAGCCTCAGCGGCACACCCGAATTATCAGCGGACGGTATCGACCCCAAGATTCGCCAGCTCGTCCGCGCGGTGGTTGCCGGGCGTGTCGGCGTGCCCTTTCACCCAGTGCCAGACGATGTCGTGCTTTGCAGCGAGACGATCGAGCGCGAGCCAGAGGTCGGCATTTTTGACCGGCTTGCGCACACTGGTCTTCCAGCCGTTCTTCTTCCAGGCGTGGATCCATGTTTCGATGCCGTGTTTGACGTACTGGGAGTCGGTGTAGATCGCGACGCGGCTCGGGCGCGTCAGCGCCTCGAGCGCCCGGATCACAGCCGTCAGCTCCATGCGGTTGTTGGTGGTGTTCGCTTCACCGCCGTAGAGCTCCCGCTCGCGATCCTTGTATTGCAGAAGCGCACCCCAGCCACCCGGCCCCGGATTGCCCTTGCACGCGCCATCGGTGTAGATGGTGAGCGGCGGCGCCGTCATGCGGCGCTCACTCGCGCATGTCGGCGCACTCGCGCACTTGTCGCGCAGCCGGAGCGAGCGCCTTCTTGCGCACGCGCCGCGACCATGCCGGCGTAATCACGCGCATCCCGAGAACGCGCTTCATGGCGCGCAGGAAGTAAACGCCGCCGGCGATCGGCCACCAGCGGTCGCCCGCCTTCTCGAAGAAGTGGCATCGTTGCAGCCAGCGCTCCTGATGGAACGGCGGGACATAGCAGTCAAGCCGGCCGCCGGCGACCTCGAAGCCGAGCAGAGAGAGCCAGTCCTTCAACCGGTAGAGCGAGATGAAATTGCCGGTCCAGGGCATCGTCTGCTCGCGGCCGAAATAGCGCTTGACGCCGAACAGGCTGTAGGGATTGAAGCCCGCGATGATGAGCTGCCCTTCCGGCCGGATCACGCGATGAATCTCACGCAGTAGCTGGTGCGGCTCGTCGGTGAATTCCAGCGTGTGGGGAAGGACGACCAGATCGATGCCGTTCTCATCGAAAGGCAGCCAGTGCGGATCGGCCAGGACCTGCGCCGGTTCCTCCAGATCGACCGTCAGTCGGGTCGTGATCCGCGAGGATTTCAGCAGCGGGTACTCGGGCAATCCGATCTGCAGCGCATGGAAGCCGAAGATGTCGGCCAGCGTCTGATCGAAATAGCTCTGCTCGCGTTCTAGCAAGTAGCGGCCGAGCGGGGTCGCGAACCATTCGCCGAGCGTGCCCGTCGAAAAGGGAGCCGGCGCTGCCGAAAATTCCGCCATGTCATCGATTATCCCCATCCATGCGTTCTCCGACAACCCGGCTTGACTCTTGAGCGGCCCGCCCCCTACCATCCCGCCGTTTTGCCTAAAAACGCGCCCTGCTTCTTGTTTCGTCTGCGCCTCGGCCTGAGCGCGGCGCTGGTGCTCGCTCTGGCGGCCTGTGCGACCGCGCCTTCTCCGACGACCCGAAGCTCGCCGCCCGCGCAGGGAGCCGCGGCATTCATTCCGTCGCCCGAGGACTATCCGGGCGAGATGTCGTGGTTCATCGCCCAGAGTGCGCCGGAACCCGACGAGCTCGATGCGCTCGCGCTACGCGCAACCGGCGGCGATCCCGACGCGGTCACCAATGCCACGCTGCAGCTTCGCTCCGAGTACGGCGACCTGTGGATGCGAATCCAGCAGGGCTTCGTGCTGGCTGATCTTGAGAGTCCGATCGTCACCAAAGCCGAGGACTGGTATGAGGCCCGCCCGGACTACGTCGCCCGCATGATTGAGCGCAGCCGCCGCTATCTCTACTACATCGTAGTCGAGGTGGAGAAGCGCAACATGCCGCTCGAGGTCGCGCTGCTGCCGATGATCGAGAGCGCCTACAATCCGATGGCGTATTCGCGCAGCCGCGCCTCCGGCATCTGGCAGTTCATCCCTTCGACCGGCAAGCTCTACGGGCTCAAGCAGAACTGGTGGTTCGACGAACGCCGCGACGTTCTCGCCGCGACGGGCAGCGCGCTCGACTATCTGCAGACACTCTACGGCGAGTTCGGCGACTGGTACCTCGCATTGGCCGCGTACAACTGCGGCGAGGGGACGGTGCGCCGGGCGATCGCCGTCAATCAGAAGCGAGGCAAGCCGACGGACTATTTGAGCCTCAAGTTGCCTGCCGAAACGCGCGAGTACGTGCCCAAGCTGCAGGCGGTCAAGAACATAGTTCGCGATCCGGGCCACTACGATCTGGTGCTTGCCGAGATCCCGGATGCGCCCTACTTCACGGTCGTGCGTACGTCGAGGAAGATGGACGTCAAGGTCGCCGCGGACCTGGCCGAGATGCCGCTCGACGATTTCCTGTCGCTCAACCCGCAGCACAACCGCCCGGTCATCGCCGGTGGCGACGAGACGACGATTCTGTTGCCCTACGACAAGGCCGAACTCTTCGCCGCCAAGCTCGAGCTGACGAACCAGCCGATGGTCACCTGGCAGGCCTACAAGTTCAAAGCCAACGAATCGCTGGCGCAGGTTGCCGCGCGCTTCGGGTTGCCGCTGGAAACACTGCGCACCGTCAACGGCATCGGCCCGCGAGCGAAAGTTCCGGTTGGACACGCGCTGCTCGTTCCATCGCAGGCGCCCACAGACGCAACCATGGCGAGTCTGCAGAACACCGTGTTCACGGCGGTTCCCAGTAACCGGAGCTTCTATCATCGCGTGCGCAAGGGCGAGACGCTGCAATCGATCGCGGCCCGCTACGAGGTTACGCCCCAGGACTTGAAGTCTTGGAACAAGACCTCTGGCACATCGCTCGTCGCAGGACAGCGCCTGCGCGTAGTGAGCGATGTGGCTCCCGCAGCAGGCAAGAAGTCGAAGCGCTCGCGCCAGGCGCGGGCCACTACCGCGAAAACCGGCTCGAAGAGCAAGCACGCGACTCCGTCCTCGAACCAACCGGTCCAGCACGCCAGCGCGAAGCCCTGACCCCGGGGCTACTCAAGCGCGGCCCAGACGCCTCTTAGCAGCGAGCTGAGCAAAACAAAACAGGCGACGCTCTCGCGTCGCCTGTCTTGCGGGCCGTCACCGTCGCCGGCACGGCCGTGCGGGCCGAAGACTACTTCTTCGCCTTGCGGGTCCGCTTCTTGGCTTTCTTCTTGGCTTTCTTCTTCGCCTTCTTCTTCGCCGCCCTGCGCTTCTTGCTTTTCTTCTTCGCCGTCTTCTTGGCTTTCTTCTTCGCCTTTCTCTTCTTCGCGGCCTTCTTCGGCGCAGATTTCTTCTTCTTGGCTTTCTTCTTTGCAGCCTTCTTCGGCGCAGGCGGCATTGCCGGCGACGCCATGGTCATCATATCAGCCATATCTTCAGTCTCCTGTCTGAGTTACCGATAACTGTTATTACTGCTCTTGCTTCATCGCAGGTTGCGCCGGTTTCGTCATCGACTAACTGAAGCTCTTGACAAATCCATCACCACCTGCTGCCTGAATTCTAGCCAAATTTTCTTGAATTACAAGATATAAGTGCAAATTCGGGTGACGCGCAGCGTCAGTGTTGCGATTTCGCAAATCGCGATTTCAACCGAAAACTGCGCCAAGACGATGGGCGAAACCTGCATGCAAATGCCCGCGATCGCGCTTCAACGCGACGGCGGAAGCCGCGATTCGCTCGCGAAAAGTTGCGGAATCGTTTCGCGCGCGCGAACGAGATGCGTCGTCTCGCCGTCGACGATGACCTCGGCAGCGCGCGGCCGGGAGTTGTAGTTGGAGCTCATGCTCATCGAATAGGCACCGGCAGAGAGCAGCGCGAGCAAGTCGCCTTCGCCGAGCGCCAGCTCGCGGTCGAGCGCGAGAAAGTCGGCGCTCTCGCAAATCGGACCGACGATCTGCCAGAGACGCTTTGGCTCGCGGCGTGGCTGCACGGGACGGACTTCGTGCCAGGCATCATAGAGAGCAGGGCGAAGCAGATCGTTCATCGCCGCATCGACGACGGCGAAGCTTCGCTCCTGACCGGGCTTGAGGTAGGTCACTCGCGTGAGCAGCAGTCCTGCGTTGGCGGTAAGACGCCGGCCAGGCTCGAGCAGCAGGGATTCGGGGCGGCCGCGCACGAGCGCAAGGATCGCCGCCGAGTACTCGGCGAGCGAAGGCGGCGTCTCGTCGCGATAACGTATGCCGAGTCCGCCGCCGAAGTCGATGTGCTGCATACGGATGCCTACTTCCGCGAGCGCATCGACCAGTCGCAGCAGCTTCGCGGCCGCCTCGCGGTACGGCTCGAGCGCAGTGATCTGCGACCCGATATGCATGTCGATGCCGGTCAGCCGTATGTTCGCCATCTTTGCCGCCCGCAGGTACAGCGGCAGCGCTTCCTCGAAGCCGACGCCGAATTTGTTTTCCTTCAATCCGGTCGAGATGTGAGGGTGCGTGCGCGGATCGACGTCCGGGTTGACACGGAAGCTGAGCGGCGCCTTCTTGCCCAGCCGTCCGGCCAAGCGATCGAGGTGCTCGAGCTCGCTTGCCGATTCCACGTTGAAGCACAGGATGCCCAGCTCCAAACCTTGGCGTAACTCGTCCTCGGTCTTGCCGACGCCTGAGAAAACGATCCGGCCGGGATCTCCGCCCGCCGCAAGCGCGCGTGCGAGCTCGCCGCCGGAGACGACGTCGAACCCGCTTCCAAGTCGCGCGAAAACGTCGAGCACGGCCAGATTCGAATTGGCCTTGAGAGCGTAGCAGGTGAGATGCGGAACGTTGGCAAACGCGCCATCGAACTCGCGGAATGCAGACTCGAGCGTGGCGCGCGAATAGACGTAGCAGGGCGTGCCGTAACGCCGCGCGACCTCCGCAAGCAGGACGCCTTCGACGCGCAGCGCGCCGTCGCGATCCGCACCCACCATCACTGCTTGTTGTCCTTGGCGGCCTCGCCTCCGGTGCTTCCGGGCGCTACCGATGAGTCGGGCGGGACCACGCCCGGTGCAGCCCCAGTCAGGGGCGGCGGAGTGGTGCCCGGCGGCGGCTTGAGCGGTCCCTTGATGCCGCAGGCTGCGATCGAGAGCACGACTGCGCTCACAATGAAAGCGATCAGGCAACGGCGTAACATCGCAAGAACGTGCGTTGCGAAGAGCGAATGCGGCAAAGTCTATCACGCTCACGGGGAGCGTTCCCTTGAGCGAGAGCGAATTCGTCGCGCTGACCGATCGCGTGCTCGGCGCGGTCGGCGCAGCCATCGATGCAAGCGGCGAGGATCTCGATTGGTCGGAGAATGACGGGGTGCTGACCATCGAGTGCCCCGATGACAGCCGCGTCATCGTCAACCGCCATCTGCCTAACCGCGAGCTGTGGGTTGCCGCGCGCTCCGGCGGATTCCACTTCCGGAGCGACAATGCGCGCTGGGGCGACACGCGCGGCGGCGAGGAGCTTGGAGCCTTGCTTACGCGTTTGCTTCGGGAGCAGAGCGGCGTCGCGATCGAATTCGGAGCGCTGCCTGCCGCCTGATCAGCCGGAGGCCGCGCGGCCCGCCAGCGGACTCCCGAGCCGGGCCACTTCGTTTTCTATCCAGGTTTCCACTTCGCTCGTGAGCGTTTGCATATCCTTCCCGGCGGATGGAATCGACGGGCCTATCGACACCGTTAGCGTTCCGGGTCGCTTGCCGCGCACGCCCTTCGGCCAGAGGTAACCGGCGTTGTGCGCGACGGGGACGATCGGCAAGCCCAACGCGATGGCGAGCCGCGCACCGCCTGTTTTGTAGTGTGCACGCGTGCCGGCGCGGATGCGCGTGCCTTCGGGATAGACCACGATCCAGAAGCCCTGGCGGATGCGTTCGCGTCCTTGCTCGACGATCTGCTCCATCGCGTCCTTGCCGGCCTTGCGGTCGATGGTGATCGGCGAGGCGAGCGTGAAGGCCCAGCCGAAGAACGGTATCGACAGCAATTCCTTTTTGGCGACGAAAGCGAGCGGCGGAAAGAGGAAATTCAGAGCCAACGTTTCCCAGGTTGAAGAGTGTTTCGACATCACCACGTGGGGCTCACGGCGCGGCGGGATGTTTTCGGCGCCGACCACGCGGTGGCGGATGCCGCAGATCCAGCGCGCGGCGGCGAGGACGATGCAGCACCAACCGGTGATGAACTTGAAGCGCGGAAGCGGCGGCAGCCAGAAGGAGAGCAAGACCAGAATGGCGTAGATCGGTGTTACGACGGCCTGGAACAGCGTGAACGCGAGCGAGCGCAGGTCCGACATCGCTGCCGAATCAGTCGCCGGCGAGCAGCGCCGCCGCCGCGAAGGCCAAATCCGGGAAGATCACCGTATTGCTCGGAAACTTGCCTTCGCGCAGCGTCTTCTCGCCCTTGCCGGAGAGCACCAGGATCGGCTGCGCGCCCACCGCTTGCGCCGCCTGCAGGTCGCGCAGCGAATCGCCCACGCAGGGCACTCCGGTCAGATCGACGCCGAAGCGCTGACCGATCTCCATCAGCAGCCCCGGCTTCGGCTTGCGACAATCGCAGTCGGTATCGGCGGCGTGCGGACAATAGAACACGGCGTCGATACGCCCTCCGACGTGCGCGAGCGCCCTGTGCAGCTTCTCGTTGACCGCGACCATCGTCGCCATGTCGAACAATCCGCGTCCAAGCCCGGACTGATTGGTCGCCACGACCACGCGAAAGCCTGCGTGATTGAGGCGCGCGATGGCCTCCAGGCTGCCGGGAATCGGCCGCCACTCATCAGGCGACTTGATGAACTGGTCGCTGTCGTAATTGATCACGCCATCGCGGTCGAGGATGATGAGCTTCGCCTGGCGCGTGTGCGGGGCGGGTTCGGAAGCGAACTGGACCACTTTGCCCCTCAGACGGCGAGCTTGGAGATGTCGGCGACGCCGTTCATCGCCTCGGCGAGCCCACGCAGCAGGGCGAGACGGTTCGCGCGCAGCGCGGGATCTTCCGCCATGACCAGCACGTCGTCGAAGAAACGGTCGACGCTGGACTTGGCGGAAGCGAGCGCGCACAGCGCCTCGGTGTATTCGCCGCGATCGACGTGTGCGTGCACGATGGGCAGCAGCGATTGCACCTTGGCATATAGATCGTGCTCCGCGCCGTTGCCGAGCAGCGCGCGGTCGATGGCAGGAGCGGCTTCGCTCTCCGACTTGCGCAGGATGTTAGCGATGCGCTTGTTGGCCGTGGCAAGAGCCTGCGCCTCGGGCAGCTGCTCGAAGGCGCGGACCGCTTCCAGGCGCGCTGGCGCGAGGTGAATCTCAGCGGGGCGCGAATCGACCACCGCGGCGACCTGATTCGCTGTGTAGCCCTGCTCGCGCAGGTACCCGCGCAGGCGCTCGTAGATGAAGCTCTCGACCTCTTCCTGCGCGCTCCGTACGGCGGAGCTGCCGGAGAAGGCCTCGAAGGCGAGCGAGACGAGCTTCGGCAGCGAGACTGCGAGCTTCTTCTCGACCAGGATGCGGACCACGCCGATCGCGGCGCGCCGCAATCCGAATGGATCCTTGTCACCGCTCGGTGCTTGGCCGACGCCGAAGAGTCCCGCCAGCGCCTCGAGCTTGTCGGCTAGCGCGAGCGACTGCGCGATCGGGCTCACCGGCAGCGCATCGCCTGCGTAGCGCGGCCAGTAGTGCTGCGCGATCGCATCAGCGACGGCGGCCGGCTCGCGATCGTGCAGCGCATAGTATCGACCCATGGTTCCCTGCAGCTCGGGAAACTCGCCGACCATGTCGGTGACGAGATCGGCCTTGCAGAGGAGCGCCGCGCGCTCCGCCTGAGGCGCGTCGGCGCCGATCGCCTCCGCGATCCCGCGTGCCAGGATGCGCAGGCGAACGACCCGCTGTCCCTGGCTGCCTAGCTTGTTGTGATACACGATCGCGTCGAGTTTCGCGATCCGAGACTCGAGGCGCTGCTTGCGGTCGTGGTCGAAGAAAAACTTGGCATCGGCGAGCCGGGCGCGCAGCACGCGCTCGTTGCCGCGGATGATCGCCTCCGGCTCGCGTGGGTCGATGTTCGCCACCAGCAGGAAGCGATTCTGCAGCTTCCCGCCGGAACCTGCGAGGGCGAAGTAGCGCTGGTTGTGCTGCATCGTGAGGATCAGGCACTCGTGCGGCACTTCGAGAAACGACTCGGCGAATCCTCCGGTGTAAACCTTGGGCCACTCGGTGAGGGCTGTGACTTCGTCGAGCAGTTCCTCGGGCATGAGCACGGTGGCGCCCGCGGCCGCAGCAGTCAGCTCGTCGACGATGCGCGCGCGACGCGCCGAGAAGCTCGGGTAGACTTTGCCTTCGGCTTCGAGCGTCGGAGTATAGGCATCGGCATTGGCGATCTCCACATCGCTTCTGCCGAGAAAGCGGTGCCCGCTCGTGACGCGTCCGGCGGCGAGACCGAGCACCTTCACCGCGACGGTCTCCGCGCCGTGCAGGACTAGGAGCCGGTGCGCGGGCCGGATGAATTTCTCGTTGTTGTAATAGGCGCCGCCCGCGGCATAGCTCATCACCTTGGGGATCGGCAGCCTTCCGATCACGTCCTCGAGCGCGCTCTGCAATGCGTCCGCGAGAGAGCCGCCTTTGGCGACGCCGGCGTAGTAAAGCACGTCGACTTTGCCGTCGTGCTCGCGCGGAAGCGACAGCGGGTCGACGTGCGAGAGCTGCTTCGCCTTGAGCTTGCCAACGAGCGCAGAAGTCGGCTTGCCCTCGGCGTCGAACGCGACGCTCACGGGAAGGAGCTTCTCCTTGAACGGCTTGTCGGGCGCAATCGCCCGGACGTCGCTGATCGCGACCGCCAGCCGGCGCGGCGTAGCGTATGCAATCGCCTCGCTTTTCGGGTCGAGGAAATCGCGACTCTTCAACCCGGCGACGAGCCTCTGCGCGAACCCTTCCGAGAGCTGCTTTAATGCCCTGGGAGGCAGCTCCTCGGTGGAGAGCTCGATCAGCAGCGGCCGCGTACCGGTGCTCATGCGGAAGTTCGCGCAAGACCGGGCGGCAGCATCGGGAAGCCGAGCGCTTGGCGCGACTCGACGTAGGCCTGCGCGACGAGCCTCGAGAGCGTGCGGATGCGGCCGATGTAGCCAGCGCGCTCGGTGACCGAGATCGCGCCGCGCGCGTCGAGCAGGTTGAAGATGTGCGCCGCCTTGAGGATCATCTCGTAGCCAGGCAGCGGGAGCTTCGCTTCGAGCAGACGCTTGGCCTCGCTCTCGAAGAAGGTGAACTGCTCGAAGAGCCTCGGAGCGTTCGATTCGTCGAACGCGTATTTCGATTGCTCGACTTCGTTCTGGAAAAAAACGTCGCGGTACGAGATCCCCTCGACGTACTGTAGATCGAATACGGACTCGACGTTCTGCAGGTACATCGACAGCCTTTCGAGCCCGTAGGTGATCTCGCCGGTGACCGGATCGCAATCGAGACCGCCGACCTGCTGGAAATACGTGAATTGCGTGATCTCCATCCCGTTCAGCCAGACCTCCCAGCCCAGACCCCATGCGCCAAGCGTCGGATTTTCCCAGTCGTCCTCGACGAACCGCACGTCGTTTTGCTTCAGGTCCAGGCCGAGGGCTCTGAGCGAGCCGAGGTACACGTCGATAATGTCCGCGGGTGAAGGTTTGAGCACGACCTGAAATTGATGGTGTTGATGCAGCCGGTTCGGATTCTCGCCGTAGCGCCCGTCCTTCGGGCGCCGCGACGGCTGCACATAGGCCGCGCGCCACGGCTCGGGTCCGAGCGCGCGCAGGAAAGTCGCCGTATGCGAGGTCCCCGCGCCGACCTCGATGTCGTACGGCTGCAGCAGTGCGCAGCCCCTCGCGCCCCAATAGTCCTGGAGCGTGGAGATCACCTGTTGAAACGTGAGCATCGTGGCGCCGGGCGCAATGGAGCCCGATCTTACTGGATGAGCGGCGCGCCACGCCACTTGCGCCAGGCAAGCGCGGCGCCAACCCCCAGCAGGAACGCGAAAGCGATCGCGGGAAAATCGCCGAAGCGCACATAGGGCGTGGTACCGCGGCGCCCGGCGATCGCGCTCTCGAGGATGCCGCGCATGAACCACGGCAGCCGCCCGATTTCAGCGCCGTGGTGATCGATGATCGAGGTGATGCCGGTATTGGTCGCGCGCAGCATCGGGCGCGCAGTCTCGAGCGCGCGCATGGCGGCGATCTGCTCGTGCTGCTCCGCGGCGAGCGAGCGGCCGTACCACGCGTCGTTGGTGACGTTGACGAGGAGCGTCGCTTCGGGAAGCGCGTGCAGCAGCTCGCCTCCGAAAGCGTCCTCATAGCAGATGTTGACCGCGACGCGCTGACCGGCGACTTGCATCGGGGCCTGATTCGCGGCTCCTGGGGTTTGGTCGGCGAGTGGAATGTGCAAAACACCGCGGATGAACCAGCCAAAGAGCGACTTCAGGGGGATCGTTTCGCCGAACGGAACCAGGTGGTGCTTGCGATAGCGCTGCGTTGTCGCCGTGCCGAGACTGACCACGCTGTTGAAGTAATGGTCCTCGTCTTCGCCGGCTTGACGCGGCTCGAAGAAGAAGAGCCCGAGCAGAAGGTCGCCTTGTCGCTCGAGCGCGGCGTTGCGCAGCTTCGCAACGTAGTCCGCCGGTACTTCGTCGGCGAACATCGGCAAGGCGGATTCGGGCAAGACGATGAGTCTTCCCTTGGCCTGCGCGACGAGCTCCGCGTATGTGGCGAGCGTCTGATCGCGGTACGCGGCATCGAATTTGATTTCCTCCGGAATGTTGCCCTGCACCAGACTCACGGTGACCGGCGCACCCACGGGATCGCTCCACGGGATCGCGCGTAAGCCCAGTCCGGCGAGCCACAGCGCAAGGAGCGCAACAGCCGCGAACACTGCGCGCCGTGAGATTCCAGAGCGCAGACACACCGCGCCGTAGGCGACGAGCGCGCCCGAAGTTGCGACCGCCAGGCTGGTGAGGAACACGCCGCCGAGAGGAGCATAGCCGCCGAGCGGCGTCTGGACGTGCGCGTAACCCACCGACAGCCAGGGAAAGCCCGAGAAGAGCCAGCTCCGCAGCCATTCGGCGAGCGTCCAGCACGAGGCCGCCGCGATGAAGCGGAAGTTGGATGGCTGTGGCACGAGGCGCGCCGTCGCCAACCCTGCCAGCGCAGGAAGGAGCGCGAGATAAGCGCAGAAAGCAAGGGTCGCGAGCCCGGCCAGCACGCCTTCCATGCCGCCGAATAGCGCGAGGGCTATATAGACCCAGGACGCGCCGGCGCCGAACAAACCGGCGCCGAACGCGTAGCCAATCCATGCCGCTGCGCGCGCCGATTGGGCCTGCCGCCAAAACAGAAACAAAGCCGCGAGCGTGAGCACCGTCAGCTCGGAGAAGCCGAACGGCGCGAAGCCGAGCACGGTCGCCACGCCGAGCAGCAGTGCCGCCACGACGGAGGGCGCGAGCCGCATCAGGCGGCGCCTGTGCTCGATTCTTTCGCGGGCTCGGGCGCTTGGCGCTCGACCTCGAGCGTGTAGATGCGGCGGCTGTCGGCGCGCACGACGCGGAAACGGAAGCTGTCGATCGTGGTCGCCTCGCCGCGCTTGGGCAGCCGTCCGAACGCCTGCAATACAAGCCCGCCCACGGTGTGGAACTCCTCGTGTGCGAAATCGGCTTTCAGCGCCTCATTGAAGTCGGCGATCTCGGTCTGCGCCTTCACGCGGAAGCGGCCGTTGGGCTCGGGAATGATGTTGTCCTCGGCTTCGTCGAAGTCGTACTCGTCCTCGATGTCGCCGACGATCTGTTCCAGCACGTCCTCGATGGTCACCAGCCCCGACACGCCGCCATATTCGTCGACGACGATGGCGATGTGGTTGCGGTTGGCGCGAAAGTCGCGCAGGAGTACGTTGAGCCGTTTCGATTCGGGCACGAACACCGCGGGACGCAGCGTGTCGCGCAGGTTGAAGGATTCCGGACTCGCGTAGTAGTTGAGGAGCTCTTTGGCGAGAAGGATCCCCACCACGTCGTCCTTGTTCTCGCCGATCACCGGAAAACGCGAGTGGCGCGTCTCCAGCACGAAGGGAATGAACTCGGCCGGATCGTCGTCGATCGAGACCACGTCCATCTGAGCCCGCGGGATCATGACGTCGCGCACCGTCATCTCGGAAACCTGCAGCGCGCCTTCGATGATCGACAGCGCGTCGGCGTCGAGCAGTCGGTGCTCGAACGCCCCGTGTAGTACGGCGAGCAGCTCCTCGCGGTCCTCGGGCTCGCGGACCAGGAACGCCGAGAGGCGCTCGAGCAGCGTCGGACGCTGCGTCTGGCGGTCAGCCGTGTTCTGGCTCATTGCGAATCGCGCCGCGGGCGCTTGCTCGCTGGAGCGGCGTACGGATCGGGAAAGCCTAAGCGCGCGAGGATCGACCTTTCTCGCGCTTCCATCCGGGCCGCGTCCGCGGCCCCGGCGTGGTTGTAACCTTGGAGATGCAGCATCGCGTGGACGACGAGATGCGCGCTATGGGCGGCCACCAACTTGCCTTGCTCCCCGGCTTCGCGCCGCAAGACCGGAACGCAGAGCACCACATCGCCTTCGATGCCATGCGTCCCACGCCCTTCATGGTACACGAACGCCAGCACGTTGGTAGCGCGGTCGCGGCGGCGGTAGCGGCGATTAAGCGCCCTTCCTTCCGCTTCTCCTACAAAGCGCAGCGTAATCCTCGCATTGCGTGTGAGTGCGGCGCGCCCCCAGCGCCGCAGCGCGGCGGGCTTCGGCAGGTCGTCGCCGGACACCGCGTACTGCACGTTGAGCGCAAGCCGCGCGCGTCGGCGCTTCATCGCGATCGGGAGGCTTAGCGTCCGCCCTGACGGCCGGACTCGGGCGCGTCGACGCGCTGGCTGCGCGTGTGCGTCTCGTAGGCGTTGACGATTTTCTGCACCAGCGGGTTGCGAACCACGTCCGCGCTGGTGAAATCGGTGAAGGCTATGCCGCGCACGTCGGCGAGCACGCGACGCGCTTCGATCAATCCGCTCTTCTGACCGCGCGCGAGATCGATCTGGGTGACGTCGCCGGTGATTACCGCCTTGGTGCCGAAGCCGATGCGGGTGAGAAACATCTTCATCTGCTCCGGCGTGGTGTTCTGCGCCTCGTCGAGGATGATGAAGGAGTGGTTCAGCGTGCGGCCGCGCATATAGGCCAGCGGCGCAATCTCGATCGTGTTCCGCTCGAAGGACTTCGCGGTACGGTCAAAGCCCATCAGGTCGTAAAGCGCGTCGTACAAAGGGCGCAGATACGGATCGACCTTCTGCGCAAAATCGCCTGGGAGAAATCCGAGACGTTCGCCCGCTTCCACCGCGGGGCGCACGAGCACAATGCGCTTCACCGCGTCGCGCTCCAGCGCGTCAACGGCGCAGGCCACCGCGAGATAGGTCTTGCCCGTACCAGCAGGGCCGATGCCGAAGGTGACGTCGTGCTCCTGGATGTTCCTGAGATAGGCGATCTGGTTGGGCGTTCGCCCGTGCAGATCGGCGCGGCGCGTGCGCAGGAGAGGGGTTTCCTCGGCCGCGGCCGCGCCGCGCTGCGCGCCCAGTTCGATCAAGCCAAGTTGGATGTCGTCGACGGTGAGTGGCTCGCCCGCCTGCGCGTAGAAGCGCTCGAGCGCGGTAGCGGCCAGCTCGGTTTGAGCATGCGCGCCGCGCAGCGTGAAGCTCGCCCCGCGGCGCGCGATGGCGACGTCGTAGGCCGCTTCGATCTGACGCAGATTCGCGTCAACCGGACCGCAGAGGTTGGCGAGCGCGCGGTTGTCGAGCGGCGCGAGCGAAACCGTGATCTCGCCGCGCCGCGCGGTTCTTGTATTGCGGCTGCCCTCGGACGCTGACAAGCTGCGCTATGCCTCTCCTGAACCTAGACGCCCTGCCGAACGATTGGCGCTTTCAAGGCCTCGTCGAGCTGAGTCAGGGCTTCGTCGAGGTGCGCCCGCGTTTCCTTCGAATACGCGGGTTTGGATTGGGCCGCGGCGATGTCGCGCCGCAGCTCCTTGGCTTCCTCGCGCAGGAGCGCCCGCGCATCCGCCGGCATCGAGCCGCTCGGCCGCAGCAACGCGCCCGCCACGCGCGTGAGGTGCTCGCGCTGCAGATTGCGTCGCAGCGGCGTGATCTCGCGGCCGGTCTTGAGCTCGCTCCAGATCGACGCCTTGAGCGTGTCGTAGACGTCGGAAAGATGCAGCGTCTTGCGAGGATCGTCGACCTTGACCTGGCTGTCGAGAATACGCTGGGCGACCGAGTCGCTCATGAGCTGGCCAAGCACCTTGCGCTGCGCATTGAGGACCTGCGTGTTGAGTGAATAGTCGACGTCCGGCGTCGAGAGTCCGAGGTCGTACTGATCGTTGCGATCCATCCAGTCGACCTGCACGCGGCGCATGAACTCCGGCTTGAAGTGGAAGCTGTCGGCGGAGAAAAGCCCGTCGGCGATGATCTTCAGCGCTGCCCGCTGCTTGGCCGGATCGACCGGAGTGAGCGGCGCACGCGGACTGCCGACGTGATCGCGCAGGGTCGTCACGCCGCCGATGTATTTCGCGACATTGGCCGAGGTGCCTGTCATCGCGATAAGCCCTCGCTCGACCACGCGTCGGTACACCGTGTAATTGTCGTCGGGCTTGAGCTTGCGCGCTTGCCACCGGTCCCACATCTCCTGCACCAGGATGAACCGGCGGCGCGCAAACTCGAGTGGATCGTTGCCAAGGTCGCCCTGGTTGGCCTCGGGGTCGATCGAGAAGGCGTTGTCCTCGTCCGTCGCGTAGGCGAGCAGCGGCTCGTTGCTGCGCGCGGCGATGCGCTTGAGCTCCTTGTTCTCCTGGTCGGGAGCAATCTCCTTGTAGCCGTACTCGATCGCCCAGTAGTCGTAGGGCCCGAGCGTCTTCATCCCGTAGGCGCCCTGCTTCTCTCCTTTGAGCGCGATGTTGACGGCGTTGTATTCCATCACCGAGCCGGCGATCCCGTTGGCGGCGGTGAACACCGGGTCGTCGAGCTGCTTCACGCTGTACACGGTAGAGGCGCGGAAGTTGTGCCGTAGCCCTAGCGTGTGACCGACTTCGTGCATCACGACGTCCTTGAGATCGTCGAGCACGAATTGCTCCGCCTCGGGACTGTCGGGATCGATCTCTCCGCGCGCTTCGAGCACGTCGAGCGCGAAGTCCATCTCCTGGGCGGCGAAGTCCGCGCGCTGGCAGAGCATCTCCGGATGCGCGATCAGCTCGGGAATCGTCGATGGATCGCGCACCTGCTCGACACGCTGAAAGCGCCGGTTGCGCAACCGCACCGGATCGATGCCGATGTCCGCATCGAGAATCTCGCCGGTGCGCGGATCGACCTGCGACGGACCGATGCCGCCGAACATCGGCCGCGCGGTGGTCATCCAGCGGATCGAGGCGTGCCGCGCGTCGAGCGTGTCGAAGTCGGCATCGTCCGGCTGGATCTTGGCCTCGATCGCGTTCTTGAAGCCGATCCTTTCGAAGGCCTTGTTCCATTCGAGCACGCCCGCGATGATCGTCGCCCGGTATTTTTCCGGAATGTTACGGTCGAGCCAGAACACGATCGGCTGCTTCGGCTCCGAAAGCTCCGCCGTCGGGTCCTTCTTCTCCAGCCGCCAGCGGTTGACGTAGTTGACGCGCGGCGTGAGCTTTTCGTCGTCCGCGAAGTCGAAGCGCGTCGTCATGAAGTAGCCGATCCGGTCGTCTGCCTTGCGCGGGTGCATGGGAACGTCCGGGAGCGTCGCGAAGTTGTAGTAGAAGCCGAGGAAGAGGCTTCTGATGTCAGGCACTGTCGCCGGTGGCGCGGTATAGGGCGATGAGCCGGGCATCACCGGGGGCTGCGAGACGCGCGACAGCGAGTAATGCGCGCTCACTTCGAACGCGTCGAGGTCTCCGGTCGCGCGGCTCTTGACGATGCTCGAATTGCGGGCGTCGAAGCTATACGACTGTCTGTAAGTGCGCTCGAGCAGCCCGTTGCCCCCTGGAATGTCGGTCAAGAGCAGCGCGTTCGCCTCGATCAGCACGCTCTTGCGCTCAGGATGCGGCTGGCTCGCCACGGGTACCGCTCCGAGGAGACTGTCGGTGAATGCTTCTGCGACCGCGCGCTCCTGTGGCTTGCCAGTGCTCGCGAAATATTCAGTGTTCTTGGCGAGCAGCTGCACATTGTGACCGACCTTGTGGAATTCGACGATGTGACTGTGGCCCATCAGCCCGCCGAAGATGAACTTCTCGCCGAGGCCCCGGCTCAGGTTCACGGACATGAAGTAGGGCCTGTCGAACTGATCGGGCTTCAATTCGATCCAGACCTTGTCCTCCTTGGTCCAGAGCGGGAAAAGTCCCGGATGCTCCTGGGCATCCTTGATCACCTCCGCGAAGGGCTTGGCCGACTGCGCTGCTGCGGCTGCGGCGGTCGCGGCGGCTGCCGCTGCAGCTACCGTGGGCGCGCTTGGCGCCGGCGCCGCGCCGGGTGCGACCGCAGCCGGGGCTGGAGCTGCGCTGGCCTGTGCTGCGGCAGTCGCCGCGGCCTGCGCGGCCGCGACATCGGGCGCCTTGCTCTCGGGAACGCTGGCGCAGCCGGCAAGGGCGAACGCCGCAGCGATCGCGTATGTCGTGCGCCGCTGTGAAAAGGATCGGGGGAGTCTGGACAAGTTGTGCATCGTCAACACCTCGTCATCTTGAAAAGAATCACCGCGCAAACGGGCCGCGACAAAGACAGCCTAGCTGAGTCTTAGTTCACCGCGCAGGCAATGCGGCATCGCGGCGTTCACCCGCACGTCGACGTAGGAGCCGATCAGTGCCGGATCGCCGCGGAAATTGATCACGCGATTGTTCTCGGTGCGACCCGCAAGCTCGCTTGCGCCTCTCGCGGAGCGGCCGGTCACCAGTACCCGCTCGGTGGCGCCGACCATGCGCTCGCTATGCGCGCGATAACGCTCGTCGATCGCCGCCTGCAGGCGTCCGAGCCTTGCCTGCGCCGCCGCGGGAGCGACCTGATCGGGAAACTCCGCAGCGGGTGTTCCGGGGCGCGGGCTGTAGACGAAGCTGAACGAGCCGTCGAAATCGACTTCGTCCACGAGGTGCATCGTCTGCTCGAAATCGCGATCGCTCTCGCCGGGGAAGCCGACGATGAAGTCGGTCGACAGCGAAAGCTGGGGACGCAACGAGCGCAACCGGCGGACGATCGACTTGTATTCGAGCGCGGTATAACCCCGCTTCATCGCGGCGAGCACATGGTCGGAACCCGACTGCACCGGCAGATGAAGCTGCGAGACGAGCTTGGGTAGCTTGCCATAGGCGTCGATCAGCCGCCCGCTCATCTCCTTCGGGTGCGAGGTCGTGAATCGGATGCGCTCGAGGCCGGGAATCTCCGCCAGATACTCGAGGAGCATCGCTAGGTCGGCGGTCTCGTCAGCTTCACCATCGGAGCTCATGCGGCCTCGATAGGCGTTGACGTTCTGCCCGAGGAGCGTGACTTCCTTCACACCCTGATCTGCCAGATCGGCCACTTCGGTCAGCACATCCTCGAACGGCCGCGAGACTTCCTCGCCGCGCGTGTAGGGGACCACACAGAAACTGCAGTACTTGCTGCAGCCTTCCATGATCGACACGGAGGCGCTCGCGCCTTCGACGCACGCCGGCGGCAGGTGATCGAACTTCTCGATCTGCGGAAAGCTCACGTCGACCTGCGTCTGCCCGGTTTCGCGACGGCGCGCAATGAGATCGGGCAGGCGGTGCAGCGTCTGAGGGCCGAACACGACGTCGACGAACGGTGCCCGGCGCGCGATCGTCGCGCCTTCCTGGCTCGCGACGCACCCACCTACGCCGATGATGAGCTCGGGCTTCGCTTTTTTCAGCGCCCTCACGCGGCCGAGGTCGTGGAACACGCGCTCCTGCGCTTTCTCGCGCACCGAGCAGGTGTTGAAGAGGATCACATCGGCCAGCTCGGGCCGATCGGTCGGCTCGAGCCCCTCGGACTCCCGCAGCACGTCCGCCATCTTCGCCGAGTCGTACTCGTTCATCTGGCAACCGAAAGTGCGGATGTACAGCTTGCCGGTCACTGGTGGCGCGGGGAAAACCCGATGCGGGGGCGAGTGAAAGGGGGCGGGCATTATAGCAGCCCGCCTGCGCCCGGGTCGCCGCCTTCGAGGGCGCTATAATCGCCGCACAGCAGGTGTCCGCCGCTTGGCGTCGATCGAGTGGCGGATGAAACGGGAAGCCGGTAGCGCTCGTATCGGAAACGCCGCGAGCCAAGCCGGCGCTGCCCCCGCAACGGTAGGTCAGCGTGTCGCCCACGAAGCCACTGTCCGGAGACGGACGGGAAGGCGGGCGATGCAAGGTAAGTGAAGTCACCTCGCTGACGAGCCCGGAGACCGGCCTGCGTCCGGCGCAAGGCATCGCGCCGCGCTTGCAACTCGATTCACCCCCGTGCGGGGATGCACGGTCAAGGCGGGAGAATCGTCATGGCTTTCCTTTCATTGAGGAACGGCGCCGCGCTTTTCGGCGCGCTGTTGATCTCGTTTGCGGAAGCGCAGGTCGAGGAGCGCCCCTCGGTGCTCGATCCGATGATCGTCACTGCTTCACGCTCGCCGCAGCTGCTTACCGATTTGATCGCCGACGTGACCTGGATCGGTCCCGATGAGATCGCGCGCGCCGGTGCGCAGAGCCTCGCTGAGCTGCTGCAGCGCCAGCCGGGCGTGCAGATCGTCGTCAACGGCCCGCCCGGCTCGACCAGCGACGCCTTCCTGCGCGGCGCCAACAGCAACCAGACGTTGGTGCTGATCGACGGACTCCGCGTGGGCTCTTCATCGAGCGGCACCGCGCCGCTGGAGGCGATACCACTCGATCTCATCGATCACATCGAGATCCTACGCGGGCCCGCGGCAAGCCTCTATGGTGCCGATGCGATCGGCGGCGTGATCCAGGTGTTCACGCGCGGCGCCGGCAGCGGTCTCGCGGCGAACGCCAGTGCGGGCTACGGAAGCTACGCGACGAGCCTCTTCTCCGGCGGCGCGTCCGTGGGGACCGGGCCGTGGCGGTTCGTGCTGCAGGCGGGGCATCGCCAGAGCGCTGGCTTCAATGCGATCTGGAATCCCGCCAACTTCAGCTACAACCCGGATCGCGACGGCTACACCAACGACAATGCCAACGCCAGCGTCTCCTACGCCTTCGCTCCCGAGCAGCAGCTCTCGGCGCAATACCTCAAGAGCAAGCTGAACGCCCAGTTCGATGCCGGCCCCGACTTCGACGCCCGCACCTTCACCACGCTGGAGACCTGGGACGTGGCGAGCCGCAACCGGCTCGCTTCGTTCTGGACGAGCACGCTCGAAGCAGGCGCTTCGCGCGACGACAGCATTTCGCAGACGGGCTTTCCTCCGTCGCGATTCAACACCCTGCAGCGCCTGTACCAGTGGCAAAACGACTTCACGCTTCCTCTCGGAGCGTTGTCGGTGGCCGCGGTGCGCCGCGTGGAGCACCTCGACAGCGACGCCGGGTTTGCGGTGACCTCCCGCAACACCAACGCGGTCGTCGGAGTCTATTCCTTGCACGAGGGGCCGCACGCCATTCAAGCCAACCTGCGCCATGACCAGAGCACGCAATACGGCGGCGAAACCTCGGGCGCGATCGCGTACGCTTACACGATCACGCCGGGGCTTCGCGCCAGCGGAAGCTACGGAACAGGTTTCAAGGCGCCGACCTTCGACGACCTCTACTACCCGGGCTTTTCGAATCCGAATCTGCAACCGGAGAAGGCGCGCAACTTCGAGGCGGCATTGCGCTACTCAAATCGCGAGATCAATGCCGGGATCGTCGCTTATCGCAACCGCGTGCGCGATCTGATCGTATTCGAGTGCGACGCCAATTTCAACTGCGCGCCGCAGAACGTTGCCAATGCGACGCTCGAAGGCGTGACGCTCGAATTCCAGGGCGTGTTCGCGGCAACCGGAGTGAAGGCGAGCTTGGATTTCGCGCGACCGCTCGACGACGCGACCGGCAAGCTGCTGCCGCGGCGTGCGCGCCGCTACGGGGCGCTCGAGGCCACGCAGAGCTTCGGCCCGCTGCAGCTCGGCGTCCAGCTCTCGGCGTCGTCGGAGCGCTTCGACGACGAGGCCAATACGCGCCGCATGGGCGGCTACGCAGTCGTGAAC
>DATKJP010000017.1:0-1658 GCA_035543635.1 Casimicrobiaceae bacterium
CCATTGCTTGAGTGGATCGTGGATGCGCATGAGGAAGCGAAATTGCTGCTCCTCGTCGCTGATGGAAAACCAGTACTTCAGCAGGATGATGCCCGAACGCACCAGCATGCGCTCGAATTCGGGGACGGAATGGAAGAACTCTTGGTATTGCTGTTCCGTGCAGAATCCCATCACCCGCTCGACCCCGGCGCGGTTGTACCAGCTGCGGTCGAAGAGGACGATTTCTCCGCCGGCCGGCAGATGCGCCACGTAGCGCTGAAAATACCACTGGGTGCGTTCGCGCTCGCTCGGAGCCGGCAGCGCCGCGACCCGGCAGATGCGCGGATTGAGGCGCTGCGTGATCCGTTTGATGACCCCGCCCTTTCCCGCCGCGTCGCGGCCTTCGAAGATGACCACGACCTTCAACTTGTGGTGCACGATCCAGTCCTGCAGTTTCACCAGTTCGCCCTGCAGACGAAGCAACTCCTTGAAGTAGACGCGACGATCGAGCGTCTCCGGCTGGGGATGCTCGGCGATCTCGGTCAACAGCTTGGCCAGGCGATCGTCGTCGATCTCCATCTCGAGCTCTTCGTCAATGCTATCGAGCATCTCGCCATTGATGCGATCGGACCGCGCATTCGGAACATTGGTCATGGGTGGGACCCAGGTTTGGTTTGGCTTCGACCTGTTACATTCGATGCCCATGACGATTGTGTGACATTGGCGATCGTCCGACGCGAGACCCGCGACAGCGGCGCAGGCCCAGCCGTAAGCCTCGCGCCTGAATGCGGGTTTCCGCACAAAACCAGCTTCCACGCGGCCTCATGGCGGTTTGCGAGCTACGATAAATAGTGCACTCTGGAGAGTTCCACTCGTTGAGAGCCTGCGATGGCGGAGGCGCGTGAGATGAGCGAACCCTCGGTTATCGTCGCCAAGGACGCGCGCGGCATCGCCACCGTCGCGATCAACCGGCCGCAGGTGCGCAACGCAATCGATGACGCTGTCATCCGCTCGCTGACCGACGCGTTCAAGACGCTCGGCGCAGACGGCGAGACGCGGATCGTGGTTCTCACGGGGCGTGGCGTGGCGTTTTCGGCCGGCGCCGATCTCGACTGGATGCGACGCATGGCAGTGGCCAGCGAAGCGGAGAATTTGGCGAGCGCAAAGACGATCAGTGCGATGCTGCGCGCGCTCAACGAGTTGCCAAAGCCGACCATAGCCAGGGTCAATGGCGCGGCCTATGCCGCGGGCATCGGGCTGGTCGCAGCGTGCGATATCGCGCTCGCCGCCGAAGACGCGACGTTCTCGATCTCGGAGGTGCGGATCGGCCTCGTCCCTTCGACGATCAGCCCTTACGTTCTCGCAGCCATCGGCGCCAGAGCAGCCCGCCGCTACTTCTTGACCGGGGAGCCGTTTTCCGCCGCGGACGCGTGCCGATTGGGTCTCGTGCACAAAGTCGTTGCACAGACCGGCCTCAACGAAGCGGTCGAGGACACGATTTCGGCGCTGCTCGCCGGCGGCCCACACTCACAGTCGCGCGCGAAACGGCTGATAGCCGAAGTCGCGGGCCGCCCGGTCGATGACGCGCTCGAGGCGCTGACCGTTCGCAGCATCGCCCAAGCGCGCGCGTCGCCCGAAGGGCGCGAAGGCATCGAGGCATTTCTCAAAAAGCGCAAGCC
>DATKJP010000018.1:0-2481 GCA_035543635.1 Casimicrobiaceae bacterium
CCGAGGCCCAGCATCGACTCGTACATCCGCAGCGCGCCGCTCAGCGTCCGCGCGCGGAAGAGGACCATCGCGACGACTACGCCGATGAACGTCAACGCGAACCCGATCGGCAACATCCGCCGTTCGTACACCTTCTTGTCCCACTTCGGCCTGAGCAGCCGCCAAGCGTGATTGATGATCAGATAGCAGCCGTGCAGCACGCCCCACAGGACGAACGTCCATCCGGCGCCATGCCAGAGACCCGACAGGCCCATCGTGACCATCGTCGGCCACGCGATGAGGATCGTGAAGGCGGCGAGCGTCGGAGGCCCTCGACCGATCACGGGCTTGCGCTGTGCGAGCCTCGCGCGCGTGTAGCGCATCACGAGCGGCGTATAGATATAAGCCGTCAGGAAGCGCGTCAGCGTCATGTGCCAGCGCAACCAAAATTCGATGATGCTTGCCGCCTTGAGCGGAGAATCGAAGTTCGCGGGAAGCCGGATGCCGAACATGCGCGCGAGCCCGATTGCCATGTCCGAATAGCCCGAGAAGTCGAAATAGATCTGCAGCGTGTAGGCGAGCGCACCGATCCACGCGTTTGCGAGCCCGACAGCCTCCCCGTGCTCGGCGCTCGCGAATATCGAGCTTGCATAGGGGGCGATCCCGTCCGCGAGCATCGTCTTCTTGAAGAGCCCGATCGCGAAGAGGCAAAGGCCCACCGCGAGATGCTTCGCCTGCAGGCGAGGAACCATCGCATCGAATTGCGGCATCATCTCCCGGTAGTGGACGATGGGGCCGGCGATCAACTGGGGGAAGAAGAAGACAAATGTGAGGAAATCGAGCTTGCTGAACCGCTCGATGGCGCCTGCCCTGACGTCCACGAGGAAGGCGATCTTTTGAAACGTGATGAACGAGATGCCGAGCGGTAGCAGCGTCGAGAGCAGCGGCCAGTGCGTCCCAGAGGTCTCGTTGATGGTTTCGATGAAGAAGTTCTTGTACTTGAAGTAGCCAAGGAAGCAGACGTTGAACGCCACCCCTGCGGCCAGGATCCACCCGGCCCTGCGCTGGGCGGAGGCTTCCTTCCCTTCCGCCTGAATCCAGCGCGCGAGTGCGTAATTCACCGCGATCGACGGCGCGATTATTGCAAGGCTCACCGGGTTCCAGACGCCGTAGAACGCTACCGAGCAGGTGATCAGCCATCCGATGACGCCGCGATGGGAGCCCGTGCGCCCGATGAGCGCGAAGCCGGCGAGCGCGATCGGCAGGAAGACGAAGATGAAGGGATAGGAGTTGAACAGCATGGCCCGGGAGGCGGCCGGACTCGGTCAAAGCGGCAGGCGGTGCTTAGTGGAGATCCGCCAAAGCATCTGCGGCGTATGCCATGCGAACCTGCGTTTCTCGATCCCGGTAGTCGTCGGTGTCGAGTGTCCACTCGGCCCCGGCGCCTGGTGACGGCCGCTCCACGAAGCCCAGCGTACGATAGTGATCGCGGACGAGGCCATTCTTGGGAGCGGGGATGTAGCGGCCCACGAGCTTTGTCGCGCCGCCTCGCCGAGCAAGATCCACGAGGAGATTGAGCACCGCCTGCTCGACGCCGCGGTTGAGCACGCGGCAACTCATCAGCCACGTGTCGATCCGCCATTCGGCCTCAGCCTTCGTGCAGATAACGACGCAGATCATGCCGTTGTCGCCGAAGCGGTCCTTGAGGCGCACTTGCAGAGTTAGGCTCCCGGGGTCGCGCTCGAGCGCGGCGACCTCTGCCTCGGTACGCCGTCGCGTCGTGAGGTTGAACTGATTGGTCTTGTTGATGAGCTGGGTGATGCGCGCCCGGCCGATCTCATTGAACGGCGCGGCGTCCGCGACCATCTCGAGCGACGCGAGATGCTGGGTGAGATCGGTAGCCGATTCCAGCAGCGCGGCGCGTGCCGCATTGACCTGATACTGCGCGGCACGCTCGCGATCCTCGGCCGTGAACTGGACGGCTTCGAAATAGCCGGCGGCCAACAGCGTCGGCACGAACAATTCCGGCTCGGCGGGGAGCTCTGGCACGCCGACCTCGGGCAGCGCTTCGCGGACTTGCGCGCGTTCGGCCGGGCTGTCGTCGAGAAGCACGAGAGCGTCGATACCGATGTCGAGGACGCTAGCGACCGCACGCAGATTCGACGCCTTGTCCTGCCAGTTCGCCTGAAATGCGGCGATGTGCTCTTCGCGCAGCAGCATTTCGGGATGTTCCCGAAAAGGCGATCGCGCGATCGCGTCTTCGTTCTTCGACGACACCGCCAGTATCACTCCGCGCTCGCGCAGCGAAAGGGCGGTTGCCTGAATCGCCAAGTAAGCCTCGCCGACCGGATCTCCCTGGCCGAGCACGATACCGGCGAGGCCATCGTCTCCGATCACGCCGCCCCAGATCGTGTTGTCGAGATCCAGCACGAGGCACTTCTTCGATTTGCCCCGAGCCGCCATGACGACTCGGCAGACGTGGTCCGCGTAGAGCGGAATAGC
>DATKJP010000019.1:0-10108 GCA_035543635.1 Casimicrobiaceae bacterium
CCTGTGCGCATCGTCTTGATGAAATGCTCCGCGGTCCAGCCGCCGATCCCGGTCGCGCTGTCGGGCGTGATGTTCGCTGCGAAGCTGGTGCCCCAGGGTCCCACCCATGCCGTGAAATCGCCGTTGGTGATCGCAGCCCACTGATTTGGAGCCGGACCGACGATGCCGGCGGGCAGAGGCGGCAATTGAGCGTCGGCAGGATGACCGGACAGGAGCCGAGTCTTGTCGGGCGCCGGCCCGTTGGGCGTCATGACTTTCGGCGAGTGACAATCGTGACACCCGCCGTAGTTCACCAGATATTCGCCGCGCTGGAGCTGCGCCTTGCTTGCGCCCGAGGTTTGCGCGAGCGCGAAGCTGGCGTTGACCGCCACAATAGCCAGAACCACAAATCCAAGCGCGCTGAGAAGTCGCATCGTATCCTCCCCGGATAAAAATGCGCCGTAGTCTAGCGAGGGAACGCGGCGCGCGGCAAGCAACAAACCGGAGGGCGCGGCTGCGCTCACGCCGTTCCGCGAGATGCTATCGTTACCGCACCCGTCCCTCGCGGAGCCGCAACCATGACCGAAAAAGGCGCTTATCCCTACGCCACGCATCTCAACATCCTCTACGAGCCGTTGCAGGTCGTCGACGTGCAAGCCCTGGTCGATGCGTGTAAGGATCGCTGGTACAACCAGACGCTTACCCGGGTCAACGATGCCGTGGTGCGGCTCGGCGTGCTCGAGGGCGAGTACCACTGGCATAAACACGACCGAGAGGACGAATTCTTTTACGTCGTCGATGGCCGCTTCCTGATCGATCTCGAGGAGCGCACGGTCGAGCTACTCCCGCGGCAGGGCTTCACCGTGCCTCGCGGGATCGTCCACCGCACGCGTGCGCCCGAGCGCAGCATCGTCCTTATGGTCGAGCAGGCCGGGATTATCCCAACCGGTGACTGACGCCGGACGACAAGCCCGACATCTTGTGAATGTAATCAACCCGATCGCAGGAGATCGGAGCAGCCTGAAGGTGGGGTCCGACATCTCCCTTCGCATTACCTTACACGTCGGACCATGTCCTACATCGCAGCCACCGCGACCTACATCTGAAATAGCGAACGTCCGATTGACGTAGTCCTGCTCGGGGACCGACCATTGCCGCGAATCCTCCGGGAGGAGATCAAGCAGTGGATCGAGCAATCTGGAGAGTGCTGCCCCCTATCTCGATAGCGCTGGCAATCGCCGCCGCGACTGCGTTGGCCACCGACGTCAAGGTCACCCTCAGCGGTGAGCAGGAGGTCCCTGCGGTCAAGACCGATACCTCCGGCAGCGGGACGATCAGCATCGGTGATGACAAGGCGGTCACCGGCAGCATCGCCACCAAGGACATCAAGGGCACCGCGGCGCACATCCACGAAGCCCCGGCAGGCAAGAACGGCGGCGTGATCGTGCCGCTCGCCAAGGGGCCGAGCGATGGTACTTGGACAGTCCCCAACGGAGCGAAGCTCTCCGATACCCAGCTGGCGAGCTTCAAGGCTGGCAACCTCTACGTCAACGTGCACAGCGCCGCGCATCCGGACGGCGAAATTCGCGCCCAGCTCAACCCGTGACGACGCAGCTTTTTTCCCGACCAATTCCGGCAAACGACGGCAGAAGGGAGGTCGTATGAAGTCGATCCTCGATCCGACGTTCCGCTACACGCCCAGCGTGCAGACCGACATCAGGAAGACGTTTGCACGCATCCGCCGCGAGCAGCGCTCGCACGAGGCGCACCTCGAACGCGACGATTCGATGCACAACGTGCTCAGCATCCTTCCGCGGCGGCAGGCGGCCCCGGCCAGCTCTCGTTAGACGCACCCCACCGACGCGTGGCGGCATTCCCGAGCCGCCGCGAGACCGCGTCGAGCCGATGCCTGCCGCCGCCTCGGGAAAGAGCGGAGTTTCTTCTCAAAAAAATGGGCGCCCGTAGGCGCCCGTTTCAACATTCGACCGATGCTCTACACGCGGCGGCGATATTCGCCGGTGCGAGTGTCGACTTCGATCTTGTCGCCGGTGGCTACGAAGAGCGGCACCTGCACCTGCAGGCCGCTCGCCAGCTTGGCCGGCTTGAGCACCTTGCCCGAGGTGTCCCCGCGCACGGCCGGCTCGGTATAGGCGATCTCGCGCACCACCGAAGTCGGCAGCTCGACGGAAATCGGCTTCCCCTCGTAGAGGGTCAGCTCGCACTCGATGCCGTCCTCGAGATAATGGGCGGCGTCGCCGATTGCGTCCTGCTCGACCTCGATCTGGTTGTACTCGCTGTCCATGAACACGTACATCGGGTCGGAGTAGTAGGAGAAGGTCACCGGCTTCTTCTCGAGCTGGACGACGTCGAACTTCTCGTCGGCGCGATAGACCGTCTCGGTGCCGGAGCCCGAGAGCAGATTCTTCAACTTCATTTTCACGACGGACGCGTTGCGGCCGGATTTGTTGAACTCGGCCTTCTGCACGACCATCGGGTCCTTGCCGACCATGATCACGTTACCGGCGCGGACTTCCTGTGCGGTTTTCATCGTTGCACCTGATGCCAAAGCATGTTTGGGTAACCAATCATTATACCCGATCAGCGCTGAACTTGACCAGATTTCCCGCCAGATCAGGGAGGGCAGCAAGACCTTCCGCCCAGGATTTCGCGTGCGCCGAGAGCTCGCTACGAGCGCGCATCAGGGCGTCCCAGGAGGCTCCCGTTTCCGCTTCGCCGTTCCAGGCCGAACCAAATGCGCGAAGCCCGGTATCGGCATCCGAAGGCAGCCGCTCGGCGTAGCGCTCGAGAAAGGCCTCCAGCTTCAGGCGATGGGTATTGTCGGCCTGTGCATAGGGCTGCCATACGAACGGGCGCGCCGCCCATTGGGCGCGGACGAACGAATCCTCGCCGCGCACGAAGTTGATGTCGCATCGCCACAGCAAGCGGTCGTAATCCTCCTGGCTTAGAAACGGAATGCGAACCAGCGTAAGCGAACCGCGCGTGATTGCTTGTTCGACGTCCACATTCGCGCTCCACGCGTCGATCGCGGAGACCGCCACTCCATCGGGAACGAGGCACAGGATCGGCTGGTCGCACTTGGCACAGGCGTCGAGCAGCGACGCTACCGGTGCATGCGGATAGCAGAAGAGCGACACGATCGTCGTCTCTTTGCCTGGGTTCGCTATCCCGAGCTTATGCCAAAGCTCGCTGTGCGCCTTCGCATCTGCGAGGAATGCGTCGCGGCGAGCGAAGAGACCGCGCTCGCGCAGCAAGCCGCCGCTCGCGGCCGTGAACCCCGGGAAGAAGAAATGACGCGTCAGTGGCCGGCGCGGATGGCGCGAGGCCAATCCGTGGCAGCCATCGATCCAAGCTTCGGCGGAGAGGTATTCGAGATTGATCCACGCCGGCTGCCGATCGCGCGTCGCCATTGCCGCGAGATACGGTTCGGGGAGCCCGCAACCGAAGGCTTCGATGACCGTATCCCCGGGGTCGGCGATGGAGAGCTCGCTTGTCGCGCCCACCCATTGTCGCAGGCGCACGCCATCGACCAGCTGATCATCGCGCGTCACGTCGAGAGGCCGCGCGATGCGCGCAAGCGCCGGCAACGCGTCGACGAAAAGGCGCACTTCCAGCGCATGCTCTGCGACAAGTTGGCGCGCAAGGCGCCAGCACACGCCTGCGTCGCCGAAGTTGTCGATGACGGAGCAGAAGACGTCCCAGCGTTGAGCGCGTTGCGGCATGACAGTGGCCACACTGTAATACAATGCAATTGCCCGCCTGCAACGATCTGCGCTCCAGCCGAGAGCTCACCTTGGAATCCTCGACCCTGCCGTCCACGACGGACGCCGCGACGGCGACGCGCCTCGTGATCGATGTCGTCTCCGATGTCGTCTGTCCGTGGTGCTACATCGGCAAGCGCAAGCTCGAAGCGGCTCTCGCCGAGCTCGGCCGGGCGGAGCCGGCACTGAGCATTGAGCGCCGCTGGCATCCGTTTCAGTTGAATCCCGATCTGCCGTCCGGCGGCATCCCGCGTGCCGAGTATCTCGAGGCGAAGTTCGGCGGCAAGGCGCGTGCGGCCGAAATCTACGCACGCATCCGCGCGGTCGGCGAAGAAGTCGGGATCGTATTCGACTTCGATCGCATCGCTCGCCAACCCAACACGCTGGATGCGCATCGCCTGATCGCCTGGGCGCAGCAGAGCGGCGATGCGGATCCGCTGGTCGAGCGGCTATTCCGCGCCTATTTTCTCGAGAGCCGATTCGTAGGTGATCGGGACGAGCTCGTATCGATCGCCATGGCAACGGGGCTCCCCGAAAGCGGGGCGCGCGAATTGCTTGACTCCGATCGGCTGCTGGGAGAGGTCGAAGCAGAGAGCCGCGAAGCACAGGAAGCCGGCATCACTGGCGTCCCGTTTTTCATCTTCAACGGCCGCACCGCGGTCTCCGGCGCGCACGATCCGTCGACGCTCCTCGAAGCGATAGGCGCGGCGCGCGCTGCGCAATGAACGCTGCGGACAGGCTGGTCGCCGGCACCGATACGCTGACGCGCCTGCAGGATCTCTTCGCGGCTCAGCGCAAGGCCTTCGCCGCGGAGCCCTATCCTTTGCTCGCCACGCGGCGCGATCGTCTCGATCGCCTTGCGGCGCTCACCGAGGAGCACGAGAAAGAAATCATTTCCGCGATCGCGGCTGACTTCGGCGCGCGCTCGGCGCAGGAGACACGGCTCACCGAGCTCTTCATGATCACCGCGGGCATTCGCCATGCGCGCCGGAACCTCGAGCGCTGGATGCGGCCGCGGCGGGTGCGCACGCCGCTCTATCTGTGGCCGGGGAGGAGCCGCATCCTGCGGCAGCCGCTCGGCGTGGTCGGAGTGATCAGCCCGTGGAACTATCCGGCCCAGCTCGCGCTGCTCCCGGCGCTCGCGGCACTGGCGGGAGGTAATCGCGTGCTGCTCAAGCCGAGCGAGCTGACGCCGCGCACCGCGGCGCTGCTCGAGCGGATCGTCGCGATGCATTTCGCGGCGGAGGAGTTCGCAGTCGTCAACGGCGGAGCCGAAGTCGGTCAGGCATTCGCTCGATTGCCGTTCGACCATCTCTTCTTCACCGGCTCGACCGCGGTGGGGCGCAAGGTCGCGCTGGCAGCGGCCGCCAACCTGACGCCGGTCACGCTGGAGCTGGGCGGCAAATCGCCTGCGCTGATAGCGCCGGATGCCGATTTCGAAACCGCCGTGCCGCGGCTCGCGATGGGCAAGTTCCTGAACGCCGGCCAGACCTGCATCGCGCCCGACTACGTGCTCGCTCCCGCCGATCGCGTCGATTCACTGGTCGAATCGATTCGCGCGAGCGTCGCCGGACTCTATCCTGCACTCACAGACAATCAGGATTACACGAGCATCGTGAACGAAACGCACTACGCGCGCCTAACCGCGCTCGTCGAGGACGCCGCCGCGAAAGGTGCGCGCGTGCTGCGCCTAGGGCGCGAAGATGCGGCGCCGCCGGAGCCGGCACGCAAGCTCGCGCCGATGCTACTCCTCGGCGTCCACGACGACATGAGGGTGATGCAGGAGGAGATCTTCGGGCCGGTCCTGCCGATCGAGAGCTACGCGACGCTCGACGAGGCGATCGCCAAGATCAACGCGCGTCCGCGTCCGCTGGCGCTATACGCCTTCGGCGGCGGTGCGGCGCTTCGCGAGCGCGTATTGCGTGAGACGATTGCCGGTGGCGTGACCTTCGACGACGCATTGTGGCACTTCAGCAACGAATCGCTTCCCTTCGGTGGAGTGGGCTCCTCGGGCACCGGCGCCTATCACGGCGAGCACGGCTTCCTCGCCTTCACGCACGAGAAGGCGGTGTTCATCCAGCCGCGCTTTGCTCTGGCCTGGCTGCTCTATCCTCCGTACGGCAAGCGCTTCGATTTTGTGCTGAGGATCATGAAGAGACTGGCTTAGCGGGGTCCGGTGCGGCGCGGCCTGCGCCGCATGAGCACCGCGGTCAGGATCCAGACGACCGCGAGATTGATGACCAGCGTGGTGAGCTTCAGCGGCGTCACTCCCCTGGCGAGCGCGTGCAGCTCGAAGGGCACATAGATCAGCCCCGAGATGGCGCCGAACCATTGCGCCCACACGCGATCGCACCATAAGCCGTAAGCCTCGACGATGCGCACGACCGCGTATGCCAGCGCGCCGAGCGCGAGCAGCCACAGATCGCTCGACGTGACGCGTCCCGCGAGTTCGAGAAAGATTTCGGGCAACTGGCTCGCGGGGTCGAGATGGAGATGATGAACCAGGTGCTCGGCGACGTCCCGCACGTCGCGATGCAACAGCGTCAGCAACCCTGCGCCGGCAAACAGCACCAGCGCGCCCTTGATGAACTCGACGACCGCGACGACGCGAACCGACGCCAGCCACCACCCGCGGTCGCGCGGTGAAGAACTGACCACTTAGCCGTCGTCGGAAGCTATTTGGACACGGGCAGCTTGCCCTGCACGCCCTCGACGTAATAGTCCATCTTCGAGAGGACTTCGTCGCTCATCACCTGTCCGGCGGCGAGCCGTTCCTTGCCGTCGTTGTCTTTCACGGGACCAGTGAAGGGATGAAATTTCCCGGAGGCGATGTCGGCCGATACCTTGTTTACCTGATCCTGCACTTCCTTGGGCACGATCTTGTTGTACGGGCCCATCTTGATCATGCCTTCCTTGAGTCCACCCCAGACGCTGGTTGGCTTCCAAGTTCCCGCCATCGCCTCCTGCACGGTCTTGGTGTAGAACGCGCCCCACTGATGCGTGACCGCGGTCAGCTCGGTGCTCGGCCCGTACTTCGACATGTCCGAGTGATAGCCGATCGAGTACACCTTCTTCGCTTCGGCCGCCTGCACCACTGCGGTCGAATCGGTGTGATGCGTCAGCACGTCGGCGCCTTGCGACACAAGCGTCTCGGCAGCCACCCGCTCGCGTCCCGGGTCGTACCAGGAGTTGACCCAAACGACCTTCAGTTCAGCCTTCGGATTGACGCTGCGCATGCCGCGCGTGAACGCGTTGATCCCCATCACGACTTCGGGAATCGGAAAAGCTGCGACATAACCGGCAACATTGGACTTCGTCATCTTGCCGGCGACGATACCGGCGAGATAGCGGCCCTCGTAGAAGCGCGCGTTGTAGATGCCGACGTTGGTGTCGGTCTTGTAGCCCGTGGCGTGCTCGAAATCGGTCTTAGGAAACTGCTTGGCGACTTTGAGCGTCGGGTTCATGTAACCGAAGGAAGTCGTGAAGATGATCCTGTTCCCGCTTTGCGCCAACTCGCGAATCACGCGTTCGGCGTCAGCGCCTTCGGGCACGTTCTCGACGTACTTGGTGGCGACCTTGCCGCCGAGGGCTTTCTCCATTTCCTTGCGGCCCGAGTCGTGCTGGAAGGTCCAGCCCGCGTCCCCGATCGGGCTCACGTAGACGAAGCCGACCTTGAACGGCTCGTCGGCGGCGGACGAACCGACCGTCCCCAGCGCAGCGAATGCGGTCCCCAGCGCGAGCAGCAATCCCTTGTTGAGCATTTCTCTCCTCCTCGAACTCATTGGCCTCCCAACTACGTGCGTGCTGCCTCGTCAACCGACCCGCAGCTCCGTGTTCAACCCGGCTGATTTTACCTCAGGTCTCCGGGTGATACGGCTGCCCGAGCGACGCCGGCGCGTTCAAGCGGATCATCACGGCGTCGCGCGATATGATGGTGAGCACGAGAATCGTCGCGAGATAAGGCAGCATCGACAGAAGCTGCGAGGGCACGGCGACCCCGAGCGCCTGCGCCTGAAACTGCGCCAGGGTGACAGCGCCGAAAAGATATGCGCCCGCGAGAACCCGAAGCGGCTTCCAGGTTGCAAAGACCACGAGCGCGAGCGCTATCCAGCCGCGGCCCGCAGTCATCCCTTCGGTCCACAGCGGCGTGTAGGCGACCGCAAGATAGGCGCCGCCGAGACCTGCGCAGGCGCCGCCGAAGAGCACGGCGAGGTAGCGAATCGCGATCACGGGATAGCCGATCGCGTGAGCCGATGCCGGCGACTCCCCGACCGCGCGCAGGATGAGCCCCGCGCGCGTATGGAAAAGGAACCATTCGATCAGCGCATACAGGACGAGCGAGAGGTAGACGAGCGGGTTGTGTGCAAAGAGGAGGCGACCCACGAAAGGAAGGTCGGACCATCCAGCGATGGCGAGCGGCTTGATCCCCTCGATCACCACGCTCACGTATTGCAGCCCGACGAATGCTGAGAGCCCCACGCCGAAGAGCGACAGCGCGAGTCCGGTGGCAACTTGGTTCGCCATCAGCGAGAGCGTCAGCACGGCGAACACGAGCGAGAGCGCAGCTCCGGCAAGCATGCCGGCGCCCACACCAAGCCAGGGTTGCCCGGTCGTCGCCGCGACGATAAACGAGATTACGGCGCCGACGAGCATCATCCCCTCGACGCCGAGGTTAAGCACCCCGGATTTCTCGGTCACCAGCTCGCCGAGCGCGGCGAAGACGAGCGGCGTGCCGGCGGCAAGCGTCAAGGCGACGAGCGCTGCGAGCTGCTCCATCATTCTCCGGCGCCGAGCGCTTGCGCGGCGGCGATCGGCGGCATAGGCCGCGCCTGAACGCGCAATCTGAAGTTGATGAATACGTCGGCGGCGAGCAGGAAGAAGAGGAGCGTTCCCTGGAACAATCCCGTCACTGCCGAAGGAAGCGACAACCCGATTTGCGCCGCTTCGCCGCCGAGATAAAGGAGCGACATGAGCAGGCTCGCGAGCAGAACACCGAGCGGATGCAGGCGCCCTACGAAGGCGACGATGATCGCAGCGAAGCCGTAGCCTGGCGACATCGACGGCAGCAGTTGCCCGATAGGACCGGCGGCTTCTCCGACACCCGCAATGCCCGCGGTCGCGCCGCCGATCAGCATGCCGAACCAGACCGTGCGCCGCGATGATATGCCTGCGTAATTGGCCGCGGCCGGCGCAAGACCCGCGACACGCATCTGGAATCCGGCGAGACTGCGGCGCATGAAGACCCAGCCCGCTGCGACTATCGCAAGCGCGATCAGCAAGCCGACGTTCAGTCGCGTCTCCGGCAGGAGATTCGGTAGCAGCGCCGCGTCGCCGAACATCTTCGACTGCGGAAAATTGAATCCTTCCGGATCCCGCCACGGACCGTGCACGAGATATGACAGACCGAGGGTCGCGACGTACACGAGCATCAGGCTCGTTAGGATCTCGCTTGCGTTGAAGCGGGTCTTGAGCCACGCCGGAATCGCGGCCCATGCCATGCCGCCCGCTGCGCCGGCGATGATCATGAGCGGCAGCAGCCACGCTCCCGACTGGTCCTGCAGCGCGAGCGCGATGCCGCCGCCGCAGATCGCACCAAGCGTGAGCTGCCCTTCGGCGCCGATGTTCCAGACGTTGGCGCGATAACCTGCGGCCAGGCCAGTCGCGCAGAGCATGAGCGGCGAGGCCTTGAGGAGCAGCTCCGCGACGCCGTAAGTGCTCTCCACCGGCTTCACGAAGAAGACGTAGAAGGCCTGCAGTGGATTCTTGCCGAGGATGGTGAACAGCACGAAGCCCACGACGAGCGTTGCGGCCGCGGCGAGCAGAGGCGACACCCATCTCATGAGCTGCGAGGGCTCGGCGCGCGCCTCGAGCCTAATTCGCATCGACGATGCCCGCCGGTGAGGCGTGCGCGCGTTCTACCCCCTGCGCGCCGATGAACGATCCCGCCATCATCAAGCCCACGCTCTCGGCGTTGGTCTCGCGCAAGGGCTTCGCGGGAGAGAGACGTCCGCGTGCGATCACGCAGAGCCGGTCGCAGATCTCCATGAGTTCGTCGAGCTCCTCGGAGACGACGAGCACCGCCACGCCTTCGTCGCGCAGATCGATGAGCGCCTGGCGGATTTGCGCCGACGCGCCTACGTCCACCCCCCAGGTCGGCTGCGCGGCGATCATCACCCGCGGTCCCTGCAGGATCTCGCGTCCGACGATGTACTTCTGCAGATTTCCTCCCGAGAGGCTGCGCGCCGCAACGTCGGGACCCGGCGCCTTCACGTTGAAGCGTGCGATCGTCGCTTGCGCGTACGCTCGCACGGCGTCGAAGCGGATGAAACCCCGTCGCACCAGCGCCTGAC
>DATKJP010000020.1:0-12610 GCA_035543635.1 Casimicrobiaceae bacterium
CCGTGGCGCAATTCGGTCGTCGAGCGGGTACCCGATTTGCGCACAAATCACCCGCTTAGCGACGACTGCGCCACATCGCGCCCTCACTCCGCGGCGCACGCTCGCCGCCGATGCCGCGGCGTGGTCTCCGTCGCCGTCACCCCGCGGCGCGGCCGCTTAATCGCGCAGCTCGCGGCCGGTGAGCTTGATGAACAGGTCTTCGAGATTGGCGGGACGATGCAGATAGCGCACGCCGTTCGCGTGCGCGAGTTCGGCGAGCAGCGGCGCTGCGTCGCGCGCGTAGCAGAACGCCGTCTCGCCGGCCAGCTCGAGCCGGTCCGCGAGCGCGCGCCCGCGCAGGTTCGCCCAGTTGCGCGCCTCGTCGCCATACACCTCGATCACTTCGGGCTCGACGTGCGCCGCAATCAAAGCGCGCGGGCTGTCGCTCGCGATCATCCTGCCGCGGTCGATCACCGCCAGCCGAGTGCATAGGCGCTCGGCTTCGTCCATGAAATGCGTCGTGAGCAGGATCGTCTTGCCATGCGTGAGAAGCTGGCGCAGTCCGTCCCAGATCAGGTGCCGCGCCTGCGGATCGAGCCCGGTCGTCGGCTCGTCGAGCATCAACAATTCGGGATCGTTGACGAGCGCCCGGGCGAGGATGAGCCGCCGCTTCATGCCGCCGGAGAGCGTGCGGATGCTTGCATCACCCTTGCCGGCGAGCCCTGCAAATTCCAGGAGGCGCGGAATGCGCGAGTCGATCAGCCGATCGGACAGCCTGAAGTAGCGGCCGTAGATACGAAGGTTCTCGACGACCGTGAAGTCAGGATCGAGATTGTCCATCTGTGGCACGACGCCCACCCGAATGCGCGCCTCGCGCGCGGCTTTCGGCACCGGCTCGCCGACCATCGTGATCGTCCCCGCGTCGGAATCGATCAATCCAAGGCAGCAGCGCAGCGTGGTCGTCTTCCCGGCACCGTTGGGTCCGAGGAGCCCGAAGCATTCGCCGCGGCGGATCGCGAAGTCGAGCCCGCACACGACTTCGTTGCCGTCATAGGATTTGCTCAGGCCCGATACCGACAGAACGGGCGCGTCGAGCGGATTCATCGCCGCCAGATGTCGGTGAGCAGGCGCTGCAGCTGCACCAGGCGCCCGTGGAAGAAATGCCCGCAGCCGGGAAAGACGATCACCGGCAGGTGTTGAGGCCGCGCCCAGGCCAGAACGTCGGCGAGTGCGACGACGTCGTCTTCGTCGCCGTGGACCACGATCGTGTCCGAAGGCACGCTCTCGACCGCAAAGCGCATCACCGCCGGCGCGATCAGCACCACGCGCTCGGGCACGACCATCTTCGCGACGCGCGACTGCACGAACGAGCCAAAGGAGAACCCCGCGAGCGCCGGAGGCCGCTCGGCAAGGGCCGGATATTCGCTGCGCGCGAACCCGAGCGCCGCGAGCGCATCGTCGGTTTCGCCCTCGCCCTCGTCGAACACGCCTTCGCTCTTTCCGACGCCGCGAAAGTTGAAGCGCACGCTGACGTAGCCGAGCCCGGTGAAGGTTCTCGCCAACGTATGCGCGACCTTATTATCCAGGGTGCCGCCCTGCAGTGGATGTGGGTGTGCGACGAGCGCGATTCCGCGCGGCTCGGCTCCAGGCTCGTTGACAGCGACTTCGAGCGCGCCGGCGGGACCCGCGATCACGCTGCGCCGTTCACCACGCAGGCTCAAATCTTCAGCCTCTCCACGATCCGCCCGTGCACGATGTGCGAGTCGATGATCTCGTCGATGTCGTGCTTGTCGACGTAGGTGTACCAGACCGCGTCGGGGTAGACGACGAGCACCGGACCCTCCGTGCAGCGGTCGAGGCACCCGGCCTTGTTGATGCGAACCTTTCCCTTGCCGTCCAGATGCAGCTCCTTGATGCGCTGCTTTGCATAGGCCTGCATGTTCGCCGAGCCATGGTTGTTGCAGCAGGCCTCGGGCGGCTCGCGCTGGTTGCAGCAGAAAAAAACGTGGCGCTTGTAATAGCTCATAACATGTCAGAGCCGCGCATGCGCGCTTCGTACCTCGCGATCGAGCTTGCCCTCGCTCATTCGCTTCATGTTCTAACGCCCTTTGCGGCTAGTTTACGCGATCGCGGGCGCCCCACTCCGGCTGTCCCGCCAGCCACAGCAGATACCCACTCGCTGCGAGCGGCCACATCACGAGCACCGCGTGCGTGAGGCCGTTGAAGTTGAGCAATTGTCCGTACGGCCAGTCGAAGAGCGCGATCGGCGCGCGGGCCTGCCACAAATCCGGCGCGAGCAGCGGCGCGACGAGCGAGGACAGGAGCGCGATCGCACAAAGCGTCGTGCGCAACGGGCGCGGCAGCCAGATCGCGGCGAGAAGCACGAGTGCTCCGACCGCGACTCCGAGCGAAACACCCGGCTTGAACCACGAATCCAACGCCGCAGATTTCAGCAACAGCGCAGCCGCGGCGATCTTGAGCAGCAGTGCCAGAGCGATCAGGGTGAATACGGCGATGCCGAAGTCGTGCCTGCGCCGAAGCAGCAAAGCGAGAAAGAGCCCGACGCCGATGACGTTGAATGCGCTCTGCGCCGCTTGGAGCAGCGTCCCCGCGAGGTCGGGGGTGAGCTCGCGCGACGGGTCGAACGTCGCCGCGAACAGCGGAATACCGGGGTTCAGCTGCGACAGCAGCCAGATGAATAGAAGCGCGAGGCCGACGTCGCCGCTCCGATCCGCGAGGAAGACGCGATAGCGCCAGTCAGCAACGCGTTGGCGCAATCCCGGCGCGCGATTGAAAGCGAGCGCCGGAGCTGCGCCGATCGTCGCACCGATCGTGTTTGAGACGAAGTCTACGATGTCCGACTCGCGTGTGGGCAGGAAGGCCTGCGTGGTCTCCATAGCAAAGGAGAGGATCGCCGCGACGCCCACGCCGGTAGCGAATCGCGCGTACGCGCTTCTGCGCCTGCCGATCAAGGCAAGGAAGAATCCGAGTGGAGCGTACGCGATCACGTTGATCACGACGTCGAAGCGCCGGATGCGAGGCGGCCAGGGCGCGAAGAGGAAGAACGGCGTATCGGGCAGCGGCGCCATCCACCCGGAGAACGGCTCGAGGCTCGCATAGACGATCATCAGGCCGTAGAGCGCGGCGAGGTATTGCGGCAGGCGCGTGCGATACGGCTCGCTCATCGCGCAAGCGGTTTCTCGAGCACGACGACCTCGCGTACGAACTCGGGATTCGCCTTGATCTCGCCGGTTTCACGGTAGCCGAGCTTGCGCCAGAAGGCGAGCGCGCCCTCGTTCACCGCGACGACGCCGATGCGCAGCCGCTCGATTTCTGGCCACACCCCGATCGCCTGCTCGACGAGCTGGGCGAACGCGCGTCCCAGCCCGCGGCGCTGCCAGGGCTGAGCGAGCAGCAGCAGTCCGATCACCGCCTTCTCGCGCACCGGATAGCCGCGGATCACGTCGGCGCAGCCAATCATCGCCTCACCCGCGTACAGGCCCCACACGAACTTGTCCTCATAGGTCTTGTTCGGCGGCAGCGCTGTGAATGTGCTTTGCGCTTCCGCGCGGCCTGGCGGCGCTCCATTCACGAGCGCGAAATAGTCCGGTGCAGCTTCGAACACGCACTGCAACCCGGCCATCTCTGCCGGCCGCCCGGTCAACAACCGCAGTGTCAGTGCTTCGGCTCTGATCAGCGGCCCGCCTTGATCTCCGTCCATAGCTTGTTGCGCAAGCGCCGCTGCGCAACGGTCAGCTCCTTCAACTGCTCGAGCTTCGCGGCGACCTCCTTGTCCGGGAAGATCGCCGGGTTCTTGAGAATCTCGGGCTTGATGTACTTCACCGCGTCGAGATTCGGATTCCCGGAACCGATCAGGTTGGTGAGCTCGGAGGAGTTCTTGCCTTCGAGCATGAAGTTCATGAACTTGAGCGCGAGATCCGGCCGCGGCGCATCCTTGTGGATCACCATGTTGTCGACCGCGAGCACCGCGCCCTCCTTCGGCATGCCCTGCAGGATGTGGAAGGGACGCTTGGCCGCCTGCGCATCGAGGTTGGCCTGGAAAATGTCGTTGGAGTAGCCGTGAACCAGCCAGATGTTACCGACCGTCAGCTCCTTAATGTACGACGAGGCATTGAACGCGGCCCAGTACGGCTTCGCCTTGTTGATCAGCGCCTGCGCCTCCTTCCAGTGCTTTTCGTCGACGTCGTTGACCGAATAGCCGAGATATTTCAGTGCCGCGGCAAACAGCTCGTTGGCGTCGTCGAGCACCGTGATCCGGCCCTTCACCTTCTCTAGGTACTTCGGCTCGAAGATCACCGCCCAGGTATCGGTCGGCAGTCCCAGCTCTTTCATCTTCGCGTCGTTGTACCCGATGATCGTCGTCGACATCGCGTAGGGCACCGAGTATTTGTTGCCCGGATCGAAAGCCGTGTTGAGGTAGCGCGGATCGATGTTCTTGAGATTGGGGAGCTGCGACTTGTCGATCGGCTTGAGCTGCTTGCCCTTAATCAGCGCGTCGACCGCGTTGGAGGTAGGCACGAGCATGTCGTAGCCCTTGGCGCCGGCCGCGAGCTTGGCCAGAAGCTCTTCGTTGGATGAGTAGTAGGTCTGCACGACCTCGCATTTGCAGGAATCCTCGAAGCGCTTGATCGTCTCCGGCGCGATGTAGTTGTTCCAGTTGTACAGATGGAATTCGTCCTTGGCGAAAGCCGAAGGCGAGAACATGGCAAGGGCGACTGCAGCAAAAAGCCACGAGAGTCTCTTCTTCATGACGGTTCTTCCTGGGAGCGAAGCAGGGTCGGTGAAACTCGGGAGGCGATGATGATAAGCGCGAGCGTGAGCAGCATCAACAGGCTGGATACTGCGTTGACCTCTGGCGTGACCGCGATCTTGATCATCGAGTAGATCTGGAGCGGCAAGGTCACGGTCCCTGCGCCTGCCGTGAAGAAGGTGATCACGAAGTCGTCGATCGAGAGCGTGAAGGCCATGAGCGCGCCGGCGATCACGCCAGGCATGATCAGCGGCAGGGTGATGTAGCGGAAGGTCTGCCATGGCGACGCGCCGCAGTCGCGCGCCGCTTCGGTCAGGCTCTCGTCCATGCCGGCGAGCCGGGCGCGCACCACGATCGCGACGAAGCCGATGCAGAAGGCTATATGCGCGAGCGCAACGGAGACGAGCCCGAGCGTGAAGTTGAGGAGCACGAAGAAAATGAGCAGGCTCACTCCCATCAGGATCTCGGGAATCGCGATCGGCGCGAGCACCAGCACCGAGAGAAGCCTGGTCGGATAGCGGTACATGGCCACGCCGGCCGCCGTGCCGAGCACGGTCGAGACCAGGCTCGCGGTCAGAGCGATCGCGAGCGAGTTGCCTGCGGCGAAGATCATGTCCTGATCGTGGAAGAGCGTCTCGTACCAGTTAAGCGTGAAGCCCACCCACTCGGCGTTGAGCCGCGAATTGTTGAACGAATAGGCAATCACGATGACAAGCGGCACGTAGAGGAACGCATAGCCGGCGCCGGCGGCTATCCAAAGCGCGATGCTGCGCTTACGCATGCGCCGCCGTCTCCTTCGCGCTCGATGGCGTGGAAAGATTGCGCCGAGCGACCCACGCGGCGAGACCGGCGATCACGAGCGCGGCCACGGTGAGAACAATGGAAAGCACGCTGCCGAACGGCCAGTCGCGCGTCTCGAGGAACTGCTGCTTGATCACATTGCCGATGAGGCTGTCCTGGGGGCCGCCGAGGATATCCGGAATGGCGAAGATGCCCAGCGCGGGGATGAACACCAGCGCCGCGCCCGCGTACACGCCCGGCAGCGAAAGTGGAAAGGTGATGCGCCAGAAGCGTCGCCATGCGCTCGCACCGAGGTCCTGCGCCGCCTCGAGCAGGGCAGGATCGTGCTTCTCGAGGTTGGCGTAGAGCGGCAGCACCATGAACGGCAGGCTCACGTAAACGAGGCAGACGAGAACCGCGAAGGAGCTGAAGAGCAGCGGCACGGCCTCGTGCCCGAACCAGGCCAGCACGCCGTTCACCGCGCGAGCAAGCGCCGCGGTGGGTCCGAGGATGATCATCCAGGCGTAGATGCGGATGAGGAAGTTGCTCCAGAACGGCAGGATGACGGCGAGGAGGAGCAGATCCCTGTAGCGCTTCCCGCTTCGCGCGATCAACGCAGCCAGCGGGTAGGCAAGCATGAGAGAGGCGAACGTCGTTGCGAGCGCGTAAACCACCGACTTCACGAAGATCCGGGCGTAAATCGTCTCTTCGAAGAATCGTGCGTAGCTGTCCAGATTAAGGTCGAGCTGACCTTCTTCGTATAGCGGCGCAAGCCCGCCAAACTCGCCGGGCGTTCGGAACGAAGCGAGCACCATGATGAGCGACGGAATCGCGAAGAAGACGATGAGATACAAGATGGGCGGACCGCTTACCAGCCAGCGGCCCAGCTTGCGCACCGCACGCGTTGCCACGCTTACTCCTCGATGAAGTGGCCGGCGCCGACTGCCCAACTCACCTCGACGGCATCGCCTACTTCGAAAAATCGAGCGCGCCCGCTCTGCGAATTGGCAAGCAGCGCCTCGATCTGCATCCCTCCGGGCATTCCGACCTTGTATACCGTGACGTCTCCCATGTACAGGAGCTCTTGCACGCTTCCGCGATAGTGATTGTCCGGCGTCCCCGGCGGTGCGGCCGTGTCGATGCGGATCTTCTCGGGCCGCAGCGCGATGGTTGCAGACCGACCGGGTGCAAGCGCCGAATCGGTCGCCACCCGGACCAGGCCTAGCGAAGGCACGTCGACCGTGACCACGCCGTTCGCGCGCTCCTTGACCGGACCGGATAGCAGATTGCAATGCCCGATGAAATCCGCCACGAAACGCGTGCGCGGAAAACCGTAGATCTTGGAAGGCTCGTCGAGCTGCTCGACGCGCCCCTTGTTCATTACGGCGATCCGGTGCGAGAGCGCCAGGGCCTCGGTTTGGTCGTGCGTCACGTAAACGAAAGTGATGCCGACTTCCTTCTGCAGATTGATGAGCTCGAGCTGCATCTCCTCGCGCAGCTTCGCGTCGAGCGCGGCGAGGGGCTCGTCGAGGAGCAGCACCTTCGGGTGGGTGATCAGCGCCCGCCCGATCGCCACGCGCTGCTTCTGTCCGCCGGAAAGCTCGTGCGGATAGCGCTTGCCGAAGCCGGTGAGCCGCACGTCCTCCAGTGCCTCGCGCACTTTGCCCGGGATCTCGGCCCGCGGCACGTCGGCCATTTGCAAGGGAAAGGCCACGTTTTCCTCGACGGTCATATGCGGAAACAGCGCGTAGCTCTGGAAGACCCTGCGCGTCGGGCGGCGCTCCGGTGGACGGTCGGCGAGGTCCTCGCCGTTGAGCAGAATGCGGCCGCCATCGGGCACCTCGAATCCGGCGATCGTGCGCAAGAGTGTGGTCTTGCCGCAACCGGAGGGACCGAGCAGGGTGAAGAATTCGCCGGCCTCGATGCCGATGCTGACCTGATCGACTGCGGTGAAATTGCCGAAGCGGCGGGTGACGTTCTGGATCTCGAGCAGCGCCATTGCGGGTAGGCCTCGGCTGGAGCTTGAGCGTCCGGAAAAGCGCGGATTGTAGCAAAATGGAAGGTCTAGCTCAGGAGCCTTCTCCTCGTTTATCGTGCTCGCGAAACCGATCCGCGTCATGCTCGCGCTGGCTGCGTGCGCCTGCCTGCAATGCACCTGCGCCGCCGAGACACGGACGTATCAGCTCGACCCTTTTGCTCAAGCGAGCACAGGTTACGCGGCCTGCCCCGCCGTCGCGCCCCCGGTCCTCACCGAAGAGGAAATGCGCACCAGCGCGCACAGCCGCGCTGAGCGCGGCACGTCGTGCTGCCTCGCGGGCACCTGCGAGTGTGGAGGCGCGTACAAGCGCGATCCGGAGATCAACGCGCGCGTGGTCGACGCGATCAAATCCGACTCGCGCTTCCGAAATACGAGCGTGTGGGTAACCACGACGCGCAAGTTCGTCACCCTGCAGGGCTGCGTTCGCAGCGCGGCGCAGAAGAAGGCGCTCGAGCGCTTCGTCAAGTCTCTGGCCGACGTGCAGATCGTGTTTAACGAAACGAAAGTCGGCGTGAGCCCGCGAAGAAGTGATCACGCCGAACAGTAAGCGCGCAGCCCGTAGCCTCCCACGACGTCGCCCGTCCAGTACAACGGTCGCAAGCCCTGGCTGATGTATGCGTGCAGCGAAGAGTACGGCCACTTTCTCGGAGCGCGCACGAAGCCGTGCCGCACCGGGTCGCTATGGATGTAGTCGATGCGCCGCTGCAAGTCGGCCTCGTCGGCGATCGGCTGTTTCTCGAAGCTGCGCCATTGACCCCGTCCGCCGATCACCCGCTCGAAGAGTCCCTGGATCAATCGCCAGCGGGCGCTGCGAGCGGTGTCGACCGCCGGCAAAGCGAGGATGCAGTGCAGGTGATCAGGCAGGATCACGCCGGCGGTCATGGCGAATGGATAGCGGTCGCGGCATGCACGAAAGGCGAGCCGCAGTGTATCCACATGCTCGGTCAAAGCGCTTGCGCTCTCGTCCAGGAGCGCGGCGGTGAAGAAGTGTTGTGAAGCAGGAAAGCTTTCGCGGCTGAGATCCATGACCGCGACTGTCGCATCGCGCTCGCACTCCCGCCTCCGACCTTCGGACGATGCCGACGGATGAGCTAAGCGCCCTGCCCGGTGAATTCGGGGCGGCTAGGTCGACGGAGCCTGCTTGATCGCGCCGATATTGGTGAGCAGATCCATCGGCAGCGGGAACACGATAGTCGAGCTCTTGTCGCTGGCGATGTTGCCGAGCGTCTGCAGGTAACGGAGCTGCATCGCTTGCGGCTGCTGCGCGAGCATGCGCGCCGCCTGTAGCAGCTTTTCCGAAGCCTGCAGCTCGCCTTCCGCATGGATGATCTTGGCGCGCCGCTCGCGCTCGGCCTCGGCCTGCCGCGCGATCGCGCGCACCATCGATTCGTTCAAATCGACCTGCTTGATCTCGACGGTCGACACCTTGATGCCCCACGCGTCGGTCTGCGTGTCGAGCACCTGCTGGATCGCGAGGTTGAGTTTCTCGCGCTCCGATAGCAATTCGTCCAGCGCATGCTTGCCGAGGATCGCGCGCAGCGTCGTCTGCGCGAGATAGCTGGTCGCGGCAAGGAACTTCTGTACCTGGATGATGGACTTCGCTGGATCGACGACGCGGAAGTAGATGACCGCATCGACCTTGACCGAGACGTTGTCGAGAGTGATCACATCCTGCGGCGGAACGTCCATGACGATGGTGCGCAGGTCCACCTTCACCATCTGCTGGACGACGGGGATCAGGATGAAGAGCCCCGGCCCCTTGACCTTCCAGAAGCGTCCGAGCTGGAACACGACCGCTCGTTCGTACTCGCGCAGGATCTTTAACGAAACCGCGGCGAGCAGGATGAGGACGATGATGATGAAACCGGTAAAGCCGATTCCGAACATGTCTCAGGCTCCTTGGTCGACGGGTTCGAGCGGTGCTACGGTCAGCACGAGACCGTCGCGTCCGGTGATGCGAACATTCTGACCGCGTTTGAGCGGCACCTCGCTGCGCACTCGCCACTGCTCGCTGTGCACGCGCGCCCAACCCTCGTTTTGCACGTCCTCAAGCGCCACGCCCAAGCTGCCGATCAGCTCTTCGGGGCCGGTGACTATCGGCCGCCGATGCGACCGCACCGCCAATCCTCCGACGAGGAAGACGAAGGCCGCGGAGATGAGCGCGATTGCGCCGATGAGCCAGTAGGGAATTCCGAATCCGGGCACTTCGGTATCGATCAGCATCACCGCTCCAATGACGAACGCAACGATCCCCCCAACCCCCAGCGAGCCGTAGCTCGGGAAGAATGCCTCGGCGACGAGAAAGCCGATCCCGAGCAAGATGAGCAGCAGGCCCGCATAGTTGACCGGCAACATGTTGAGCGCGAAGAGCGCGATGAAAAGGCAGATCGCGCCGACCACCCCGGGGAGCACGAAGCCCGGATTCGAGAACTCGAAGAACAGACCGTACACGCCGAGCATCATCAGGATGAGCGCCACGCTCGGTTCGGTGATCACGGCAAGGAAGCGGCTCTTCCAGTCTGGCTCGATGCGCTCGGCGACTGTGTCCGCGGTAGCCAGAGTGCGCTCTCCCACAGCAGTGGTCACCTTGCGGCCGTCGACCTTCTTCAGCAGCTCCGGAACATCGCGCGCCGTGAGATCGATCACCTTTTGCGCAAGGGCTTCATCGGCGGACAGGCTCACCGCTTCGCGAACCGCGCGCTCGCCCCATTCGGCGTTGCGCCCGCGCAGCTGCGCGAGCCCGCGGATGTAGGCTGCCGCGTCGTGCGTCTGCTTCTTTGTGAGCGTGTCCTGAGAATGATCCTCGGAGGATTTGTCCTTCTCCTTCTTCTCCTTGTCGCCGCTCGGGGGCGAGGACCCCGGAGAAGGCATCCCGATCTGGATCGGCGTCGCGGCGCCGAGGTTGGTCCCGGGCGCCATCGCGGCGATGTGCGCGGAGTACAGGATATAGGTGCCCGCGCTGGCGGCGCGCGCGCCACTCGGGCCGACGAAGACCGCGACCGGGACCGGCGATGCCAGAATACCCTTGATGATGTCGCGCATCGCGGTATCGAGGCCACCCGGCGTATCGATCTGCAGCACGACGAGTTGCGCGTTTTCCTTCTCGGCGCGCGCGAGTCCGCGGTTCACATAGTCAGCGGTCGCGGGACCGATCGCGCCACTGAACGGCAGCAGGAGAACCGGCGCCGGCTCGGCGGCTGCGCCGATCGTGCTTGCGGCGGCGGACGCTGCGATCGCGATGATTCGCAGCAGATTCACCATCTTCACGCGACGCCTCGCGGAATCAGGTCGTTGAGGCGGCTATTGTACCCCTCCGACTAGCAGACGCGCTCTGGCTGCTCGGGCCGCTACTTGTAATCCTGCGGATCGCCCGAGTCGGTCGGCTTGGCGATTGCGCGCTTCAACTGATCGCTCATCGGGAAGTTCAGCACGACGCTGCGCGGCGGGATCGGCTTGACGAACCACTTGTCGTAGATGCTCTGAATCTGACCGGAAGCGAACACGTTGCGCAGCGCCGCGTCGACCGCGGCTTTGAACTGCGGGTCGTCGCGCCGCATCATCAGCGCGTAGGGATCGGCGAGCATGCCGTCGATCGAAACGAGCCGGAAGCCGTTGGGCGTCGGCGAGTTGGCTGCGAGCCCAGCGAGCAGGATGTCGTCCTCCGAGAACGCCGCCACGCGATCATTGGTGAGCAGCAGAAAGGATTCGGCGTGGTCCTTGCCGTTGATGATCGACAGCCCAAGGTCCATCTGCTTGTTGAGCGCAGTGATCTTGCCCATTGTATTGGTGCCGCCGGTGACCGAGACGGTCTTGCTCTTGAGATCGATCACCTTCTGAATGCCGCTCGACGTCTTGGCGATGAACTTCGTGTTGACGATGAACGTCGTCAGGCTGAACGCGACGGTTTTCTGGCGCTCGATGTTGTTGACCGTCGACCCGCATTCGAGGTCCACGGTCCCGTTGGTGACCAGGGGCACGCGGTTCGCAGAGGTGACGAGCTGCTGGCGCACCTTGAGACCGGGCATCTTCATCACTTGGCGGAGGTGATCAACGACACGCATGCACAGGTCCACCGAATAGCCGATCGACTGCCCGGTGTCGTCGGCGTAAGAGAATGGAATCGAAGCATCGCGCACGCCGAGGGCGATCTCACCGGTATCGCGCAGCTTCTTCAAGGTTCCGCTTTCCTGCGCCAGCGCTGGAATCGCCGCGGCGAGCACGAGCAGCAAGAGTATCGGTTTGAGCTTCATGGTTCTCTCCTCCGGTTATGACTCCGTTGTCTCGAGATCCTCCGAATCAAGCGCGCGAGCCGCCGCGATCGAGGCATCAACGGCGCCGGCCAGGCGCGACACGATCTCGTCGAGATCGGCGTCGCCGACGATGAATGGCGGCGCCAAGAGAACGTGATCGCCCTTGCGCCCGTCGATCGTGCCGCCCATCGGGTAGACCATGAGCCCTCGCGCCATCGCTTCAGCCTTGATGCGCGCGTGCAGCTTGAGGGCCGGATCGAAGGGACGCTTCGACTCGCGATCGGCGACCAGCTCCAGCGCCATGAAGAGCCCGCGCCCGCGGATGTCGCCGACGTTCGGATGCGAGCCGAACGCGCGTTGAAGGCGCTCGCGCAAGCCCGCGCCCTGGCGGCGGACACGCGCGAGCAGATCGTCGCGCTGGATGACCTTCTGCACTGCGAGCGCTGCCGCGCAGGCCACGGGATGCCCGATGTAGGTGTGTCCGTGCTGGAAGAAGCCGCTGCCGGCATCGAGCGCCGCGACGATTTTCTCACCGACGAGAACCGCGCCGATCGGCTGGTAGCCGCCGCCCAGTCCCTTCGCGATCGCGATGAGGTCCGGCGCGACGCCTTCCTGCTCCACCGCGTGCAGCGTGCCCGTGCGCCCCATGCCGCACATCACTTCGTCGGCGATGAGAAGAATGTTGTGGCGGTGGCAGATATCGCGAATGCGGCGGAAGTAACCGGGCACCGGCGCCAAGGCGCCAGAGGTCGCCCCGCCGACGGTCTCAGCCACGAAAGCGATGACGTTATC
>DATKJP010000021.1:0-2896 GCA_035543635.1 Casimicrobiaceae bacterium
CGCTGATCGGTTTCGTTCTCCTGCAACACGGCAAGGGAGCGGATATGGGCGCGGCGTTCGGCAGCGGCGCGTCGGGAAGCTTGTTCGGCGCCGCGGGCTCTGCCAACTTCCTGTCACGTACGACGGCGATCCTCGCTACGGTATTCTTCTGCACCAGCGTAGGGCTCACTTATTTTGCGAGCACACGTGGGGCGCCGAAGGAGCTGATGAGGCGCGAACTGCCGGCGCAGACCGCGCCGGCACCGGCGGCCGACAGCAAGGCGGGCGAAGTGCCGCAGAGCACAGCGCCAGCAGCGCCGCAGAGCGCGCCGGCAGCGCCGCAGAGCGCGCCGGCCGAGCCGGCGGGCAAGTCGGAGTCCAAGGCAGGCGAAGTACCGAAGTAAGCGGAGGAAGACGCGCCGACGTGGTGGAATTGGTAGACACGCTGTCTTGAGGGGGCAGTGGCGTAAGCCGTGTGAGTTCGAGTCTCACCGTCGGCACCACAGCAGGACGGTCGCGAGGCACAGGAGCAGCGAGCAAGACCGCCGATCGCGAGAGCGGAAGGCGCACGAGGATCAGGCTTCCCCAACATGCTGGAACAATATTTCCCGGTCCTGCTCTTCATCGCCGTCGGCATCGGCATCGGAGCCGTGCTGCTGGGGCTCGGCAAGTTCGTCGCGCCGAACCGTCCCGATCCGGAGAAGCTCTCCCCTTACGAATGCGGCTTCGAGGCGTTCGAAGACGCACGCATGAAATTCGACGTTCGCTACTACCTGATCGCGATCCTGTTCATCCTGTTCGATCTGGAGATCGCGTTTCTCTTCCCCTGGGCAGTCGTTTTGCCGGACATCGGAGGCTTCGGCTTCTGGTCGATGATGATCTTCCTCGCGATCCTCATCATCGGGTTCATTTACGAGTGGAAGAAAGGCGCGCTGGAGTGGGAGTGATTGCGGAGTGAGCCATGCCGATTGAAGGAATTCTCGAAAAGGGCTTCGTCACGACCTCGCTGGACTCGCTCATCAACTGGGCGCGCAACGGTTCGATGTGGCCGATGACCTTTGGGCTCGCCTGTTGCGCGGTGGAGATGATGCACGCAGGAGCTGCGCGCTACGACCTCGATCGCTTCGGCGTCGTGTTTCGTCCGAGCCCGCGCCAATCCGACGTGATGATCGTCGCCGGAACGCTTTGCAACAAGATGGCGCCTGCCCTGCGCAAGGTTTACGACCAGATGGCCGAGCCGCGGTGGGTGATTTCGATGGGCTCCTGCGCCAACGGCGGCGGCTATTACCACTATTCGTATTCGGTGGTTCGCGGCTGCGATCGCATCGTGCCGGTCGACATCTACGTTCCCGGCTGTCCGCCGACTGCCGAGGCATTGCTCTACGGCATCCTCCAGCTCCAGAACAAGATCTGGCGCACCAATACCATCGCGCGTTGATGGCCACAAAGATCGAGACGCTCGTCGCGGCGCTTACAGCGAAGCTCGGCGAGAAACTCAAGAGCTGCACGACGGCGGTGGGTGAAGTCACCATCGTCGTCGCGGCTGCCGACCTGCGAGCGGTCATGCGCACGCTGCGGGACGCGCCCGAGCTGCGCTTCGAGACGCTGCTCGACGTCTGCGGCGTGGATTATTCCGCGTATGCGGGCGAGGCCGAAGACATGGCGTTTTCCAGCTCCGACGCGACTCCCGCCGAGCCGCTCGTCCCGCAACGCTCGGGCCGGTTCGCCGTCGTCTATCACCTGCTTTCGCTGTCCAACAACCAGCGCTTGCGAGTGCGCGCGTTCGCGCCAGACGACGCGTTTCCGGTGTTGCCTTCGATGATCGACGTCTGGCCGTCGGCCAACTGGTACGAGCGCGAGGCCTTCGATTTCTTTGGCATCGTGTTCGAAGGCCATCCCGATCTGCGTCGCATCCTCACCGACTATGGCTTCATCGGGCATCCGTTCCGCAAGGACTTCCCGCTTTCGGGCCACGTCGAGATGCGCTACGACCCCGAGCAGGGGCGCGTGATCTATCAGCCGGTGACGATCGAGGCACGCGAAGTGACGCCGCGCATCATCCGCGAGGAGAGCTACGGCGAAACCGAGGGGTTCCGCAAGGGCTGAGCATGGCGGCGGAAATCCGCAATTACACGATGAATTTTGGCCCGCAGCATCCCGCCGCGCACGGGGTGCTGCGGCTGGTGCTCGAGCTCGACGGCGAGGTGATCCAGCGCGCCGACCCGCATATCGGGCTGCTGCATCGCGCGACCGAGAAGCTCGCCGAGTACAAGACCTACCTGCAGGCGCTGCCATACATGGACCGGCTCGACTATGTGTCCATGATGTCGAACGAGCACGCCTACTGCCTGGCGATCGAGAAGCTCCTCGGCGTCGAGGTGCCGATCCGCGCCCAGTACGTCCGCGTGATGTTCGACGAAGTGACGCGCATCCTCAATCATCTTCTCTGGCTCGGCTCGCACTCGCTCGACGTCGGTGCGATGACGACTTTTCTGTACTGCTTCCGCGAGCGCGAAGACCTGATGGACGCCTACGAAGCGGTGTCGGGCGCGCGGCTGCATGCGGCGTACTACCGGCCGGGCGGCGTGTATCGCGATCTCCCCGATCGGATGCCGCAGTACCGCGTTACCGCGATCCACGACGAGAAAGACGTGAAGCGGCTCAATGCGAACCGGCAGGGAAGCCTGCTCGACTTTCTGGAGGACTTCACCAATCGCTTTCCCGGTTACGTTGACGATTACGAGACACTGCTCACCGAGAACCGCATCTGGAAGCAACGCACCGTCGGCATCGGTGTCGTCGCGCCCGAGCGCGCGAAGGCGCTCGGCTTCACCGGCCCGATGCTGCGCGGATCGGGCGTGCCTTGGGATCTGCGCAGAAAGCAGCCGTACGAGGTGTACGACCGGATGGAGTTCGA
>DATKJP010000022.1:0-17223 GCA_035543635.1 Casimicrobiaceae bacterium
TTACGCGATCGCGCACGAGAATCTCGGCGACGTTTATACGCGGCTCGCCAGCGTCGAATACGATCGCGTACTCGCCATCGACAAGACGAACAAGAGCGCGCAGACCAAGCTCGCGCTGGTGCGCGAGCTTTTCGCGGTGCCGCCGTCGAGCACGGCGCCCAAGCCTCCGGTGCCGCAGCCCGCGCCGAAGGGTAAGAAGTAGCCTGGCGTTAACCAACCCAAAGGAGCAACATGGCCGCTCGTTTCACGTTCATTTTCGCTACGCTTGTTTTCGCCGCCGCGGTCGGCGCGCAGGCGCGGGCCGCCAACCCGCAGGTCGAACTGGACACCAGCGCCGGCAAGATCACGATCGAGCTTTACCCCGACGCGGCGCCTAAGACCGTCGAGAACTTTCTCGCCTACGTGAAGGCGAAGCAGTACGACGGTACGCAGTTCCACCGTGTGATCAAGGGCTTCATGATCCAGGCGGGCGGCTACGACGGCGATTTCAGGGAGAAGCCGACGCGTCCTCCCGTCCCGAATGAAGCCGAGCAGGCGATGAAGGCCGGGCTGACCAACGTCCCCGGCACGGTGGCGATGGCGCGAACCTCCGAACCTAATTCCGCCAAGGCGCAGTTCTTCATCAACGTCGCCGACAACAAGTTTCTCAATTTTCGCGAGCCCACGATGCAAGGCTATGGCTACACCGTGTTCGGCAAGGTCGTACAGGGCATGGACGTCGTGAACAAGATCGCGGCGGCGCCCACCGGTCCGGGCGGTCCCTTCCCGAAAGATGTGCCCGCCGAGCGCGTGCTCATCAAGACGGCGACTGTCGTCGGCGCATCATGACCGCCGCAAACACCACTGTCGTTCTGCATACGAATTACGGCGCGATGACACTCGAGCTCGACGCCGCCCGCGCGCCGAAGACGGTGGCCAACTTCCTCGATTACGTGCGCTCCGGGCACTTCAACAACACGCTCTTCCACCGGGTCATCGACGGCTTCATGATCCAGGGCGGCGGCTTCACACCCGAGTTCCGGCAGAAGCCGACCAAAGCGCCAATTGAGAACGAAGCAGGCAACGGGCTGAAGAACACACGCTATAGCGTGGCGATGGCGCGCACCGGCGACCCGCACTCGGCGACCGCGCAATTTTTCATCAACGTCGCCGACAACGCATTCCTCGATCATAAGTCGCGCGACGCGAAGGGCTGGGGTTACTGCGTATTCGGGCGCGTGGTTGCGGGCACGGAGATCGTCGACCGGATCAAGGGCGTCGCAACCGGCGACCGCGGCATGCATCAGAACGTGCCGAAGGACGATGTGCTGATCGAACGCGTGGAGGTCACGGCGTAACGCGGGAGGGCGCGATGGCCGCGGCGCCGACGCTCTTCATCTCCGATATGCACCTCGCGCGCGAGCGCTCGGCGCTCGTCGACGCGTTACATGCGCTCATGCGCGGCCCAGCGGCCGGAGCTGCGGCGCTCTACGCGCTCGGTGATCTCTTCGAGGTATGGGTTGGCGACGATCAGCTGAAGGACCGCATCGCTTCCGGCGTGGCCGCTGCGTTCGCCGCTCTGTCGCAAGCGGGCACCAAGGTCTACCTTCAGCGCGGCAATCGCGATTTCCTGCTCGGCGAACGCTTCGCTCGGGCGAGCGGCGCGACGTTGCTCGCGGACGAGGTGGTGCACGATCTCTACGGAACGCCCACGCTCATCATGCACGGCGATCAGTTGTGCACCGATGATGTCGGCTATCAGCGGCTTCGCGCCTTGTGGCAGGATCCCGCGCGGCGACGGCGGGCCGTCGCAACCCCCTACTTCGCGCGGCGCGGCGCGGCACGACTAATGCGCGCCGCGAGCCGCTTCGCGACGGCGGGCAAGTCCGAGGCGATCATGGACGTCAATGCCGATGCGGTCGTCGCGGCCCTGCGCAGACATCGAGTGACTCGGCTCATCCATGGCCACACGCATCGTCCGGCGCGACACGAGCTCGTCGTCGACGGGCGCAAATGCGAGCGCTACGTGCTCGCCGACTGGTACCAGCGCGCGAGTTACCTTCGCGTCGATCAGCGCGGCTGTGAAGCGGTGACACTCAGCTAACCAGCGCCTGGCCGAAGTCGGCGAGCAGGTCGTCTCGGTCCTCGATTCCGACCGAGATGCGGATCAGTGAATCGGCGATGCCCATGCTGGCGCGCCGCTCCGGGCCCATCTCCCAGTAGATCGTCTGCGCCACGGGAATCGCGAGCGTTCGGTTGTCGCCGAGGTTCGAAGAGAGCGCGACGTTGCGCAGGCGATTGAGAAAATCGAAGCAGTCGACACCGTCCGAAAGCTCGAACGACAACAGCGCCCCGAACGCGCCGAACAGATCGCGCGCCAGCGCGTGCTGCGGATGCGAGCGCAATCCCGGGTAGTAAACGGCGCGCACGCGCGGATGCGCTGCGAGCAACTCGGAGAGCGCCAGCGCATTGGCACAGGCGCGGTCGAGCCGAAGCGCGAGCGTCTCCGCTCCGACCGCAAGATGATGCGCTTGCTCCGCGGCGAGGGTGCCTCCCCAGTCGCGCAGCCCCTTCTTGCGAATCTGGGTGAGAGCCCAGAGGGCTGGCTTCGGTCCCTTGTACGTGTCGTGGATGTTTGGATACGAGGTCCAGTCGAAAAGACCGGTTTCGGTGACGCTGCCGCCGAGCGCGTTGCCGTGACCGCCGATGTACTTGGTCAGCGCATTGACGACGAGGCTCGCCTTGACCGTCTTCGGGCGGAAGAGGTACGGCGAGGTCATCGTGTTGTCGACAATGTAGACGAGCCCGCGCGCAGCGCAAAGCTCACCGATCCGCGCAAGGTCAGCGACCTGCGTGCGCGGATTGGCGATCGTCTCGACGAAGACCATGCGCGTCGCTGGGCTGATCGCCGCCACGACCGCGGCAACATCGGTGGCATCGACAAAGCTCACGTCGGCGCCGAGCGCGGAGAGAGTCTCGAAAAGGCTGTTGGTGTTTCCGAAAAGAAAGGAGCTGGAAACGACATGGTCTCCCGCGCGCAGGAGCGCGAGCATGATCGCTCCGATCGCCGCCATTCCCGTGCTGAAAGTCACTGTCGCCACGCCGTCTTCCATGCACGTGATCTTCTCTTCCAGTGCGGTAGCGGTCGGATTGCCCTGGCGGCCGTACGAATAGCCTTGCCCTTTACCCTGGAACACGGCCGCCAGCTCGCGGGCGTCCCGATAACCGTACGCGACGGAGAGATGCAACGGCTTGTGTAGCGAGCCATGCTCGATCGGCGCGCTGCGATCCGAGTGCAGGATCGCGGTGGTGAACCCGCGCTTGGCAGGAAGTTCGCTCATGATGCTTTTCGCCTTCCAGAAACAGAAAACCCGTCTGGCCTCCGCCAAACGGGTTTTGTGTGCCCCGCCTGGTATCCCCAGGCTGGAGCGGACCTCGCTTTAGCGGTATTTGTTACGCGCCCGCAAGCTGAAGCTCAAATCGGCGCGAAGACAATTATACGCGATCCGCCGCGTCGGTCAAAATCCCCAGAAGTCACTCTGCGGCGACCCGTGGCTCGAACTCGAGGTCGGGCTCCGCTTCGCCCCTCGCCTCGTCGCGTTCCCGAGCAAGATGCGACAGATAGTCGGCGGTCACGTCGCCGGTGACATAGTAGCCGTCGAAGCATGAAGCCTCGAAGTCCTTGAGCTTCGGGTTCGCGCCGCGCACCGCACGCTTGAGCGCTTCGAGGTCCTGGTAGATCAAAAGATCCGCGCCGATCTCGTGCGCGATATCCGCTTCGCTGCGTCCGGTCGCGATCAGCTCGCGCTGGTTTGGCATGTCGATGCCGTACACGTTCGGGAAGCGCACCGGCGGGCTCGCTGAAGCGAAGTAGACCTTGCGCGCACCGGCTTCGCGCGCCATCGACACGATCTCGCGGCTGGTCGTGCCGCGCACGATCGAGTCGTCGACCAGCAGCACGACCTTGTCCTTGAACTCGATGCCCATGGGATTCAACTTCTGCCGCACGCTCTTCCTGCGTATCGCTTGTCCGGGCATGATGAAGGTGCGGCCGATGTAACGGTTCTTGACGAAGCCCTCGCGATACTTCAGCCCGAGACTGTTGGCAAGCTCGAGCGCAGAAGGACGGCTCGAATCGGGAATGGGGATCACCACGTCGATGTCGTTCGCCGAGGGAATGTTGGCGATCTTGCGCGCGAGCTCCCCTCCCATACGCAGCCTGGATTCGTAGACCGAGGCGCCGTCCATGACCGAGTCCGGACGCGCGAGATAGACGAACTCGAAGATGCAGGGGCAGAGCCGCGGCTCTTCGGCGCATTGCCGCGCATGGAAGCGTCCGGCCTGGTCGACGTAGATCGCCTCGCCGGGAGCAACGTCGCGCAGCACCGAAAACCCAAGCGCCTCGAGCGCGACCGACTCGCTCGCCACGAGATACTCCGACCCGCCCATCGCCTCGTTCACGCCGATGATGAGCGGACGGATCCCGAACGGATCGCGAAATGCCACCATGCCATAGCCCGCGATCATGGCCACGATCGCATATGCGCCGCGAGCGCGCCTGTGCACGCCGGCCACGGCGGTGAAGATCGCATTGGCGTCGAGTCGCGCGTGGTGCGCGGCGCGCTCCAGCTCGAGCGCGAAGACGTTGAGCAGCACTTCCGAATCCGAGTTGGTGTTGACGTGGCGGAAGTCGAGCTGGAAGAGCTCGCGCTTCAAGGCTTCGCTGTTGGTGAGATTGCCGTTGTGAGCGAGCGAGATGCCGAAGGGGGAATTGACGTAGAAAGGCTGCGATTCGAGATCGGACCAGGCCGAGCCCGCGGTCGGATAGCGGCAATGCCCGATGCCCGCGCTGCCGGAAAGCTCGCGCATGTTGCGCGTCCGGAAGACGTCCCGCACGTAGCCCGAGCCCTTGTACATGTGGAACACGGGACCTTCGCTCGTGACGATGCCGGCCGCGTCCTGCCCGCGGTGCTGCAGCAGGAGCAGCCCATCGTAGAGCAGTTGATTCACGGGCGTATGGGCAACCGCCGCGATGATGCCGCACATGGTCTGTCGAATGTCCTTAGAGGACTATATATCGGTTCGGGTGATCGTCTTTCCAACCGGCTTCGCGGGCCGGTGTTCCTTGCCGCTGTAGTCGAGCCGCTCCGCCCAGGGCTTCGGCAGCCACGGCCGAAGGCTCAACGCCGCCACCGTGAACGGCCCGCTCAACCACGCATTTTGCCACCAATCCTTGGCCGGAAGCGCGGTGAGCCCCGCCAGCAGCACGAGAAACACGACGATCAGAAGGCCGCGCGCCAATCCGACGACAGCGCCCAGGAAGCGATCCAGAAAACCGAGCCCGATCGCCTGCAACAGCCTCGAGACGACGAATCCGATCAGCGCGCCGAGAATCAGCACGACGAGCAGGATCAGCACGAACGCCACCACGTAGCGCGTGGTCGGAGTCTCGCCGAAATTCGGCAACATCGCGCCGAACCCACTGGAGAAGTCCAGCGCCGCGAGCAAACCCAGCACCCACGCCGCGAGCGAAGCCGCAACGCGCACGAACCCGCGCATGAACGCGGCAATCGTCGACACCCCGACGATGCCGATCGCGATCAAATCGAACGCGGTCATCGCCCGCGCGCAACGATCGCGTCGTAGCCGGCAGCCTTGAGGTTTGCGCGCGCCTCGTCGGCCGCTTCGCGCGAAGGATACGGTCCGACGCGAACACGCTGCAATTCGCGCTTCCCGTTCGACACCGACTCCACATAGGCGGGGAAGCCCGCGCCCTTGAGCTTGCGCACCTGTGCTTGCGCGCCGTAACGATCGGTGAACGCGGCGACCTGCACGACGTAGCCGCTCGCGGCTGGCGCGCCTTCGCTCTGCTTCGCGCTCGCCGCATCGCTCTGCTTCGCGCTTGCTTTGGGCTCGGGAGGCGTTTCCTTTTTCAGCTCGGCGCCACTTGGCGCAGTTGCGGGCGGCGTTGTTGCCGGCGGCGCGGCGGGAGACCCAGGCAGCGCGTCGGGCGGCGCAGCCGATTGTGCTTCGCTGCGCTTTTCCTCGTTCGATGGTGCAGCGGGCACGCCGGGTAGCGATGCGGAAGAAGCCGCGCCTTGCGCGCTCGGGCCAGGACTCTTCGCACTCTCCTCGGGACCGCTTTTCACCGCGCCTTTGCCGGGCGAGAGTGGATTGACGAACTTGCCGCTGTCGACGGGTGGAATCTGGATCGAGACCTCGTCGCCTAGCGGCTTGGGCTCGTTCTCGAGCAGCAGCGGCAGCAACACGGCTGCGCCCAGTGCGAGCACGATCGCGCCGATCAGGCGGCGGCGAGCACGGCGCTTCAATTCATCGACTGCGAGATCGGGAGCTTGCGGGCGACTGACCATCTAAGACCGAAGCTGCACGGCAAGCGCCGCTGCGACGGTAAGAAATGAACCGAAGACGATTATTCTATCAGCTTCGGTCGCCATTCCGCGCGCGGCCGCGTAGGCCGCATCCGGTGTTTCGAAGCGCTCGATCGCGTTCGGTGAGACGCCCGCTTTCTCGAGGCGTTGCCGCAGCTGCTCCGCCGTCGCGCCGCGCGGGGGCGGCAGCGTGGCGACGAGCCAGCGCTCCACGCGGGCCCGCACCGCTGCGATCACGCCGTCGATGTCCTTGTCGGCCATGATGGCGAAAACCGCGATCGTCTGCGGATGAAAGCGCATGGCGCCGAGATTCTCGGCCAGCACACTGACTGCTTCCGGGTTGTGCGCGACGTCGAGCACGATGACCGGGCGCCCCGGCAGCACCTGCAGGCGCCCCGCCAGCTCGATGCCGACCAGCGCGTCGCGTATCGCGCCCATGTTCACCGGCAGCCGATCGCGCAGCGTCTCGATCGCCGTGAGCGCGGCGGCGGCATTAGCGATCTGGTGACGACCGCGAAGCGCCGGGTGCGGCAACGAATACTTCGCGTCGCTAGGGCCGCTGTAACGCCATTGCTTGTCTTCGATCCGCGCGTCGAAATCGATGCCGCGCCTGAGCAGCGGCGCGCCGATCGCGCGTGCATGCTCGACAAGCGAGGCCGGTGGATTCGGGTCTTCGCAAACGGCCGTGCGGCCCGGACGAAAGATGCCGGCCTTCTCGCGGCCGATGTCTTCGCGCGTGGCGCCGAGATAATCGACGTGATCGAGGGCGATCGTGGTCACCAGGGCAACGTCGGCATCGACGATATTGACCGCGTCGAGCCGACCGCCGAGACCGACTTCGAGCACCAACGCATCGAGTCGTGCGCGCACAAACAGCCACAGCGCGGCGAGCGTGCCGAACTCGAAGTAGGTAAGCGGCACGTCACCCCGCACCGCTTCGATCGTCTGGAATGCGTCGACCAGCTCGTCATCGCTGGCCTCGCGTCCCGCGATGCGCACCCGCTCGTTGTAGCGCAGGAGATGCGGTGAAGTGTAAAGCCCGGCGCGATATCCCGCGGCAGCGAGCATCCGCTCGATGAAGGCCGAGGTCGAGCCCTTGCCATTGGTGCCCGCGACGGTGAACACCGGGCAAGCCGGGACGATCGAAAGCCTGTCGTAGACGGTGCGCGCGCGCTCGAGCCCAAGCGCGATCGACTTCGGATGCAGCGTCTCGAGATAGCGAAGCCAGTCGGCGAGCGTCTTGGGCAGGCTCAAGCGTCGGCACTCCGTGTGTCCGGCAGGGAGCGGGCGGAAAGGATGCGGCGGTCAGCCGATCGGTAAGGGCTGACGTTGCAGCAGCGTGAGGATCTTCGGAAGCTCGTTTCTCAATTGACGTCGGTCGACGATCATGTCGATCGCGCCTTTGTCGAGCAGAAACTCGGCGCGTTGAAAGCCTTCCGGCAGCTTCTCACGCACCGTCTGCTCGATCACGCGCGGGCCGGCGAATCCGATCAGCGCACCGGGCTCCGCGATGATGATGTCGCCGATCATCGCGAAGCTCGCCGAAACGCCGCCCATCGTCGGGTCGGTTAGGATCGAGACGAACGGCAGCGAAGCCTTCGTCAGCTCCTGCAGCACCGCTGCGGTCTTCGCCATCTGGAATAGCGAGTGCACGCCCTCCTGCATGCGCGCCCCGCCGCTCGCGGTGATGCACACGAACGGAACGCGGTTCTCGTAGGCGACGCGAACTCCACGCACGAATCGCTCGCCGACGACCGAGCCCATCGAGCCGCCCATGAAGTCGAACTCGAACACGGCGATCACCAGCGCCACCGACTTGATGCTGCCCTGCATCACGATGAACGCATCGGTCTCGCCGGTGTCCTCGAGCGCCGCGGCTAGCCGCTCGGGATACTTCTTCGTGTCCTTGAATTTCAGGCTGTCGACGGGAACCACTTCGGAGCCGATTTCGTAGCGTCCTTCGGGATCGAGGAGCTGCTCGATGCGCTCGCGCGCGCCGACGCGGCCGTGATGCCCGCACTTCGGGCAGACGTTGAGGTTCTTGTCGAGATCGGTGCGATAAAGGACCGCTTCGCACGCCGGGCACTTGACCCACAGACCCTCGGGCACCGCCTTCTTGCTCGCTCCCGGCGTCGCTTTGATTCGAGGCGGCAGAAGCTTCTGAAGCCAGCTCATCTCTCCCCTTGAGGCCTCGTGTGGTGCGGATTCCTAGGCGGCCCGCTTGACGACGCTGTCCACGGCGCCGCGTATTGTAGCGAGCCACGCCGCCGCGCGGCTGGGCGCATCGTCAGCCGGCCCGGACTCGATTTCCTGGATGATCCGGCTTCCGATCACGACCGCGTCGGCGTGCACGGCGATCGCTCGCGCGCCTGCGGCGTCGCGGATGCCGAAGCCTACTCCGATCGGCAGCGCGACGCGCTGGCGGATTTCGGCAAGCCTGCCGATCACTTCGGCGGTGTCGAGATGGCCGGCTCCCGTCACGCCTTTGAGGGAAACGTAGTAGACATAACCCCGCGCGAGGCGAGCGATCGCATCCATGCGCAATGGCGGTGTCGTCGGAGAGATCAGGAAGATCGGAGCAAGCCCGCGCGCCGCGAGCATTGCCGCGAACTCCGCCGACTCCTCGGGCGGATAGTCGACCACGATCACTCCGTCCACCCCGGCCTCGCGCGCGCGATCGGCGAAGGTTGCGGTGCCCATCGCTTCGATCGGGTTCGCGTAGCCCATGAGCACGATCGGCGTCGAGCGATCATTGCGCCGGAACGATGCCACCATTGCCAGCACGTCCTTCATGCCCACGTGCTGCGCGAGCGCGCGCTCGGAGGCGCGCTGGATCACCGGGCCGTCAGCCATCGGATCGGAAAAGGGCACGCCCAACTCGATCACATCCGCACCGGCACCGACCAGTGCGTCAATGACCGGCACGGTCGTTCGCGGCGAAGGATCGCCGGCGGTCACGTAGGTAATCAATGCCGTGCGACCTACTTCGCGAAGTCGCGCGAAAGTGACGTCGATTCGGTTCATCGGCTGCACCGAGCAGTGCGTTGCGGCGGCTCGGCGCCGTGGCGCAACTCGGTCGTCGAGCGGGTCCCGGTTTGCGGCGGTGACTCAACACACGAGTCGCCGCGCACAAACCACCCGCTTAGCGACGACTGCGCCACATCGCGCCTTCGCTCGTCGCACGGCACTGCCCTCTGAGCCACCCTTACCCTCGCCGCGATGGATCGCATTGCGGGCGGCAGTAGAAGTGGAGTCCCGAGCGCTCGGCGACGGTTGCCATGTCCTTGTCGCCGCGTCCGGAGAGATTCACGAGCAGAAGCTGGTCGCGAGAAAGCGCCGGCGCGATCTGCGCCGCGTAGGCCAGAGCGTGGCAGGATTCGAGCGCGGGGATGATGCCCTCGAGCAGGCAGCAATCGTGAAACGCCGCGAGCGCTTCCTCGTCGGTAACCGCGACGTACTGTGCTCGCCCGCTGTCCTTCAGCCAGGCATGTTCCGGCCCGACCCCGGGGTAGTCGAGCCCGGCCGACACGGAGTGGGTCTCCATGATCTGGCCGTCGGCGTTCTGCAAAAGATACGTGCGATTGCCATGCAGCACGCCAGGAGTGCCTGCGCAAAGCGACGCCGCATGGCGACCCGTCTCGAGCCCGTCGCCCGCAGCTTCGACGCCAACGAGCTTCACTTCGGGACGGTCGAGATAGGGATAGAAGATGCCCATCGCGTTCGAGCCGCCACCGACGCAGGCGATGATCATGTCCGGCTGACGACTGGCAAGCTCGGGCATCTGTGCAAGGCATTCGCGTCCGATCACACTCTGGAAATCGCGCACCATCATCGGGTAGGGATGCGGGCCCGCCACCGAGCCGATGATGTAGAAGGTCGTGTCGACGTTCGTCACCCAGTCGCGCATCGCTTCGTTCAACGCATCCTTGAGCGTCTTCGAACCGGACTCGACGGGGACCACTTCGGCGCCGAGTAGCTTCATGCGAAACACGTTCTGCGCCTGGCGCTTCACGTCTTCCGATCCCATGTAGACGACGCACTTCATGCCAAAGCGAGCCGCCACCGTCGCGGCAGCTACGCCGTGCTGCCCCGCGCCGGTCTCGGCGATCACGCGCGGCTTGCCCAAGCGCCGCGCGAGCAGCGCCTGCCCGATGCAGTTGTTGATCTTGTGCGCGCCGGTGTGATTCAGATCCTCGCGCTTCAAGTAGATCTGCGCGCCGCCAAGCTTCTCCGACCAGCGGCGCGCATGGTAAATCGGGCTGGGGCGCCCGACGTAATGCTTGAGCTCGCGCTCGAACTCGGCCACGAAGTCCGGATCGTTGCGATATCGCGCGTACTGGTCGCGCAGCTCGTCGAGCGCGTGGATCAGCGTTTCCGCGACGAACACTCCACCGTACGGGCCGAAATGGCCGCGCGCGTCGGGCAAATCACCCATCTGCACTGTGCACCTCGCGAACGAATGCGACGATCTTGGCTTGACTCTTGATGCCTTTGCGCGGCCGGCCATCCTCACCGGTCAACTCGACGCCGCTCGACACGTCCACGCCCCACGGATGCAGTTGACGGATCGCGGCGGCAACGTTGTCCGGCGTGAGCCCGCCGGAGAGGATCAGGCGTCGCGACGACGCGTCGGTCAGTTGCGGCGGCAGCACGTTCCAGTCGAAGGTCTTCCCGGTGCCGCCGGGCGCCCCGCCGGGCTGATGGGCATCGAACAGCAGCGCGCGCGCACCGGAAAATCGGCTCGCGTATTCTAGCAAATCGGTTTCCGGCTTCACCGGCACCGCCTTGATGTAAGGCCGGCCGAAGCTTGCGCAAAGCTCCGGCGCTTCGTTGCCGTGAAACTGCAGGAGATCGAGCGGAACTTGCGCGAGCGTCGAGCGCACCGTCTCGGGCTGCGGATCGACGAAAAGCCCTACGACCGTCACGAACGCGGGGAGCGCAGCGACGATCGCACACGCCTGCTCGAAATTCACGCAACGCGGCGTGGCGGACCAGAAGTTGAGCCCGATCGCGTCGGCGCCCGCGCGCGCCGCCGCGACTCCATCCTCGACGCGGGTGATGCCGCAGATCTTGACGCGCGTGCGCGTCGCGCCGCCTTCGTTCAGCATCGCGGCACCCGCACGGGCTGAATCGTCGGCGGAAGGTTCCAGCGCGCCGGATAGTCGATGCCGGTCAGATAAAGCCCCGTTGCGGGAAATGTCGGCGCCCCGCGCGTGCGGTCGCGCCCCTCGAGCAGCTCTGGCACCCATGACGCCTGCTGCCGCCCGCTCCCGACGTAGACGAGTGCGCCGACGATATTGCGCACCATGTGCTGCAGGAAGGCGTCGGCGTGGAGATCGAATCGGATCATATCGTTCTCGCGTGCGATTTCGATGCGGTCGAGCGTCTTGAGAGGCGACTTCGCCTGGCATTCGGCGGCCCTGAACGCGGAAAAATCGTGCTTGCCGATGAGCGATTCCGCCGCGCGGCGCATCGGGTCGACAGCGAGGGGACGATGGTACCAGCCGACGCGCTGAGCCAGCAGCGCGGGCCGCACCGCGCGGTCGATGAGCAAGTAGGTGTAATGCCGGCCGGTAGCCGAGAAGCGGGCATGAAAGGCGTCCGGAACCGCGAGCGACCAGCGCACCGCAATCGCCTCGGGAAGCAGTGCATTGACTCCGCGCACCCACGCCGACTCGGGACGCGCGACCTCGCAGTCGAAATGCGCGACCTGCATCGTCGCGTGCACGCCGGCATCGGTGCGGCCGGCGGCGATCGCAGCGACCTTTGTTCCGGCCACTCCGGTGAGCGCACGCTCGAGCGCGTCCTGCACTCCGCTGCCGTCGGCCTGCGACTGCCAGCCGTGGAACGGAGCGCCGTCGTATTCGAATCCGAGCGCGATACGCATGAAAAAAAACGGCGGCTGCTCGAGCCGCCGTTGCCTAGAGTTGGTCGGGTTATGCGAGCTTGGCGAGGAGGCCTTGCGCTTCCGCTTTCTGCTGGTCGTCGCCTTCGTGCAGCACTTCCTGCAGGATTTCGCGGGCCCCCTCGACGTCGCCCATTTCCTGATAGGCCTTCGCGAGGTCGAGCTTGGTGGCGGCATCATGCCACTGCCCGTCGAGCACCGACGGCGTGGGATCCTCGAAGGTCGAGCGCTGCGGATCGAACGCTAGGTCCAGTTTGTCGAGCTCGATCGCGGCCGCTGGACGCGCGAGCTGCGGCGCAGGAGCCCCCGCGCCCACGGCGGCCAATGCGGGCTCGGGCGCAGCCGGTCTCGGCGCGGGCTTCGGTGGCACCACCGGTGTAACCGGCGCTGACATCGGCGGACCGGGCTTCGAAGGCTCGTCGAGATTGAAGTCGAGATCGAATTTCGGAACCGACTCCGGCTCGAAGGAAACATCTTCGCGCGGTGCGGCGCGCTTGCCGTCCGAGCTCTTGGCGAGCGCTGCTGCCCCTGTGGCAGCCACGCCCGCTATGGCCGCGCCTGCGCCCACAGCGGCGGTGCGCGTCGACTTCGCCACCTGCTCGGCAGCACCCGCGAGGATCGCGGCGGGCGTCTTCGCCTCGACGGCAACACCAGAGGTCGGCGAGAGCGAGATCTCGTCGTCGAGCGTAAAGTCTACGGAGCGGCCGACGTGCGGCTCGGGAGCAGCTGGGGCTGCAGGCGCTTCCGCGGCCGCGCGCACCGGAACGGTCGGCTCTTCTCCGGCTGCTTCCGGTGCGGCAGGCTTCGGCTCCGCCGCGGCAGCGGCGAAGGCGGCGGCACTACCCGCTTCGGTGAACATCGGATTGTTCGGGTCGAGCTGGCGGCCGAGCGCCATCGCCTTTTGCCAAACCTCGCCCTGTCCGCCCGAAACCGAGTACAGCTCGCTGGCGACGGTCTCGAAGGCCGAAGGTTTGTTGTGCTGCGCGTGAATCTCAAGCAGCTTGAGGTAGATCTCCTGGCGCTGCGGATCCTTCTTCAGCGCTTCCTTGAGGATTTCCTCGGCCTGCGCGTCGCGCCCGTAGGCAAGATAAACCTCGGCCTCGGCGATCGGGTCGACCTCGTCGGTGTCGATGTTACCCAGACCCTCGCGGCTGAAATCGCTGGCGAGCGAATTGTCTCCAGTGTTGACCACGCCGCCGCCGGTGGAACCGAAGACGGTGTTGGTCTTGATGTCGGTGCCGGAGATGATGCTGTCTTCGAACTTTGTGGTCTTGCGCCGGCGCGTCACGAAGATCGCGGCGAGGCCTCCGAGCAGAACCAGCGGCGCGGCGATGAGCATCCAGCCCGGGGTGTTGGCGAAGAGATCGTCAAGGAACGACGGCGGCGCGGGCGGCGGCGCCTTGGCCTTCGTCGCCTTCCCCTGCTGAGGCGCCGCGGTCTTGGCCTCGGCTACCTTCGTGTCCGGCGCCTTGGTGTCGGTCGCGGAGGCGACTGGAGCGGCTTCGGGGGTCTTTGTCTCCGCCGCCTTCGTTTCCGTCGCTGTTCCTTCCGTCGCCTTCGCGTCAGACGCGGAAGGCGCCGGCGTACTGGAAGCGGGTGCTTGTGCAGCGGCTGCGGAAGCTGTCGTTTGCGCTGCCGGCTCTGCCGCAGCCGGTGCCTGCGCTACCGGTGCCGGCGTGCTCGGAGCTTGCGCTGCGGCAGACGGCGTCGTTGCGGCTTCGGTCTTGGCTGGCTCGCCGGCCTTTGCGCCCTTCGTCGTCTCGGCCTGCTTCTGCATCCCGGCGAGTGTCGAGCTTTTAAGCTCCATCGCCTTCTGCATGTTCTTCAGCGTGGATTCGAGGTCTGCAATGCGCGAATTCGCTTCGCGCAATGCGCGGTCTTTTGCTGCAGCGTCCTCGGTTTGCGCTACGGCCGCGGATCCACCTTTGCCGGCTTCGCGCGAAACCTTGAGCTGATCCTTTCCGGCTTGCGCCGGTGCGCCCTTCTCCTCGGCGGTCGTTATCCTGCCGCCGGCTGCTTGCTGCGTGGGCGCCGCCTCGGTTGTCGGCGCGGCAGCCGCGACGCGATCACGATAAGCGCGCCAGTCCGCGGCTTGCACGCGAACGACCTGCTTCGCCTCGCTCTGACCGACGAGGCCCGGTTGATCGGCAGGCGGGATGGTCAATATCTGCCCCGCGCGCAGACGATTCATGTTCTTGCTGTCGAATGCAGCCTCGTTGCTGCGGAAGAGCGCAACCAACATCTGCTCGAGCGTGACGTCGGCAGGCTTGTATTCCTTGGCGATCTTGGAAAGCGTATCGCCGCGCTTTACCGTATAGCTATTCTCGCCCGCGCCCGCGCGCGGTCCCGCAGCGGCTTCCGTGCCGGTGCGGCGCGCCGGAGCGCGCTCGGCCGCGCGCACGGGAGGCACAGGCTCGACGGCCTGCTGCGTATCGCCCGCGCCCGGTGGATCGAGCAGGAAGGTGTAATTGCGCACGACGCGGCCGGTGGCCCAGTTCACCTCGACGATCAGATCGATGAACGGCTCGTTGAGCGCCTGCGAGGTGGCGACCCTTAGGAAGTAAGTATTGTTCGGTCCTTGCTCGACCGTCACTCGCGCACGCGCAACACCCGGCGGGTATTGCACGTTGTTGTCGCGATAGACCGATGGCTCGGCGACCTTCGCCTGCAGCGTATCGATTTCGTCTTTCTGCGCGGCGGTTAATTCGACGCGCGCCGAGAGCGGCTGGCCGAGACCGGAGTCCACCGTGAGCCTGCCGAGCCCCAACGCAAGCGCCGATGCAGGCAGTGCCGCGACGCCTGCCATCAAGCTGCAAGTGATCAAGGGTTTTACTCGCATGCCGCCCTCAGAAGGCTGATGACCCAAGCTAAATTAACATCATGGAGTTAGCGGCGCAAGCTAAACCTCGGTATTAGCTTACTTTTTTGGCACAAACTTGCCCTTCGTTGCCCTTCGCAGCAGGATCAAGGCAGTCATGGCCGAGCCCCAATGGTGGGATGCAGCGTCAAGCCTTTCACAAGATGTTGTGGATCGCTTATCGCTGTGGATCGCAAACCAGGGGCTGTTGTAAGCGTGTCGCCCTGAGTCGCGGCGCCGGCCCGCTTTAGCTCCGAGGCATAAAACCAGGCGAAAAAACACTGCCGTGCAGCGTTGAGCGCGGTCATGCAAGAAAACGGAAGAGCTATGCCGACGCGATGGTGCGGCGGCGGTCAACGTCCGAGCAGGATGCGAAGCATGCGCCGCAGCGGCTCGGCGGCGCCCCAGAGCAACTGATCGCCGACCGTGAAGGCAGCAAGCATCCCGGGACCCATGGCGAGTTTGCGCAGTCTTCCGATCGGCACCTCCATCGTTCCAGTGACGGCCGCAGGCGTGAGCCGCTTGATGCTTTCCTCGCGCGTGTTGGGTATGACGCGCACCCATTCGTTGCCGGCGGCGAGCATCGCCTCGATCTCCGCGAGCGGCAGATCGCGTCGGAGCTTGATCGTGAGCGCCTGGCTGTGGCAGCGCATCGCCCCGATGCGCACGCAAATCGACTCGACGGGAATTTCGGCGCTACGACTTCGGCCCATGATCTTGTTGGCCTCAGCGCCGCCTTTCCATTCCTCGAGGCTCATGCCGTTCCCGAGATCGCGGTCGATCCATGGAATAAGACTGCCGGCGAGCGGCACGCCCGTATGCTCGGTGGGCAGGCGCTCATCGCGCAGGATGCCTGCCATCTCGCGATCGATGTCGAGGATGCCGGAATCGGGATCGTCGAGAAGAGCCTTCGCCGCGAGATGCGCCTGGCCCATCTGCTGGACGAGCTCGCGCATCGTCTGCGCGCCCGCACCGGACGCAGCCTGATAGGTCATACAGGTCACCCACTCGATCATGTCGCGCTGGAACAACCCTGAGAGTGCCATCATCATCAGGCTGACGGTGCAGTTGCCGCCGATGTAGTTGCGCATCCCTTTCGCGAGCGCCGCGTCGATCACCGGCCGATTGACCGGATCGAGGATGATCACCGCATCGTCCTGCATGCGCAGCGTCTTTGCGGCGTCGATCCAGTAGCCTTTCCATCCGGCCTCGCGCAGCTTGGGGTAGACCGCTGCGGTGTAGTCGCTTCCCTGACAGGTGATCACGACCTCGTGCGCGGAGAGCGCGGCGATGTCGCTCGCATCTTTGAGCGGACCCGTGGGCTTGCCGATCGCAGGGCCCGCGCCGCCGACCTTCGATGTGGTGAAGAACTCGGGCTCGATCAGCGCGAAATCCTTCTCCTCGAGCATGCGTTGCAGCAGCACCGACCCGACCATGCCCCGCCAGCCTACGATCCCTACGCGCATCATTGCTCTCCGCTTCGCTCTTCGATCTCAAGCGCGCCGTCCGGATGCAGGCGCGCCATCATGTACGCGTCCACGTAGCGACCGTCGCGAAAGGCGTACGCGCGAGATGTGCCCTCGATTGCGAATCCGAACTTGCGATAGAGCTCGATCGCCGCGACGTTGTCCGTGTACACACCGAGCTCGAGACGCGTGTAGTTGAGCCATCGATCGGCCAGCTCGATCACCGACTGCATGAGCGCCGTGCCGACGCCGCGGCGCTGCCGATCGTCGCGCACCGCCATGCCGATCGTTCCCACGTGGCGCCGCCGCGGCGACTTCGACGCCGCGTGCAGGCCGGCATTGCCGACTACTTCACCCGCGATCGTCGCGACGAGGAGGTAATCGTTCGGAGAGAACTCGCCGATGCGCTTGCGCCACGCTTCGACCGAGGGAAACGGCAACTGCAACGTGCCGGCGATCGCGCGCGGGCCGAGGAAGGTTGCATGGATCGCTTCCGCGTCGCCGGGCTCGGCGCGGCGCACGACGATGGGATGCCCGGAGGTCATAGCGCGGCGAGCACCGCTTCACCCATCGCGCGCGTGCCGATCGCGCGCTCGCCGGTGCGCGCAATGTCCGCAGTGCGCATTC
>DATKJP010000023.1:0-6069 GCA_035543635.1 Casimicrobiaceae bacterium
CCGTGACGCTCGAGCAGCTGGTGCGTCAGCAGGACAAGGAGCGCGTCGCGGTCCTGCAGGATCACCGTTCGATCGAGCGCAAGGTCGAGCCGGCGGAGATCGTTTGATGAGTGACGAGAAGGCGATGAAGAAGCCGATCTACCTGGATTACTCGGCAACTACGCCGGTAGACCCGCGCGTGGCGGCCAAGATGATTCCGTATTTGACCGAGCATTTCGGCAACCCGGCTTCGCGCTCGCACTCTTTCGGATGGGAAACCGAAAAGGCGGTCGAGGAGGCGCGCGCGGAAGTGGCGAAGCTCGTGAATTGCGATCCGAAGGAGCTGGTGTGGACCTCGGGCGCGACCGAGTCGATCAACCTGGCGCTCAAAGGCGCGGCGCGCTTCTACAAGGACAAGGGCAAGCATCTCATTACGGTCAAGACCGAGCACAAAGCCACGCTCGACACGATGCGTGAGCTGGAGCGCGACGGATTCGAAGTGACTTATCTCGACGTCAAGCCCGACGGTTTGATCGACCTCGACGTGCTCAAGGCGGCGCTGCGGCCGGACACGATTCTCGTCTCAGTGATGTACGTCAACAACGAGATCGGTGTGGTCCAGGACATTCCCGCGATCGGCGAGATCTGCCGCGGCCGCGGAATCATCTTCCATGTCGACAGCGCACAGGCGAGCGGAAAGCTTCCCGTCGACCTCGCCGCACTCAAGGTCGATCTGATGAGCTTCTCGGCGCACAAGACTTACGGGCCGAAGGGCGTGGGCGCGCTCTTCGTGCGGCGCAAGCCCCGAGTGCGCATCGAGGCGCAGATGCACGGGGGCGGCCACGAGCGCGGCATGCGCTCCGGAACGTTACCGACCCATCAGATCGTCGGCATGGGTGAGGCTTTCCGGCTGGCGCGACTCGAGATGGCGACCGACAACGAGCGCATCCGCGCCCTGCGCGACAAGCTGTACGCGGGGCTCACGGAGATCGATGAGGTCTATGTGAACGGCGACATGGAGCGGCGCGTTCCTCACAATCTCAACGTGAGCTTCAATTTCGTCGAGGGCGAGAGCCTGATCATGGCGATCAAGGACGTCGCCGTCTCGTCGGGATCGGCGTGTACCTCGGCCTCGCTCGAGCCGTCGTACGTGCTGCGCGCGCTGGGCAGGAACGACGAGCTGGCGCACAGCTCGATCCGCTTTACCGTCGGGCGCTTCACGACCGAGGGAGAGATCGGCTACACGGTCGATCTGGTGAAGCGCAAGATCGCGAAGCTGCGCGAGCTCTCGCCGCTGTGGGAGATGCACCAGGATGGCATTGACCTCGACACCGTGCAGTGGGCGGCACACTGAATTAAAGAGGAACGTCATGGCATATAGCGACAAGGTACTGGACCACTACGAAAACCCGCGCAACGTGGGCTCGTTCGCCAAGGACGAGTCGGGCGTAGGCACCGGCATGGTCGGCGCACCGGCCTGCGGCGACGTGATGAAGCTGCAGATCAAGGTCGGCGCCGACGGACGGATCGAGAACGCGAAGTTCAAGACCTACGGTTGCGGCTCGGCGATTGCTTCCTCGTCACTCGTCACCGAGTGGGTGAAGGGCAAGACGCTTGACGAAGCGATGTCGATCCGCAATACGCAGATCGCCGCGGAGCTGGCGCTGCCGCCGGTCAAGATTCACTGCTCGATCCTCGCCGAGGATGCAATCAAGGCCGCGGTGGCCGACTACCGCAAGAAGCATGTCGAAGCTGCGGAGACCGAAGCTCCGACGGCGCAGCCGACTGCCGCAGCCGCTGAGTAAAAGCGAGTGGCGATCACGCTTACCCCTGACGCGGCAAAGCACGTCGCCGGCTCGCTAACGAAGCGCGGCAGGGGCGTCGGGCTCAGGGTCGCCGTGCGCACGAGCGGCTGCTCGGGGCTCGCTTACAAGCTCGAGTACGCGGACGAGATCCGTGCCGATGATCACCGCTTCGACAGCCATGGCATCACCGTCGTCGTCGATCCGAAGAGCATGCCTTATCTCGACGGCACCGAGCTCGACTACACACGCGAGGGATTGAACGAAGGCTTCAAGTTCAACAACCCGAACGTGAAGGACGAGTGCGGCTGCGGCGAATCGTTCAACGTTTGATCGACTTCTCGCAAGACTACTTCACACTGTTCGGCCTGCCCCGGCGCTTCCGCTTCGACGGCGACAAGCTCGACGCCGCCTTTCGCAGCTTGCAGCGTGACATTCATCCCGATCGCTATGCATCGGCGACCGAGGCCGAGCGCCGGCTTGCGCTGCAGTCCTCGGCACGCGTCAACGAAGCCTATCGCGCGCTGAAGGATCCGGTGAGCCGCGCGCAATACCTTCTCTCGCTGCAGGGCATCGATGCGCTGCGCGAGACGGACACGGCGGTCTCGCCGGATTTTCTACAGGCGCAGCTCGAGCGCCGCGAATCGATTGCCGAAGCTCGGGCCGAAGGCGACGCGGCGAGGCTCGATGCGCTCCTCGGGGAGGCGCGTGTCGACATCACGGCGCTGGAAACGAAACTCGCGGACGACTTCGACAAGAACCACGCCCTGGAGGTCGCGCGACAGGACGTGCGCGAGCTTCGTTTTCTCACCAAGGTCGCCGCGGATATCGAATCCGCACTCGCGGATATCGAAGACTAAATGGCTCTGCTGCAGATTACCGAGCCGGACACACCGCCGGCGCCGCGCAAGCATCAGCTCGCGGTCGGCATCGATCTCGGCACGACGAATTCCCTCGTTGCCACCGTGCGCAACGGCATACCCGTGGTCCTTCCCGATAGCGAAGGAAGGCCGCTGCTGCCCTCGATCGTGCACTACGGCGCGGATCGCGTCGCCGTTGGCTATCCCGCTCAGGATGCGCTGGTTGCGGATCCGCAGAACACTATCGTCTCGGTGAAGCGGCTCATGGGACGCGGGCTTACCGACCTCGACGATCGACGCTATCCGTATCGCTTCATCGACGCTCCCGGCATGGTGCAGCTCGAAACGCGCGCCGGACGGCGCACGCCGGTGGAAGTCTCGGCGGAAATCCTGAAGGCGCTGCGCATGCGTGCCGAAGCCACGCTCGGCGGAACGCTCGCCGGCGCAGTCGTCACCGTGCCGGCCTATTTCGACGATGCGCAGCGGCAGGCCACCAAGGACGCCGCGCGCCTCGCGGGACTGAACGTGCTGCGGCTCCTGAACGAGCCGACCGCTGCCGCGATCGCTTACGGGCTCGACAACGCGGCGGAGGGAACCTACGCCGTATACGACCTCGGCGGTGGAACATTCGACATCTCCATCCTAAGGCTCTCGCGCGGTGTGTTCGAAGTGCTCGCCACGGCTGGCGACACAGCGCTTGGCGGAGACGATTTCGATCACCGCATCTACTGCTGGATGATCGAGACTTCGCGCGTCGGACCGGTTTCGCCATCCGACACGCGACTTCTGATGCTGAAGGCACGCGAGGCGAAAGAGAATCTCACTTCGCACTCGGCTGCACCGATCATTGCCACGCTTTCGACCGGCGAGCGCATCGATGCGACGCTGGGCACTTCGGCCTTTGCGATGATCACCGCGAATCTCGTCAGCAAGACCCTCGGCCCGGTGCGCAAAGCGCTGCGCGACGCGAGGCTGACGCCCGCCGAGATCAAGGGCGTAGTGATGGTCGGAGGTGCGACGCGCATGCCGCAGATCCAAAAGGCGGTGGCGGATTTCTTCCAGGCGCCGCCGCTCAACAATCTCGATCCCGATCAGGTCGTCGCGCTCGGCGCGGCGATCCAGGCCAACGTGCTTGCCGGCAACCGGACGAGTGACGAAGACTGGCTGCTGCTCGACGTCATCCCGCTCTCGCTCGGTCTGGAGACCATGGGCGGGCTCACCGAGAAGATCATTCCGCGCAACGCGACGATCCCGATCGCTCGCGCGCAGGAGTTCACGACCTTCAAGGACGGGCAGAGCGCCATGGCGATCCACGTCGTCCAGGGCGAGCGTGAGAAAGTCGCCGATTGCCGTTCGCTCGCCCGCTTCGAGCTGCGCGGAATCCCGCCGATGACGGCGGGGGCAGCGCGCATCCGCGTCAGCTTTCAGGTCGACGCCGACGGGCTGTTGTCGGTCTCGGCGAGCGAGCAGACGACTGGGGTCGAGGCAGCGATCGCGGTCAAGCCTTCCTACGGGCTCGCCGACGCTGACATCGCTCGAATGCTCGAAGAGTCGCAGGCACACGCGGCGGAAGACATGGAGGCGCGAGCGCTTGCCGAGGCGCAGGTCGAGGCCGAGCGCCTGCTGGCAGCCACGGAAGGCGCGCTCGCCGCAGACGGCGATCTATTGAACACAAGCGAGCGCGCCGCGATCGATGCCGCGATCGGTGAGGTCCGCCGGTATTTCGGCGGCACGAACCGGCACGCGCTCGCCGCCGCCACCGTCGCGCTCAATCGCGAGACAGAGTCTTTTGCCGCGAAGCGCATGAATCGGAGCATCGCGCTCGCGCTTACCGGCCGCAGCGTCGACAGCCTCACCGAAGGTTGAGCGCGCCAATAGCGAAGGTATCGAGGCGATGCCGGAAATCGTCGTCCTGCCGCACGCCGAGCTGTGCCCGGAGGGCAAGACCTTCGAGGCCACGAAGGGAGAGTCCGTGTGCGACAACCTGCTCGATCACGGCATCGAGATCGAGCACGCCTGCGAGAAGTCCTGCGCCTGCACGACCTGCCACGTGATCGTGCGCGAAGGCTTCGACTCGCTCTCGCCCTCGTCGGAGGACGAAGACGATCTGCTCGACCGCGCCTGGGGTCTGACGCCGGTTTCGCGGCTTTCCTGTCAGGCGAAAGTCGGCGACGCTAATCTGGTCATCGAGATCCCGAAATACACGATCAACTACGCTAAGGAGAAGACCAAATGAAATGGACCGACGTTCGCGAGATCGCGCTCGCGCTCGCCGACGCGCATCCGGGCGTCGATCCGGAGCGCGTCGTGTTCACCGATCTGCACCGCTGGGTAACCGAGCTGCCGGGATTTGACGACGATCCCAAGCGCGGCGGCGAGAAGGTTCTCGAGGCAATCCAGATGGTGTGGATCGATGAGGGGGATTTCGACGAGGAGGATCGGTGATCGCGCCCGTCACCGCGCTCTACGGGGCGCTGCTCGCGCTATTCCTTCTCGTACTCGGCGGGCGCGTGTCGCTGCTGCGGAGCAAGCTCAACGTGGGAACGGGTCACGGAAACGACCCTGACTTGGCGAAAGCGGTTCGCGCGCACGGCAACGCCGTCGAATGGATTCTCCCGATGCTGGTTCTCATGCTCGTGAGCGAGCTGGACGGGGCGAGCCGGATATTCCTGCACGTTTGCGGCGTGACGTTCGTCGCTGCCCGCCTGGCGCACGCGATCGGCTTGTCGCGGACATCGAAGCGATCGAGCGGCCGCTTCTGGGGAGCCGCAGGAACCTACCTCGTGATCGCGGCGCTGGCTGTCTGGGACATGATTGCGTTCCTGCGCATCGCCCTGCGTGCATGGCTCTGACGCGGCGGCTTCGTTGCTCTAGCCGAACAGATTAATCACCGCGTCGAGCCCGCAGTGCTCGATCGCATAGGTCGTACGCGCTCTGACGACCGGCTTCGCGTGATAGGCGATGCTCACATTGGCGAGCGCGAGCATCGGCAGATCGTTGGCGCCGTCGCCAATCGCAACCGTCAGCGAATCTCCACCTGCAAGCTCGCGCGCGATGCGGGAGAAACAATCGGCCTTCGCCGCTCCGTCGACGATGCCGCCCGAGACACGCCCCGTCAGCTTGCCTTCGGCGATCTCGAGCGTATTCGCGAGCGTGTAGTCCAACCCCAATCTGGCGCGGAGCCGCTCGGTGAAGAAGCTGAACCCACCCGAGACCAGCAGTGTCTTCGCTCCGGAGCGCCTCAAGACCGACAGCATCCGCTCCGCTCCCGGCGACAAGCGCAGTCGCTCGTCGTAGACGCGCTCGAGTCCGGAGATCTCGGTGCCGGCGAGAAGCGCGACTCGCCGGGTCAGGCTCTCGGCGAAATCGATCTCGCCTCGCATCGCGCTCGTAGTGATGGCGGCGATCTCGGCCTTGATGCCTTTCAG
>DATKJP010000024.1:0-31814 GCA_035543635.1 Casimicrobiaceae bacterium
TACGTCGTCTCGCGCGGAATGTTTCGTCAGAAGGGTCTGGTGCGCGCGCTCGACGGCGTGACGTTCAGCTTGCGCGATCGCGAGACGCTCGCGGTCGTCGGCGAGTCGGGATGCGGCAAGTCCACCCTCGCGCGCGCGGTGACGATGATTGAAAGGCCCACGAGTGGAGCGCTCGAATTGTCGGGCACGGACGTGATCGGCGCGGATCGCGCGACGCTCAAGCGCCTGAGGCCGCTGGTGCAGATGGTGTTCCAGAATCCCTACGCCTCGCTCAATCCGCGCAAGAAGGTCGGCACGCTGCTCGAAGAGCCGCTCGCGATCAACAGCGATCTCGGCGCGGCGGAGCGGCGCGAGCAGGCGCGCGCCATGATGGCCAAGGTCGGATTGCGCGCCGAGCACTATCACCGCTATCCGCACATGTTTTCGGGCGGGCAGCGGCAGCGCATCGCGGTGGCCCGCGCGCTGATGCTGCACCCGCGGCTGGTGGTCGCGGACGAGCCGCTGTCCGCGCTCGACGTGTCGATCCAGGCGCAGGTGTTGAACCTCCTGATGGACCTGCAGCGCGATCTCGGCATCGCCTATCTCTTCATCTCGCATAATCTGCAGGTCGTGCGGCACATCGCCGACGCGGTCTTGGTGATGTATCTGGGCAAGGTGGTCGAGGAGGGACCCAAGGACGCGATCTTCGAGCGCCCCGCACATCCGTACACGAAGGCGCTGCTCGCGAGCACGCCCTCCCTCGGAGGAAGGGCGCGGCGCGAGCGGCTTGCGGTGAAGGGCGAGCTGCCTTCGCCTCTCAATCCCCCGCCGGGCTGCCCCTTCCACACCCGCTGCCCGCATGCCATCGAGCGCTGCCGAAGCGAGGTGCCGGCACTGGAATCCTTCGGCAAGGTCCGCGTCGCGTGCCTCCGCGCCGCCGAATTGAATGATTTCGCGCTTCGAGGGTCCCCTAGAGAGATTCGTTGACGCCTAAGGGCGCTTTCGGCATCATCGCAGCGCATTGCGGGACGCCTCGCCCGCGTTGCGCCCCCCAGAGCGAAACTCCCTTGCTCGCCTTCGTTCTCCGCCGCATCGTGCAGTCCGCCTTCGTGATGCTGGTGGTCGCGTTCATCGCTTTCGGACTGTTCAACTTCACCGGAGATCCGGTGACCTTCATGGTCGGGCAGGACGCCACGCAGGAGCAGCGCGCCGAGCTGCGCGCCGCGATCGGGCTCGACCAGCCCTTCTACGTGCAGTTCACGCGCTTTGTCGAGCGCGCGCTGCGCGGCGAGTTCGGGCTCTCGCTGAGGCAGGGACGACCCGTCGCCACATTGCTGAAGGAACGCTTGCCCGCCACGCTCGAGCTGGCGACCAGCGCCGCCGTTCTCGCGCTCGTGCTGGGCATTCCCGCGGGCGTGTATACGGCGCTCCGACGACATTCCTGGTTCTCGCAACTTTTGCTCACGATCTCGCTCATCGGCGTGTCACTGCCGACTTTCCTCATCGGCATTCTCCTGATCCTCATCTTCGCAGTGATGTTGGGATGGTTGCCTTCATTCGGCCGCGGAGAGACGGTGGCACTCGGCTGGTGGACGACGGGCTTCCTCACCAAGAGCGGATTGAAAGCGCTGATCCTGCCGTCGATCACGCTCTCGCTCTTCCAGATGACGCTGATCATGCGGCTGGTGCGCGCCGAGATGCTCGAAGTGCTGCGCACCGACTACATCAAGTTCGCCCGTGCGCGCGGTCTCACCGATCGAGCGATCCATTTCGGGCATGCGCTCCGCAACACGCTGGTGCCGGTCATCACGATCACGGGGTTGCAGCTCGGCGCGCTGATCGCGTTCTCGATCATCACCGAGACGGTCTTCCAGTGGCCGGGAATGGGTCTTCTCTTCATCCAGGCCGTGAGCTTCGCGGACGTTCCGGTGATGGCGGCCTATCTCTGCTTCATCGCGCTCGTCTTCGTTTTCATCAATCTCGTCGTCGATCTCCTCTACTACGCGGTCGATCCGCGCTTGCGCGTCGAGCGCATGGCGTTTGCGCAATGAGAATCGCGCCATGAGTCCGCTCGATTACATCCGCAGCCAGCAGGTCGAGCTGACCGCGATCCGCCGCGACCTGCACGCGCATCCGGAGCTGGGCTTCGAGGAGCACCGCACGGCCGAGATCGTCTCGCGCGAGCTGGACCGGCTCGGCATCGAATACCACAACCACGTCGGCAAGACCGGCGTCGTCGGCGTGATTCGCGGCGAGCGCGACAACGGTCGCGCGGTGGGATTGCGCGCCGACATGGACGCGCTGCCGATGCACGAGGAGAACGACTTCGCGCACGTCTCGCGCTTCAAGGGACGCATGCACGGTTGCGGCCACGACGGTCACACGACGATGCTGCTCGGCGCGGCGCGCTACCTTGCCGCGACCCGCCGCTTCAGCGGCACCGTCTTTCTGATCTTTCAGCCCGGCGAGGAAGGCTTCGCCGGCGGCAAGGCAATGGTTGAGGAAGGGCTCTTCGAGCGCTTTCCCGCGGACGAGATCTACGCGCTGCACAACTGGCCCGCGCTGCCGCCGGGGACGATCGCCGTGCGGCCCGGTCCGATGATGGCGGCGGCCGACCGTATCGAGATCCACATCGAGGGACGCGGCGGCCACGGCGCGCATCCGCACATGTCGGTCGATCCGGTGCTGGTCGCCGGCCACGTCATCACCGCGGCACAGTCGATCGTCGCGCGCAACGTGAGCCCGGTCGACACCGCGGTGGTGAGCCTATGCGCGATGCACGCCGGCAACCTCGCGGCGATGAGCGTGATTCCACGCGATGCGCGGCTTGTCGGCACGGTCCGCACCTTCAAACCGCAGACGCAGGACGCGGTCGAGCGGAGGTTGTCGGAACTCACGCACTCGATCGCGGCCGCGTTTGGCGCCAAGGCCACGCTCAAGTACGAGCGTGTGTATCCGGCGACCGTGAACAGCGAGCGCGAGGCCGAGTTCGCGGCGAGCGTGGCCGACGAGCTGATCGGTCCCGAAAACGTCGTGCGCGACCTCGAGCCGAGCATGGGCTCGGAGGATTTCTCGTTCATGCTGCAGCAGCGCCCGGGCGCGTACGCGCGGCTGGGGCAGGGTGGCGCCGAGGGCGGTTGCTTCCTGCACAACAGCCGCTACGATTTCAACGACGAAGTGATCCCGGTCGGCGCCGGCTATCTTGCTGCGCTCGCGGAGCAGGCGCTGTCGCGCTGAGATAACGGCTCGCCATGGACACCATCCCGCATTTCTCGCAGAGCTACGTCGAGGCGCGGGCAAAGTTCATCGCTGCGGCGCGCGATCGCAAGGCGCGCGTGTTCCACGAAGTGCACCCGAGCGAGCGCGGCGCGCAGGGCGAGGAGCTGTCGATGGATCTCGCGAGACTCGGCGACGAGCGCGCGCCAGGGCTGCTGCTCCTCAGCTCCGGCACGCACGGCGTGGAGGGATTCTGCGGCTCGGGCTGCCAGGTCGCGTTGCTGCACGACGACGTCTTCCTCTCCGAGCTTCAGCGCGCGGGAGTCGCTGTGCTGATGATCCACGCCGTGAATCCTTACGGCTTTTCGCATCTGCGGCGGGTCAACGAGGACAACGTCGACCTCAATCGCAACTTCATGAATTTCTCGCAGCCGCTTCCCGACAACGCGGAATACGCGCAGCTCCATCCGTATCTCCTGCCTTCGCGCTGGCCGCCGCAGGCGGAGAACGACGCGCCGCTCGGGGCATGGCTGGCCAGCCATGGAGCGAAGGCGTATCAAGCCGCCGTGACGGCGGGACAGTACCGCTTCGCCGAGGGCATGTTTTACGGCGGGACACGGCCGGCGTGGAGCAATGCGACGGTGCGCGCGGTCCTTCGCGCGGAAGGCTCGGGACGCGCGCGGCTCGCCTGGATCGACTTTCACACCGGACTCGGTCCTCCCGGTCACGGCGAGAAGATCTACGCGGGGCGCAACGACGCGGCCGACGTCGCGCGCGCCAAGGCCTGGTGGGGGAGCGACGTGACCTCGTTCTTCGACGGCACGTCAAGCTCCGCGCGGCTTTCCGGAGTGATCTGTTGCGCGGCCTACGACGAATGTCCGCGCACCGAAGTGACTGCGATCGGGCTCGAGTACGGCACCTATCCGCTGGAGAAGGTGCTCGAGGTGTTCCGCGCCGAGCACTGGCTGCACAATCATCCGGAAGCGCCGGAGGACCAGCACGACGAGATCAAGCGCCGCATGCGCGATGCGTTCTACATCGACCGCGACGACTGGAAGACCAAGGTTTACGCTCAGGCGCGCAGCACCTGCCTCACGGCGGTGACGCGGCTCGCCGCAGCGCCGGTGCGAGCGTAATCGACACAACACGCGGCCGGGGACACCGGCCCGACAACCAGGAGCCCACGCATCATGAACATCTGCACACGACTCTTCACCGCGGCCATGCTCGCTGCGGCGCTCGGCGCCACCGCGGCCGGTGCGGTCACCTTCAAGTTCGCCGATCAGGGCGACGCGCTGTCGATGGACCCGCACATGCTCAACGAGTCTCTGCAGTTGAGCATCATGGGCAACGTATACGAGCCGCTCGCCGGACACGGCAAGCAGCTCGAGCTGGTGCCGGTGCTCGCCGTCTCGTGGAAGCAAACGGCGCCTACGGTGTGGCGCTTCAACCTGAGGCAGAACGTCAAGTTCCACGATGGAACGCCGTTCACCGCCGACGATGTGATCTTCAGCTTCGAGCGCGCCAAGGCCGAAGGCTCCGACATGAAGACCTACGTCGGTCCGTTCAAGGAGGTGAAGAAGATCGACGATCATACCGTCGACATCATCACCAACGAGCCGTTCCCGATTCTGCCCGACACGATCGGCTTCTGGTACATGATGAGCAAGTCCTGGTGCGAGAAGAACAACGCGACCTCACCGGCCGACGTGCGCAAGGGCAAGGAGAATCCGGCAACACTGAGGGCCAACGGCACAGGCCCGTTCATGCTGAAGTCGCGCGAGCCGGGAGTGCGCACCGTCTTCGTCGTCAATCCCAACTACTGGACCAAGATCGAGAGCAACATCACGGAGGTGGTGTTCACGCCGATCGGCAACGCGGCGACGCGTGTCGCCGCGCTCGCCTCGGGCGAGATCGACATGATGGAGCCGGTGCCGCTGCAGGACATCGACAAGCTCAAGGAGAACCCCACGCTCAAGGTGCTGACGGGTCCGGAGCTGCGCACCATCTTCCTCGGCATGGACCAAAAGCGCGACGAATTGCTGTACTCCAACATCAAGGGCAAGAATCCGTTCAAGGACAAGCGCGTCCGCCAAGCCTTCTATCAGGCGATTGACGAGAACGCGATCGCGAAGACGGTGATGCGCGGCGCCGCGACGCCCACCAACCTGATGGTTGCGCCCGGGATTCGCGGCTTCGCGGCCGACGAAAACAAGCGCGCGCCCTACGATGTTGCCGCGGCAAAGAAGCTCCTCGCTGAGGCCGGCTATCCGAACGGCTTCGAGGTCGGAATGAACTGCCCGAACGACCGCTACGTAAACGACGCGCAGATCTGCCAGGCGGTCGCGGCGATGCTGGCGAAGATCGACGTCAAGGTCAACCTGGTAGCCGAAACGAAGGCCACGTATTTTCCGAAGATCCTCTCGCGCGACACGTCGTTCTATCTGCTCGGATGGACTCCCGCGTCCTACGACTCGCACAATCCCATATTCGCGCTGCTGATGACGCCGGGCGACAAGGGCCAGGGGCAGTTCAACCTCGGCAGCTACTCCAACAAGCGCGTCGACGAGCTGGGCCCGCAGATCGCGAGCGAGCTCGATGCCAAGAAGCGCGATGCGATGATCCACGAGGTCTTCAAGGTTCACTCCGACGAGTTCGGGCACATTCCGCTGCACCAGCAGGCGCTGGCGTGGGGGATGAAGAAGAACGTCGAGCTGGTACAGCTAGCCGACAACATCAACTTCCTCAAGTGGATCGTGATCAAGCGTCCTGACTGATCCATGACCACTGTCGCCGCGCCGTCGCGTTTCGCCGTCTGGTGGAACGGCGACATCGCGTACAGCTTCCGCCACGCGCCGGTCGCGGTCGTGTCGGCGGTCGTGCTGGTGATTTTTCTCGGCGCAGCGCTCTTCGCGCCGTGGGTCGCGCCGCACAATCCTTTCGACCTCGCCACGCTGAACCTGCTCGATGCGCTCACGCCGCCGCACGGTGTGGAGGGTGCGAAGCCGGAGTATCTGCTGGGCACCGACGACCAGGGACGCGATCTTCTTTCGGCGATCATGTTCGGTACGCGCATCTCGCTGCTGGTCGGGCTCGCGGCGGTCGCGCTCGCGGTCCTGATCGGAGTCACGCTCGGGCTCGTCTCCGGCTACGCCGGCGGCCGCCTCGACGCTTTCATCATGCGCGCGGCGGACGTGCAGCTCTCTTTTCCGGCCATTCTTATCGCGCTCCTGATCGACGGCATTCTGCGCGCCGTGCTTCCGCGCAGCGCGCACGGCGACGTCGCCTTGATCGTGCTGGTCATCGCCATCGGCGTGTCCAACTGGCCGCAGTACGCGCGCACCGTACGCGGCTCGACGCTGGTCGAGAAGAGCAAGGAGTATGTGCAGGCGGCTCGCGTGATCGGAGTCGGCACGCCGTCAATCGTTTTCAGGCACCTCCTGCCCAATGTACTCGGACCGGTGCTGGTGCTGGCCACGATCAACATCGCGACTGCCATTCTCGTCGAGGCCACGCTGTCGTTTCTGGGCGTGGGCGTACCGCCGACCAGACCCTCTCTCGGAACCCTGATCCGGATTGGGCAGGACTATCTCTTCTCCGGGGAATGGTGGATCACGATCTTCCCCGGCGCCGCGCTGGTGATCATGGTGCTCGCGATCAATCTGCTCGGCGACTGGCTGCGCGACGCGCTGAACCCGAAGCTGCGATAGGCAGATGACCCCGTTGCTCGCCGTCGATCGGCTGCGAGTGGAATTTCCTACCCGGCACGGCACGCTTGTTGCCGTCGACGGCGTCTCGCTTTCCATCGCGCCTGGCGAAGTCCTCGGCGTCGTCGGTGAATCCGGCGCCGGCAAATCGCTGACCGGCGCGGCGATCATCGGTCTCATCGATCCGCCGGGGCGCATCGGCGCCGGCGAAGTGAGGCTCGGGGATCGCCGAATCGACAATCTTGCCCCGGAAGAGATGCGCCGCGTGCGCGGACGCGAGATTGGAGCCGTGTTCCAGGATCCGCTGACCTCGCTCAACCCGCTTTATACGATCGGCCGCCAGCTGGTCGAGACAATCACCACGCATCTCGATCTCTCTATGCGGGCGGCGCGCCGGCGCGCGCTCGATCTGCTCGGGGAGGTCGGCATTCCGGCGCCCGAGCGGCGCTTTCATCACTATCCGCATCAGTTCTCGGGCGGAATGCGCCAGCGCGTAGTGATTGCGCTCGCGTTGGCAGCGCAGCCGAAGCTCATCATCGCCGACGAGCCGACGACCGCCCTCGACGTATCGATCCAGGCGCAGATCATCGCGCTACTGAAGCGCTTGTGCCGCGAGCACGGCGCGGCGGTGATGCTGATCACGCACGACATGGGCGTGATCGCGGAGACGGCCGACCGCGTGGCGGTGATGTACGCCGGACGCGTGGTCGAGGTGGGTCCGGTCGCCGACGTGATTCACCGTCCGCAGCATCCGTACAGCAAGGGATTGATGGGTTCGATCCCTTCGATCGTCGCCGAGCGCGAGGAGCTGGCGCAGATCGAAGGCGTCATGCCGCGCCTCGACGCGATTCCTCCAGGCTGCGCGTTCCATCCGCGTTGTCCCTGTGCTTTCGATCGCTGCAAAAAAGAGCGTCCCGAGCTGATGAATGCCGGCGCCACGCGGTCGGCATGCTGGTTGGTTGTCCAATGAAGGGGTCCGGCAACGGTCGAGCGTTGGTCGAGCTGGTCGACGTTGCCAAGACCTTCGACGTTTCGCCGCCCTTGCTCAACCGTTTGCTGGAAGGCAAGTCGCGGGCGCTGTTGAGAGCGGTAAACGGCGTGGACATGGCGATCGCACGCGGAGAAACCTTCGGTCTGGTCGGCGAATCCGGCTGCGGCAAATCGACGGTGGCGCGGCTCATCGTCGGTCTATATCGTCCGACGCGCGGTCAGATCCGGTACGACGGCAAGAGGATCGACAACCTCGGCGCTGCGCCGGCCCTGCGGCGAAACATGCAGATGATCTTCCAGGACCCGTACGCGAGCCTGAATCCGCGCTGGCGCGTGGCTGAGATCATCGCCGAGCCGCTCCGGACGCATGCGAACGGCGACGCTCTCGCGAAGAAAGATATCGAGGAGCGAGTGGGCGGGCTGCTCAGGCAAGTCGGTCTCGCGCCCGCCGACGGCGAGAAATATCCACACCAGTTCTCGGGTGGACAGCGGCAGCGGATCTCGATCGCTCGCGCTCTGGCCGGGAGGCCGGCGTTTCTTGTGTGCGATGAGCCGACCTCGGCGCTCGACGTGTCGGTGCAGGCGCAGGTGCTCAATCTGATGCGCAAGCTGCAGCGCGACATGGGACTCACTTATCTTTTCATCTCGCACAATCTCGCGGTCGTGCACCACATCGCAGATCGCGTCGCTGTGATGTATCTCGGCCGCGTGGTCGAGCAGGCCCCGACGAAACGCCTCTTCGGGTTTCCGCAGCACCCATACACCCGCATGCTGCTCGACGCGGTGCCGGACCTCGAGCTGTCAGGCAAGGCGCGGACCGCCGTTGCCGGCGAGGTTCCCAATCCGCTGTCGCCGCCGCGCGGCTGCGCTTTCCATCCGCGCTGCCCGTACGCCAACGAACGCTGCCGCAACGAGATTCCCAAGTTGAAGCCGGCACGCGGCTGGGGCGGCGAGATGACTGATGTGGCCTGTCACGGGGTCGAGGAGGGACGTATCCCCGCGCGCATGACTCTGCACGCGTGATGCGGCCGGGGCGGGTCAGAGTGTGCGCGATCCGCTATAATTCGCATTGAAACGGCGCGCTGCTGCGCCTTCGTCGCGGCCGCCGCGGAACGCCTCGCTCGAGAAACCCCCGAAGTGCGCCTTACACAGATCAAGCTGGCCGGGTTCAAGTCGTTCGTCGATCCGACCACTATTGCCACACCCGGACAGCTCGTCGGCATAGTCGGCCCCAACGGCTGCGGCAAGTCGAACGTGATCGATGCGGTGCGCTGGGTATTGGGTGAATCGAAGGCCTCCGCCTTGCGCGGGGAGTCGATGCAGGACGTGATCTTCAACGGCGCCGGCGAGCGTGCTCCGGTTGGCCGCGCTTCGGTCGAGCTTTTCTTCGACAACAGCCAGGGCCGGGTCGGCGGGCAATGGGGCCGCTACGCCGAGCTGTCGATCAAGCGCGTGCTCAACCGCGACGCCGACTCGGTGTACTACATCAACAACATTCCGGTTCGCCGCCGCGACATCTACGATCTATTCTTCGGCACCGGTCTCGGCCCGCGCGCCTACGCGATCATCGAGCAGGGCATGATCTCGCGCGTGATCGAGGCGCGGCCGGAGGAGCTGCGCGTCTTTCTCGAGGAAGCAGCCGGCGTGTCGAAGTACAAGGAGCGGCGCCGCGAGACCGAGGCGAGGCTCGCCGACACTCGGCAAAACCTCGCCCGAGTCGAGGACATACGAACCGAGCTCGCGAGCCAGCTTACGCGCCTCGAGGCGCAGGCCGAGATCGCGAACCAGTATCGTGAGCTGGAAGCGCAGGCGAAGAAGGCGCAGCACCTGCTGTGGTACGCGAAGCAGCAGGAGGCGGCGCGGCAGCGGGAACGGCACGCCAACGAGATCGCATCGCTCACTGCGGCCTTCGAAGGCGTGCAAGCGGAGCTGCGCGCCGCGGAAAACAAGGTCGAGACTCTGCGCGCCGGGCAGTTCAAGGCGGGCGACGAGCTGCACGAGAAGCAAGGAGCGTTCTACGCCGCCAACGCCGAGGTAACCCGGCTCGAGCAGCAACTGCAATTCGCGCGCGAGAGCGACACGCGGATCGCGCGCGAGCTCGCGCAGGCCGGCGAGGCCATGAACGCGATCTCGGCCCAGTACGCCGCGCTCGACAACGAAGCGCGCGACGGCGAGCGCGATCTGGAAGCCGCAATCGGCGCGCGCGAAGCCGCGGCGGCGCGGGAGCAGGAGGCGCTCGCCGCACTTCCTCAGGCCGAAGCGGCGCTCGCGGAAACAATCCGCGCCCTGGCTGCGGTCGAGGAGGGCATCAAGCATATCGAGCAGGCGATCCGCATCGCGGAAACGAGGCGCGAGAGCGTCGAAAAAACGCTCGCCGCGCTCGCCCAGCGGCGCGAGCGGCTCGATGCCGAGGCCGCGCAGCTCGCAGCACCGCTCACGAGAGAGACCGAGACGGTCACTGCGCAGCTCGAGGAAGAAAAAGCGGATCTCGCCTCGCACGAGGCGGGGCTGACCGGACTGCACGACACGGTGCAGGCGCTGCAGGAACAGCATCGTGCGGCGAGCGACGCCTGGGAGCAGGCGAGCCGCGCGCTTGCTGAACGCGAGGCACGCTCCGAGGCCCTGTCCACGCTGCAGGCAAAGCTCACGCGGGCCGAGAACGCTGCCGACTGGCTCCGCGCCCGGGGACTCGAGAAGGCGCGCCGCCTATGGCAGCAGATCGACATCGAGCGTGCCTGGGAAGATGCGCTCGAAGCCGTGTTGCGCGAACGGCTCAACGCGATCGAGCTGCCGCATCTCGAGACCGCGCTCGAATGGACTCGGGGCGACGCGTTGCCGGGACGAATCGCCGCCTACGCCGGAGGCAGTGGAGCCGCAGGACCGGCGCGAGACGATGCGCTGCTGACCAAGCTCAAGCCGGCGCGTCAGGAGCTTGCGCGATTGCTTTCCGACTGGCTCGCCGGTGTGCGCTGCCGCGCGGATCTCGCGAGCGCCCTCGCCGATCGCTCGCATTTGGGCGCCGGCGAGACCTTCGTCACGCGCGATGGCCACATGGTGAGCGCGCAAGGCGTGGCCTTCTTCGCGCCCGACAGCGAATTGCACGGCGTCATCGCGCGCCAGCGCGAGCTCGCCGAGCTCGAGCACGAGATAGCCACCGCTCGGCGTGAGACGGAGTCGGCCTCGGCGGCGCGCGACGCGCTCGAAACCGATCTCAACGCACGGCAAGAGGAATATCACGCCGAAAGCATGGCGCTCGCGTCGCAGCAGCGGCGCTGTCACGACCTCGAGCTGGAGCTCGTGCAGCTCCGGCAGGCGGTCGAAGCCGCGGAAAAGCGTCGTGGCGCGATCGGCGAAGAGCTTTCCACGCTCGGCGCTGAGGAAGCAGGCGAGCTGGAAGGCCAGGATGCCATCGATGCGGAGCTTGCCGAAAAGCGCAAGCAAATGGCGGAGGAGTCGCGCTCGCACGACGTGGCTCAGCGCACGCGCGACGAAGCCGACCTCGCACTGGCGCAGGCGCGCGAGCGCTCGCGCGCAGGCGAGCTCGCCGCGCAGGAAGCAGGGTTTGCCGAGCGGTCCTGCCGCGAGCGGATCGCCGAATTCACGCGCCGGCGCGAAAGCCTCGACGCACAGGAAGCGCAGCAGCGCACGCTCCTCGCGCAGCTTTCTGCGGAGCGCGAAAAGCTCGACTGGACGCCCGCCGAGGAAGCGCTCCAGGCACAGCTCGCCGCGCGCGCTGCTGCCGAGCAGGCGCTGGCCGCGGCGCGCGATCGCCAGGAAGCCGTCGCCGCCGAATTGCGCGAAGGCGAGGAAGCGCGCCTTGTCGTGGAGCAGAAGCTCGACCCGGCGCGAGGGAAGATCGAGGAGATGCGGCTCAAGGCGCAGGCGGCCGAGCTTTCCGAGCAGCAGTTCACCGAACAGCTCAGCGAAGCACGCGCGGAGCTCCCGGCGCTGCCGGCGGAGCTGAAGGCCTGGGGCCGCGCAAGCACGCTGCCTGGCGAGATCGAGCGCCTCAACCAGGCGATCGCCGGGCTGGGCGCCGTGAACCTTGCCGCGCTCGACGAGCTCGCGCAGGCGAACGAGCGCAAGCAGTATCTGGACGCGCAGGCGCAGGATCTGACTGAAGCAATGACCACGCTGGAGACCGCTATCAAACAGATCGATCGCGAGTCGCGCGATCTGCTGCAGCAGACCTTCGACGCCGTCAATGTCAACTTCGGTAAGCTATTCCCCACGCTCTTCGGCGGCGGGCAGGCGCGCTTGATGCTGACCGGCGAGGAGATTCTCGACTCCGGCGTGCAGGTCATCGCGCAGCCGCCCGGCAAGCGCAACACCTCTATCCATCTTCTTTCCGGCGGCGAGAAGGCGATGACCGCGATCGCGCTGGTTTTCGCGCTGTTCCAGCTCAACCCGGCGCCCTTCTGTCTGCTCGACGAGGTCGACGCACCGCTCGACGATCCGAACACCGAGCGCTTCTGCGCCATGGTGCGCAAGATGGCCGAGATAACGCAGTTCGTTTTCATCAGCCACAACAAGATCACCATGGAGATGGCGGCGCAATTGATCGGGATCACCATGCCCGATCCGGGCGTTTCGCGTGTGGTGGCGGTCGACATCGCGGAGGCGCTGGAGCTCGCCGAGACCGCGCCGAAGCAGGTCGCCGCGGCGGCGCGATGACGATCAATCCGCTGTTCCTCGGCCTGCTCGCTGCGGGCGCCGTGCTCGTCGTGAGTGTTCTGATCTATAACTGGGTGCAGGCGCGGCGGCTCCGCGATCGCGGCGCTGCTGCGAACCTGGACGTGGATGCGAGAGTCGCGCGCGACGCAGGGCATGGGCGTGCCGAGCCCGTGTTCGAAGCGCACGGTGAGAGTGACGCTGCGGTTCCGGAAAGCGCTGCAATCAACCGCTCCAGCGAGGCGAGCGGAGTGGAGGGAGCGGGCGAAGGTGCCGCGAGCTTCGTCCTGCCGCGGAAGCTGACCGTACGCACCGGGCGCGAGGGCATAGCCCCCGATGCTGACATCGAGTGCGTCGTGTGGCTCACGCCGTCGACCCCAGCACCGACGAGCGCACTTGCGCAATCGCTCGGAGCTCGTTGTGCCAAGCCGACGCGCTGGCTCGGGCGCAGTGGCTCCGATCCGCATTGGCGCGCGATCGACGGCGCAGCCGGTGGTCCCTGGCAAGAGATCGCGGCGTGCATGCTGCTGGCCGATCGCAATGGGGCCGCGAGCCGCGACGATCTCGAAGGCTTTCTGCGTCTGGTCGATTCGGCCGCGGGCGCCTTGCACGCCGAGTGCGTCTGGCCGGACGAGCGCGATGAAGCGAAGCGGGCAGAAGCACTCGACCGGCTGTGCGCCGACCTCGACGTGCAGATAGGCCTCACGCTGCTCAAGGGCGAGGCGAATCAGATTGCCGGCACACGGCTTCGCGGCGTCGCGGAAGCCTCCGGATTTCGCCTGAGCGCGAGCGGACAGTTCGAGTACGTGCACGAAGAGACCGGGGCCATGCTCTACAGCCTGCAGAATCTGCGTGAGGAACCGTTCACGGTGGAGAGTCTGCGCGCGGCTTCGGTTCCGGGCGTGGTGCTGCTGCTCGATGTTCCGCGAGTTCCCGAGCCGGTCAAGGCCTTCGACCAGATGCGCCTGCTTGCTAAGCGGCTTTCCCAGACGCTGGAGGCGACACTGGTCGACGACAACCACCGTCCGGTCGACGATGCGGCGCTCGCCGCGATCCGCGCGCAGGTGCAGGCGACCGCGGCGGCCCTGCGCGAGGCGCACATCGAGCCGGGCGGGCAGCGTGCGCTGCGGCTCTTCGGCTGACTGGAACAACAAGAGAATGCCTGCAGCGCAGGGCGTTCCTCGCAAGGCCGCCGAGCGCGCGGTGCGCCTGCGCGCTCAGCTCGAGGAGCACAACCGTCGTTATTACGTACTCGATCAGCCGACGATCAGCGACGCGGAATACGACGGCCTGTTTCGCGAGCTGCAGGGCCTGGAAAGCGAGTATCCGCAGCTCGCTACACCCGATTCGCCGACACAGCGGGTCGCCGGAAAGGCGGTGTCCGCGTTCAAGCCCGTCACGCATCGCGTGCCGATGCTCTCCCTCAACAACGCATTCAGCGACGAGGAAGCCGAGGCTTTCGACCGGCGGGCCCGGGAGGCGCTGGGCTTGGATGTCATCGAATACGAGGTAGAGCCCAAGTTCGACGGACTCGCGGTCAGCCTCGCTTACGAGCGCGGAACGCTGAAGGGCGGAGGTACGCGCGGCGACGGCGTCACCGGCGAGGATGTCACCGGTAATCTGAAGACGATCGGCGCGGTACCGCTTGCGCTCGGCGACGGATCGAGCGCTCCACCCTACATCGAAGTGCGCGGTGAAGTCTTGATGCTCAAGCGCGAATTCGAGCGGCTTAACGCCGCGCAGGCGGCGAAGGGCGAGAAGCTCTACGTCAATCCGCGCAACGCCGCCGCTGGAGCATTGCGCCAGCTCGATCCGAAGATGACGGCGCAGCGCCGGCTCGCTTTCTTCGCCTATGGCGTCGGCGCGGTTGAATGGACCGCAAAGCAACGCGCGCCGGGCACACAGGCGGCGCTTCTTGATTTTCTGGCCAGGCTGCGCCTGCCGGTTACGCGAGAGCGCGCAGTGGTGCGTGGGCTCGAGGGCTTGCTGGCCTACTATCGGAAAATCGGCGCGCGCCGGCACGACCTGGCGTACGAGATCGACGGCGTCGTGTACAAGGTCAACGATATCGCGCAGCAGGAGCGTCTCGGCTTCGTCTCGCGCGCGCCGCGCTTCGCGGTCGCGCACAAGTTCCCGGCCGAGGAGATGCCCACCGAAGTCGAGGGCATCGAGGTTCAGGTCGGACGCACGGGAGCGCTGACTCCAGTGGCGCGGCTGAAGGCTGTGTTCGTCGGCGGCGTGACCGTAACCAACGCCACGCTGCACAACGAAGACGAGGTGCGGCGCAAGGATGTGCGCATCGGCGACACCGTAATCGTGCGGCGGGCAGGCGACGTCATTCCCGAAGTGGTACGCGTGGTGAAGGAGAAGCGTCCGCGCGGCGCACGAGAATTCGTCATGCCGGCGAAGTGCCCCGAGTGCGGCTCCAGAGTGGTGCGCCTTCCCGACGAGGCGATTGCGCGCTGCTCGGGCGGTCTCGTCTGTCCCGCGCAGCGCAAGCAGGCGCTCCTGCATTTCGCGAGCCGGCGGGCGATGGACATCGAGGGCCTGGGCGACAAGCTCGTCGACCAGCTCGTCGATGCCGGCATCGTTCACACGCCCGCCGATCTGTACAAGCTCGGCATCGCGGCCTTGGCCGAGCTCGAGCGGATGGCCGACAAGTCCGCCGCGAACGTAATCGCCGCCATTGACAAGAGCCGCAAGACCGTGCTCGCGCGGGTCATCTACGCACTGGGCATCCGCCACGTCGGTGAGGCGACCGCGAAGGATCTCGCGCGGCATTTCGGCTCGATGGATGCCTTGATCGCGGCGGACGAAGCGGCGCTTCTCGAGGTGAACGATGTAGGACCCGTTCTTGCACAGAGCATCAGACAGTTCTTCGCCGAGAAGCACAACCGCGAGGTGATTGCCCAGTTGCGCGCGGCCGGGGTAGAGTGGCCCGAAAGCGCGCCGCAGCGCGCTGTGCGGGGCAAGCTTGCCGAGCTCACTTTCGTGCTGACCGGCACGCTGCCTTCGATGTCGCGAGAGGAGGCGACCGAGCTCATCGAGCGGCACGGCGGCAAGGTCGCCGGCAGCGTGTCGAAGAAGACGAATTACGTTGTCGCCGGAGCCGAGGCCGGCAGCAAGCTGGAACGAGCCGGGCAATTGGGCGTCCCAGTACTGAACGACAAACAATTGAAGGACCTGATCCATGGCGTCCGGTAGAGTGACCAAGGCAGTGTTTCCGGTGGCTGGCCTCGGCAGCCGTTTTCTTCCGGTGACGAAGGCGAGTCCCAAGGAGATGCTGCCGGTGGTCGACAAGCCGTTGATCCAGTACGCAGTGGAGGAGGCCGCGGCGGCCGGCATCACCGAGATGATCTTCATCACCGGCCGCAACAAGCGCGCCATCGAAGACCATTTCGACAAGGCCTACGAGCTGGAAACCGAGCTCGCGGCGCGCAGCAAGACGGCCTTGCTAGAAACCGTGCACAGCGTTCTGCCACGCGGCATCAACTGCATCTACATCCGCCAATCCGAGGCGCTGGGCCTCGGCCATGCGGTCCTCTGCGCACAGCCGGTGATCAGCGGCGAACCCTTTGCGGTGATGCTTGCGGACGATTTGATCGACGCGGGGGTGCCGGTGATGAAGCAGATGACCGACATCGCCAACCGCGAGCAGTACTCGCTCATCGGCGTGATGCCGGTTCCGGCGGAGAACGTGGCGAGCTACGGCATCGTCGAGACCACGGAGGGCAGGGGGCGCGTGACCCGCATCACACGCATCGTGGAGAAACCCAAGGTCGGAACGACGCCCTCCACGCTGGCCGTGGTCGGGCGCTATGTGCTCACCCCTCGCATTTTTCATCATTTGCGCAACATGCCTCCGGGTGCGGGCGGTGAGATCCAGTTGACCGACGGGATCGCGCGGCTCCTCGACGACGAGAAGGTGCTCGCCTACGAATTCGAGGGCCGGCGCTACGACTGCGGCACCAAGCTCGGCTATCTCGAGGCGACGGTCGAGCTGGCATTGAAGCATCCGGAGGTGGGGAAGGGGTTCGCGGCATTCCTGAGGGACCGCTGAAAGAGGTCCAGGCGAAGGGTTCCTCACAGCGATGACGCTGAACGAGCTGCGCTATCTCGTCGCAATCGCGCAGGAGAAAAGCTTCGGCCGCGCCGCTCAGCGCTGCTTCGTCAGTCAGCCCGCGCTTTCGGTGGCGATCCAGAAGCTGGAGGAAGAGCTTGGCGCCCAGCTCTTCGAGCGCGGCAAGACCGAAGTCACGGTGACGCCGGTCGGCGAACGCATCGTGGAGCAGGCGCAGAAGGTTCTGGAGGAGGCAGCGCGCATCCGCGACATCGCCCAGGCCGGCCGGAACCAGCTCGTCGGATCATTCCATCTCGGCGTGATCTATACGGTGGCGCCGTACCTCCTGCCGGATCTGATCCCGGCGCTAAACGAGCGCGCGCCGCAAATGCCGCTCCAGATCGAGGAGAATCTGACCGAGCAGCTCGAACTGTTTTTGAAGTCGGGACGCGTCGATGCCGCGATAATCGCTCTGCCGTTCCAGCCGCCCGGAGTCACGGCGGAGTTCCTTTACGAGGAGCCGTTTCAGGTGGTCGTGCCGCAACATCATCGCTGGGCGAAGCGAAAGACGATCCAGCCCTCCGAGCTCGTCGGCGAGCACACCATCCTGCTCAACGTCGGCCATTGCTTCCGCGACCAGGTGCTGGACGCCTGCCCTGAGCTGAATCGTGGCGACGCCCCGGTGACGCGGACCAATTCGCTGGAGACGGTGCGCAACATGGTCGCCTCGGGGCTCGGCGTGTCGGTGCTGCCGCGCGATGCGCTGACGCCGAAATATCACAGCAAGCTGGTAGTGCCGGTGCCTTTTGCGCGCCCGGTGCCTTCGCGCCGCATCGCGCTCGCCTATCGCAAGAGCTTTCCTCGTCCCGCGGCAATCGCGGCCATTCGCGACGCGGTGGTGGTATGCCGACCTTCGCTTTCAAACTCACGGAGCAGCGCATGACTCACGATCTCAAGGGCAAAGCTGTGCTGATCACGGGAGCCTCGACGGGCATAGGCGCCGCGGCGGCGCGCGCCTTCGGGCGGCTTGGCAGCCGCGTGGCGATTCATTACAACGCCAGCCGGAAAGCAGCGGACGAGGTTGCGAAGGATGTCCGTGCTTCGGGCGGCGAGGCGCTGCTCGTCGGCGGAGACGTGACCCGCGGGGCCGACATCAAGCGCATCGTCGGCGAAACGCTGGCTGCGCTCGGCCGCATCGACGTCCTCGTCAACAACGCGGGCGGGCTGGTGAAGCGAACCCGCATCGAGGATTACGACGAGAGCTTCCTGAAAGATGTGATCGCGCTCAACGTAACCCAGGTGGCGCTGTTCATGCATGAGGTGATCCCCATCATGCGCAAGCAGAAGAGCGGCAGCGTGATCAACGTGAGCTCGATCGCGGCGCGGCACGGCGGAGGCGCGGGCGCGATCATTTACGCCGGCGCCAAGGGCTTCATCTCGACGGCGACGCACGGGTGGGCCAAGGAAGTGGTTGGCGACGGTATTCGCGTCAACGCGATCTCGCCGGGCGTGATCGCCACGCCGTTTCACGAGCGCTACTCCACGCCGGAGCAGCTGAAGGCGATGCAGGCGACGATCCCGATGAACCGACTGGGAACCGCGGACGAGTGCGCCGGAACACTCGTCTACCTGGCTTCGGATGCGATGAGCGGCTACGTCACGGGTCAAGTGATCGAGGTCAACGGAGGACAGTACATGCCTTAGCCGAACTGCTGCGCGGATCGGCTGGCGACGCTCGGCTAGCCTCGACCCACAAGCGCTGGCAGCTCCGCCAGCGTGCTGATGATCGCATCCGGCTTCGGGCCGTGCCGCTCGAGCGGTGCGCCGGCGCGGTTCACCCAGAAGGCGGTGAAGCCGAACGCCTTTGCGCCGGTTGCATCCCAGCCGTTCGATGAAACGAAGCCGATGCGAGCGGGTGCGAGCTTCAAGTGATCGACTGCAAGTTGATAGACGCGGGGACTCGGCTTGTAGATGCCTGCCGCATCGACCGAGAGAATGGCATCCAGGTGCAAAGCGATGCCGGTCGACGCCGCGAGGGGCTCGAGCATTGCGCGCGTGCCGTTGGAGAGGATGATTCGCCGCAACGGCGAGAGCGCCGCAAGCGCAGGCGCGGCGTCGGGGAAGGGCGACAGGTCGAGGTAGGCGTCGAGCAGCCGATGCCGCAGTTGCGGCTGCATCGGAAGCCCCAATGTTTCCGCCGCATAGTCGAGCGCGTGCGCGGTGATGGCCGCAAAATCCTGACGCCGCTGTGTTGCGCTCAACATCAGGCTCTGCAGCCAGGTGTATTCGAGCTGCTTGGTGCGCCACGCCTTCGCGAGTGCGCTGCCCTGAGTAGGGAACATGCGATCGCCGATCGCCGCGACCGATTGCACGTCGAACAGCGTTCCGTAAGCATCGAACACCATCGCATCGAGCGTGAACGTCGAGGCGGAGTTTGCAATCATCGTGCTTCTCCACACCAGGATTCGGTCGTTATCGTATGCAAAAATTCATACGTGCGTGCGCAAAGAGGGTGATCACGGGCAAAAAAATAGGGGTTACACTTGCGTGCAACCCCTCGGTTCCATGGTGGGCGATACTGGGATCGAACCAGTGGCCCCTGCCGTGTGAAAGCAGTGCTCTACCGCTGAGCTAACCGCCCCGCGCGAACCCAGACAGGAGCGGATATTTAAGCACAGCGCCAAAAGGAGGGTCAAACCGAGCCTCATCGGCGTCCATGGCTGTCTATGACAAAAATGGCCCGTTGCAGGGGCATCCAAACAGGTCAAGGCGGCAGGCGGAGCGCTGACAGGAACCCTCTCATTTCGGTAAAGTTATACGCGGTAAAGCAAAAGCTTCCTTGGCTCAAGTCTTGCTAAAACTCGCCCAGACCCAGGGGTACCCTGCAGTGTCCCGCTCCGTTTACGATGAAATGTCGTTGCCGGAAGGTGCCGTCCGGCCGCACTACCAGGGTTTCTCGGACTGGCTCAAGCGGACCCCAGGCGACAAGATCGCGCAGAAGCGCGACGAGGCCGAGCGGGCCTTTCACCGCGTCGGCATTACCTTCGCGGTATACGGAGATGAAGGGGGCACCGAGCGGCTGATTCCCTTCGATATCGTTCCACGCATCATTCCCGCGGCGGAATGGCGCCTGCTCGAGCGCGGGCTGAAACAGCGCGTGCAGGCGCTCAACCTTTTCCTGAAGGACATCTATCACGACCAGCGCATCATCAAGGCGGGCGTGATTCCCGCCGAGCGGGTTCTCGCCAACGCGCAGTACCGCCGCGAGATGCAGGGCATGGATGTCCCTGGCGACATCTACGCGCACATCGCCGGCGTCGACATCGTGCGCGCGGGGCAGGGCGAGTATTACGTGCTCGAAGACAATCTGCGCGTGCCCTCGGGCGTGTCGTACATGCTCGAGAACCGCAAGATGATGATGCGGCTCTTTCCGGAGCTCTTCGCGACGCAGGCGATCAAGCCGGTCGAGCACTATCCCGATCTGCTGCTCGAGGACCTGCGCGGCGTCGCGCCGGCCGGCGAGGAGCATCCGGAGGTCGCGGTGCTCACGCCGGGCGCCTACAACTCGGCCTACTTCGAGCACGCCTTCCTCGCGCAGCAGATGGGCGTGGAGCTGGTCGAGGGGCAGGACATGTTCGTGCAGAACGACACGCTGTACATGCGCACGACCAAGGGTCCTCAGCGCGTGCACGTGCTGTATCGCCGGGTCGATGACGACTTCCTCGACCCCCAGGCCTTCCGCCCCGATTCGATGCTCGGAGTGCCCGGCTTGTTCGCGGCATATCGCGCGGGACGGGTGACGCTCGCCAACGCGATCGGCACCGGAGTCGCCGACGACAAGTCGATCTATCCCTTCGTGCCGGACATGATCCGCTTCTATCTTTCCGAAGACGCGGTGCTCAACAACGTGCCAACTTGGCAGCTACGGCTCGAAGACGATCTGCGCTATTGCCTCGATCATCTGGCCGAACTGGTGGTGAAGGAGGTGCACGGCGCGGGCGGCTACGGCATGCTGGTCGGTCCTGCCGCGAGCACGGCCGAGCGCGAAGCCTTCCGCGGGCGCATCGTGGCGCAGCCGGAGAAGTACATCGCGCAGCCGACGCTCTCGCTTTCGACCTGTCCCACCTTTGTCGACGCGGGACTGGCGCCGCGGCACGTTGACCTGAGACCCTACGTGCTCTCCGGCAATACGGTCAACCTCGTTCCCGGCGGGCTGACACGGGTCGCGCTGCGCGAAGGCTCGCTGGTGGTGAATTCGTCCCAGGGCGGAGGCACGAAGGATACCTGGGTGATGGCGAACTGATCATGTTGTGTCGCACCGCGAACGAGCTGTACTGGATGGCACGTCATATCGAGCGTACCGAGAACATTGCGCGTCTGCTCGACGTGACCTACCGCATGTCGCTGCTCCCCTATGAGGCGGTCGAGCCCGGGTTGGCATGGGCGCAGCCCTGGGCAGTCCCGCTCATCACCTCGGGGCTCGCCACCGCATTCTACGAGCGCTTCAAGGAGCTTTCCGCCGAGAATGTGCTGCGCTTCATGATCTTCGACGCCGCGACACCGTCGTCGATCCACTGCTGCCTGCGCTCGGCGCGCGAGTCGGCGCGCTCGGTGCGAGGCGCCATCACCTCCGAGATGTACGAGGATCTCAACTCGGCGTGGCTCGACATGCGCACCTACGATTACGAGCTGATCGAGGCCAACGGCATTTCCGAGTTCCTCGATTGGGTCAAGATGCGCTCGCACCTGTTCCGCGGTGTCACGTTCGGGACCATGCTCCGCGACGAGGCCTACCACTTCATCCGGCTCGGCACACACATCGAGCGCGCCGACAACACTGCGCGCATCCTCGACGTGAAGTACCACACCCTACTTCCATCGGCGGCGGACGTCGGCGGTGCGGTCGACTACTACCAGTGGGGCGCCCTGTTGCGCTCGGTCTCGGGATTCGAGTCCTACCGCAAGATCTACAGCGACGTGATCACGCCGCGACGGGTCGCCGAATTGCTGATCCTGCGCGAGGATATGCCGCGGTCGCTGCATTCCTGCATGACCTTCATCCACGAGACCCTGGAGACGCTTTGCGACCAGAACACGCACGAGATCGAGCGTGCCTCGGGTGAGCTGCACTCGCGTCTGCGTTACGGCAAGACGGACGACATCATCAAGTTCGGGCTGCACGAATATCTGATGGAGTTTCTGGATCGCATCTCCGCGCTGGGCAACGAGATCAATCGCACCTTCCTGGTGCCGACCTATTGAGATGGCGGGAGAAGCCATCCGGTAGAATCGCGCCCGTCCAACCGCCCATCCCTTCGCCATGACCTACTGCGTGGCCATGTCCCTCGATGCGGGGATGATCTTCGCCTCCGACTCGCGCACCAACGCGGGAGTAGACCAGATCGCGCGCTTCTCCAAGATGCGCGTGTTCAACCGCGAAGGGGATCGCGTGGTCGTGGCGCTCAGCTCGGGCAATCTTTCCCTCACCCAGAACGCGCTTTCTGTCGTCGACCAGCGCGGGCGAGCCGGGGACGGCAGCCTGCACCTGTGGAACGCGACGTCAATGTTCGACGTCGCCCGGCTTGTCGGCGACGCGTTGCGCGAGGTGAAGCAGCGCGATGGGCCCTACCTGCAGCAGAACAACATCGATTCGCACGCCAACTTCATCGTCGGCGGCCAGGTGCGCGGCGAGCCGCACCGGCTGTTCGAGGTCTATAGCGAGGGCAATTTCATCGAGGCTACGCCCGATACCTGCTACTTCCAGATCGGCGAGAGCAAGTACGGCAAGCCGGTGATCGACCGGGTGGTGAAGCGCACCACGGGCCTGCTCGAGGCCACGAAATGCACCATCGTGTCCTTCGACTCGACGATGCGTTCGAACATCTCGGTCGGGCTGCCGATCGATCTCGTCGTGTACGAGGCCGGCGCGCTCGCCATCAAGTTGCAGCGGCGCATCGAGGAGTCCGATCCTTATTTCCAGATGATTCACACGCAGTGGGGCGAGGGGCTGCGCCGGGTATTCGCGCAGCTGCCCAATCCCGAGTGGGACTGACCTGACAGGCGACGCATGGCGATACGCGTCGCGCTGCAGCATCGAACGACCTATCAGTTCGACCGCCTCGTCAACCTGGGTCCGCACGAGATCCGGTTGCGCCCGGCGCCGCATTGCCGCACGCCCATCCTCGGCTACTCACTCGACGTCGAGCCGCCCGGCCATTTTCTGAACTGGCAGCAGGACCCGTACGGCAACTGGGTCGCGCGGCTCGTCTTTCCGGACCGCACGCAGAAGCTGGAGGTGATGGTCGATCTCACCGCCGACATGACGGTGATCAACCCCTTCGATTTCTTCGTCGAGGCGTACGCCGAGCATTTCCCGTTCGAGTATTCGGCTGGGTTGGCGAAGGAGTTGATTCCTTTTCTCGAAACAACGCCGCTGACGCCACGGCTCGCGGCGTGGCTGGACCGCTTCCGCAAGTCGGTCAAGCCCGAGGAAAACACGGTCGACATGCTGGTGCGGCTCAATCATCAGCTGCAGACCGAGATCCGTTACCTCGTGCGCATGGAGCCCGGCGTGCAACCGCCGGAGGATACGCTCGAGCGCGCCTGCGGTTCCTGCCGCGACACGGGCTGGTTGCTGGTGCAGATCCTTCGACAGCTTGGGCTCGCAGCGCGCTTCGCTTCGGGTTATCTCATGCAGCTCGTCGCGGACGTGAAGCCACTCAACGGGCCCGCGGGCGCCGAGCGTGACTTCACCGATCTGCATGCCTGGGCGGAGGTCTACTTGCCGGGGGCGGGGTGGGTCGGTCTCGATCCAACCTCGGGCCTTCTCGCCGGAGAAGGTCACATTCCGCTCGCCTGTACTGCAGATCCCGGCAATGCCGCGCCGGTGATCGGCTTCACGGACGTGTGCGAGGTCGACTTCGACTTCGCAATGAAGCTCACGCGCGTGCACGAGGATCCGCGCGTCACCAAGCCCTACACCGAAGCGCAATGGGGGGCGATCGATGCGCTCGGCGAAAAAGTCGACGCCGATCTCGCCGCGCGCGATGTGCGCCTCACGCAGGGCGGCGAGCCCACGTTCGTTTCGATCGACGACATGGATGGCGCGGAGTGGAACACCGCAGCGCTCGGGCCGAAGAAGCGAGCGCTGGCCGAAGCTTTGCTGCGGCGGCTCAGGGCGCGCTTTGCGTCCGCCGGGTTTCTCCATTATGCGCAAGGCAAGTGGTATCCGGGCGAGCCGCTGCCGCGCTGGTCGCTGGGCGTGTATTGGCGCGCGGACGGCGAGCCGCTGTGGCGCGACGACAAGCTCCTAGCCGACACGCGGACACCCGGCGCGACGACGCTCGACGAAGCCAAGGACTTCACCGCGCGACTCGCCGAGGCTCTCGACCTGCCGTCCGGAATGGTCATCACGGCTTACGAAGACGTGCCGCAACTCCTGAAGCTCGAGGCGGAACTGCCCGTCAACGCGGATCCGTTTCAGGCCGACCTCAAGTCGACGGAGGACAGAGCGCGCCTGGCGCGGCTCCTTCTTGCCGGAGTCGACACGCCGACCGGATTCGTCCTTCCACTGAAGGCCGTGGTGGAACACGATGGCTCCGGAGCGACCTGGGAATCGAGCCCGTGGCCGCTCCGGCGCGAGCGGCTCTATGCGCTCGCCGGGGATTCGCCGCTCGGCCTGCGGCTGCCGCTCGGTTCATTGCCCGATGTTCTCCCGCAGGAAGTCGAGCATGAGCCCGCAGTCGATCCGTTTGCACCCGCGAGCGCGCTGCCGAAACGAAGTGCGACGCGACGGCGAGGACGCGCGCGCGGCGGCGCGCCGCGCGAGGTCGTGAAGACCGCGCTCACCGTGCAGGTGCGCGAAGGCCATCTCTTCGTCTTTATGCCGCCGCTGGTGCGCCTCGAGGACTACGTGGCGCTCCTCGCGGCAATCGAGGAGGCTGCCGGCGCTGCAGGCGTGGCGGTCGCGATCGAAGGCTATGCGCCGCCGCGCGATGCTCGGCTCAAGCTTCTTTCCGTCACACCCGACCCCGGTGTGATCGAAGTCAACATCCATCCGGCTTCGTCGTGGCGCGAGCTGATCGCTACAACAGAAACCTTGTACGAAGAAGCGCGCCAGTCGCGGCTCGGCACCGAGAAGTTCATGCTGGACGGCCGCCACACCGGGACCGGCGGCGGCAACCACGTCACGCTCGGAGGCGCAACGCCGACGGAGAGTCCTCTGCTGCGCCGCCCCGATCTGCTGCAGAGCCTCATTACCTACTGGCAGAACCATCCCTCGCTCTCGTATCTCTTCTCCGGGCTTTTCATCGGGCCGACCAGTCAGGCGCCGCGAGTGGACGAAGCGCGCGACGACAGGCTCTACGAGCTGGAAATCGCGTTCCAGCAGCTCGAGCGCAAGCACCGGGCGGGCGAGGAGACGCCGCAGCCCTGGCTCGTCGATCGGCTGCTGAGGCATCTGCTAACCGATCTCACGGGCAACACGCACCGCGCTGAATTCTCGATCGACAAGCTCTATTCGCCCGACAGCGCGACGGGGCGGCTCGGTTTGCTTGAATTCCGTGGCTTCGAGATGCCGCCGCATGCACGCATGAGCGCACTGCAGATGTTGCTGCTGCGCGCGCTCGTCTCTCGCTTTTGGCAACAGCCGTATCGCGGCAAGCTCGTACGCTGGGGCACGGCGTTGCACGATCGCTGGCTGCTGCCGCATTTCGTGACCGCGGACATCCTCGACGTGGTCGCCGATCTCAACGCCTTCGGCTACGCCTTCGGCGCCGATTGGTTCGATCCCTTCGTCGAATTCCGCTTCCCGCGCTTCGGGACAGTGAGTTACGACGGCGTGACGATCGAATTGCGCCAGGCGATCGAGCCGTGGCATGTGCTCGGCGAAGAGGTGAGCTTGGGCGGCACCGCGCGTTTTGTCGACTCTTCGGTCGAGCGACTGGAGGTGAAGGTCAACGGAATGATCGGCGGCCGCCACGTCGTGACCTGCAATCGCCGCGCGCTGCCGCTCGCAGCGACCGGCGTGCCGGGCGAGTTCGTCGCCGGCGTGCGCTTTCGCGCGTGGAGTCCGCCTTCAGCGCTGCATCCGACGATTCCCGTGCAGGCGCCGCTCACCTTCGATCTCGTCGATGCCTGGGCCGGCCGCGCCCTAGGTGGTTGCACGTACCACGTGTCGCATCCGGGTGGACGCAACTACGAAGCCTTCCCCGTCAACGCCAACGCCGCGGAAGCACGTCGCATCGCGCGCTTCTGGATGCACGGGCACACGCCGGGGCCGATGACGGTGCGTCCCGAGCCTGCAAATCCGGCGGTTCCGACCACGCTCGATCTGCGCTGGCAGCCCTAGCTTGCGTCGTCTGCGCGGCGCCAGCCGGCCCCCGGACTGGTCGGCTGCTCAAAAACCGTGCAAACTTAGGGACTTAGACCGCGCGCGGCCGCGGTGCTCGCCGCTCGCGCCAGCCTGATAGGACAGAGACAAGCGACTAGACAAGCATGACACGCAAGAACATCGGCAGAGCCTGGCGCACCCGCCGGCCGGGCGCCGCACGACTGATCCGCCTGATCTGGCCGTTCGTGGCCATCGTCATGCTGCTCACCGTGCTGGTCAGCGTCAGCCTCGAAGTGATGTCGGCCGTGCGCGCGTACGTGGCCGGCGAGAGCCTGTGGTCGAAAGCGCAGAAGGACGCGACGGCGCATCTGGCGCGTTACGCGCGTACCGCGGAGGACAGTGAATATCTCGCCTACCTCGAAGCCATCCGCACGATCGACGGCGATCGTAAAGCGCGCGAAGAGCTGATCAAGCCCGATCCAGATCTTGCTGTCGCGCGCGAGGGCTTCCTGCAGGGCGGCAATCATCCCGACGATGTCGCGGGGATGATCATGCTCTTCCGGCGCTTCCAGAACGTCGAGTTCATGGCCAAGGCGATCGCCATCTGGACGGAGGGCGACGCCAGGATCGCCGAGCTGACGGCGGTCGCGAACGACGTGCGTGGGGCGATCGCCGCAGGCACCTTCGATCCGCGCCGCGCCGACGGGGCCAATCAGCGCATCCGCGTCATCGACCTGCGGCTGAATGGGCTCGAGCGCGCGTTCTCGTCGACGCTCGGCGAGGCCTCGCGTACCGCGACGACGCTGCTTACGGCATTCAACGCGCTCGTGGCGGTGGCGCTGGTATTGCTCGCGCTGTTGCGCGCGCGCCTCATCATGCGGCAGCGCGGCTCGTTCGAGGCGGCGCTGCACGCAAGCGAGGAGCGCTTCGAGCGCGCGGTGAGCGACAGCAACGACGGCATATGGGACTGGAACGTAGCCGCTGACGAGATCTACATGTCGCCGCGGTTCCAGGAGCTTCTGGGCTACACGCCAGGCGAGTTGTCGGTCACCCCGACATCGTTCCTTTCGCTGTTCCATCCCGAGGACCGTGCGCGAATGATGCGACTCGTCGGCGAGCCCTCGCATGGCACGGGTCCTTTCGAGCTGGAGCTGCGAATGCTGCTCAAGCGCGGCGAAGCGCGCTGGTTCCAGGCGCGCGGGCGGACGGTGCGCGACGCGGCCGGGCAGCTGGTTCGCATGGGCGGCTCGGTCACCGACATCGAGTATCGCAAGCAAACCGAGGCGCAGCTCTTCGCGGAGAAGGAACGCGCGGAGGTGACGCTCGCCTCGATCGCAGACGCGGTGATCACGGTCGACATGCAGGGCTGCATCGAATATCTGAATGCGGTGGCCGAGCGCCTGACCGAATGGCCGCTCGCGGAAGCGAAGGGGCAACCGCTCGCCTCGGTCTTCGCAGTGGTCGAGGAGACCACCGGACGCACTGTGGGCGACAAGCTCGACCGCGCGCTGCACGAGGGCGCCACGATGCATCTGGAGGGCGACATCGTGCTCTTGCGCCGTGCGAGCGCGCCGATCGCTGTCGATGCGAGCGTGGCTCCGATCCGGGACCGAAACGGCCACGTGCAGGGGGCGGTGCTGGTGTTCCAGGACATGAGCCGCGAGCGCCAATACGCGGCCCGCCTCTCGCACCTTGCTTCGCACGACGCGCTGACCGGACTGCCCAACCGGCGCGAATTCGAGAACCGGCTGCGCGGCGCGCTCGATCGCCCGCAGGATGCGAACTATCACCATGCCGTCCTCTATCTCGACGTCGATCAGTTCAAGGTGGTCAACGATACCTGCGGACACGCCGCCGGCGACGAGATGCTGCGGCAGGTCAGCAATCTGCTGCGGCCGGGATTGCGCGCCGGCGACACGATCGCGCGGCTCGGTGGCGACGAGTTCGGGGTGCTGCTCGAGCACTGCCCGCCCGAGCCGGCACTGCGCATCGCCGAAGGACTGCGGCGCTCGGTCGCCGACTTCAAGTTCACCTGGGGCACCCGCTCGTTCTCGACCAGCGTGAGCATCGGCGTCGTGAACATGATCGACGGCCCGCGCACCCTGGAAGACGCTCTCGCAGCGGCCGACGCGGCGTGTTATCTCGCCAAGGACAAGGGCCGCAACCGAATTCAGGTGTATCACCGGCGCGACACCGAGGTCGCGGTACGCCACGGCGAGATGGAATGGGTGGACCGGTTGCAGCGCGCGCTCTCCGAGGACCGGTTCCAGCTCTTCGCGCAGCCGATCCGCGCGCTCAACGCGGCCGCCACGCAAACTCACATCGAGGTGCTGGTGCGTCTGAAGAGCGAGCGCGACGAGATCGTGCCGCCCATGGCCTTCGTGCCCGCAGCCGAGCGCTACAACCTGATGCCCGCCATCGACCGCTGGGTGTTGCGTCACGCCTTCGACATTCTCGCCGAGAATCGCCGCCGCGACGGTGCGCGCCGGCCGGGGTTATGCGCGATCAACCTCTCCGGCGCTTCGATCAACGACGACAGCTTCCTCGACTTTGTGCTGGCGGAGTTCGTGCGCTCGGGACTCCCGCACGAGCTGGTCTGCTTCGAGATCACCGAGACCACCGCGGTGACGAGCCTTTCCAAGGCTGCGGAATTTATCGCCGCGCTGCGGGGACTCGGGTGCCGTTTCGCGCTGGACGATTTCGGCGCCGGCGTTTCGTCGTTCAGCTACCTCAAGCATCTCCCGGTCGATTTCGTGAAGATCGACGGCAGCTTCGTGCGCGACATGGCGCAGGATCCAGTCGATCGCGCCATGGTCCAGGCCATTCACAGCATCGGCCGCGTGATGGGCAAGCAGACGATCGCCGAGTCGGTCGAAACCGTGGAGATTCTCGACCTCCTGCGCGTGATCGGCGTCGACTACGCGCAGGGCTACGGCATCGCGCGGCCCGAGTCCTTCGAGCGCATGCTGGAGGATCAAGTGGCCGAGCTCGGAGCAGCAGCGCTGCGATCCGCGTCGGATTAGCTCGCCACGGAGTCGGCTGCCCGGGTCGTTGCAGTCAACGCGCGTCCAGGCGCTGCACGCGGTCGATGAAGCGCTGTCGAGCCGCGACATGCTTCGAATCCAGGCTGTCGAGCTCATTCAGATAGAGTTGATACGCCTGGGCGATGCGCTGCGCGGGCAGATCGCGTCCCTTGGGAATCTCGACGCCGAGCAGACCGAGCAGTCGGCGCAGCCGGAGCTCGTCGGCGGGCACTTCGGCTGCGTAGCGTGCGCTCGGATAGGGCGTCGTGGCTTGCCGCTCGCACTGTGCCTGCGTCGTCATCTGCGCCGCCGTGCGTGGCGCAAGACCGTTGTAGCGCTCGATTTCGTCCGGCCGAACCGGAATGCGCTGACAGATGGATGCGTCGTGCGTATTGGTTGCAAGCTTGAACAGGCACCAGTCGCGAAAGCGCTGCCTTTGCATCCTGAGCACCAGCTCGTCGGGAATCTGCATACAGGCGCCGGGGTCCTTTTCGGCCATAGCTAGCAGATCGAGCAGGTAGGCGTCGTCCTCGGCATCGACGCTGCCCCCCGGTGTGGTGTTGCGTGCCGTCGCAACCTTTCGCGCGACGTCGGGCGCGACTCCAGCGGCGCGATACACATCCCGTGCGTCGATCACCGGTGGCGTGACACCTTCGAGATGCAGCGTATCGACGTCATAACCCATCGCGGTGAAGTAGAAGATCAAAGTAGCGTCCGAGACTCCGGTGACGATGTGACCACCAATCCTCGCGCGCCGGAAACACGACCACGGCGTCAATTGATCTTCCCAGACTCTGACGGAGCCGAGGCGGCGCACCTTCAGGCACAGCCAAGGATCGCGCCTCGCCTCCGCGATTCCCGTGTAGCACTCCGATCGCTCATACGAGGCGGCCGAAAAAAATCCGCCGGGCGACTCCGCCGTCCAGGAGATCTTGTCGCAGATGGACGGCTCCTCGAGCTCCTGAGCGACGTAGCGATAGAACGACTCGGCCACGGTGGGCGGTCGCATCCCGCGCAGCAGGTCGAGCCAGCTCCCGGCGCCGATCGCCCATGCGGCGCCGGCGATCGCGGCGCAGAGCGCGCCCCACCGAAGCCAGCGTCTGGATAAAAGTGGCGTGATGATGCGCGGATCCGATGGCGATCGACGACATCACAAGAGTACAGCATTGGAAGGAGGCGCGGCCCGTCCGGTACAATTTGCGCTCCATCGAGTCGTTTGCCGTGTCCTCCGTTCGCACCCGCTTCGCTCCCAGCCCGACCGGCTATTTGCATCTGGGAAGCGCACGCACCGCGCTCTTCGCCTGGGCGTTTGCGCGCCATCACGGGGGTCGGTTCGTGCTGCGCGTCGAGGACACGGACGTCGAACGTTCAACGCAAGTCGCGATCAAGGCAATCCTCGACGCAATGCGATGGCTCGAGCTGGACTACGACGAGGGCCCTTACTATCAGATGCAGCGGCTCGATCGCTACAAGGCGGTGCTTGACGACATGCTCGAGCGCGGACTCGCATACCCTTGCTATACGACGCCTCAGGAGCTGGATGCGCTGCGGGCCGAGCAGATGGCGCGCGGCGAGAAGCCGCGTTACGACGGACGCTGGCGTCCGGAGAATTTGAAGCCTGGGCAAAAACCCCCTCCGGGTATCGCGCCGGTTTACCGCTTCAAGAATCCGCTTGAGGGCAGCGTCGCGTGGGACGACCAGGTCAAGGGTCCGATCGAGATCGCGAACGCCGAGCTCGACGACCTGGTCATCGTGCGCGGCGACGGCGTCCCGACTTACAACTTCGGCGTGGTGGTCGACGATCTCGACATGAAGATCACGCACGTGATCCGCGGCGACGATCACGTGAATAACACGCCGCGGCAGATCAACATGATCCGCGCGCTCGGCGCGAGCGTGCCCGTATACGCGCATCTGCCCACTGTGCTCGGCGACGACGGGCAGAAGCTCTCCAAGCGGCACGGCGCGGTCAGCGTGATGCAGTATGCCGACGACGGCTTTCTTTCCGAGGCGATGATCAACGGCCTCGCCCGAGTCGGCTGGGCGCACGGCGACGATGAGGTGTTCTCGCGCGCGAAGCTCGTCGAGTGGTTCGACATCAGGCACGTCAATCCCGCGCCGGCGCGCTTCGACGCGACGAAGCTGCGCTGGTTCAACCACGAGCACATCAAGAGAATACCTGCGGATGCACTCGGCGCAGCGCTCGGGCCGTTTCTCGCGCGCGACGGCAGCGATATCACGCAGGGGCCGGCTCCTGCAGCCGTCGCAGAACTGCTCCGCGATCGCGCTGCGACGCTGGTCGAGATGGCGGAGACCGCGCGCTACTTCTATCGCGACATGCCGGCGCCGGATGACCTCAAGGCGCAGCACGTCAACGAAGCCAATCGCGAGGCGCTGCGCGAGTTGGCGCAGGAATTCGCCGCGCTGCCTTGGGAGCGCGAGCGCATCCTCGTTGCGATCAAGCAGGCCACCGCGAAGCACAAGCTCAAGGCGCCACAGGTGATGATGCCGCTGCGGGTGCTCGTCGCAGGGACAGCGAGCACGCCGGCGATCGACGCGGTGCTGGCGCTGGTGGGGCGCGGGCGCACGATCGCACGCCTGACGCGAGGCTTGGCTTAGGTCACTAACATTGTTCCATGCTGTGGAACATTGGTTTGTAGCGATGGAGGACTTCGGGTAGACTGTCAATTTCCAGAACTTGTCGTCCATGACGAAGTTCGTGTTTGTAACGGGTGGCGTCGTTTCCTCGCTGGGGAAGGGCATCGCCGCCTCGTCTCTCGCCGCAATCCTTGCTTCCCGCGGCATCCGCGTTACCAATCTCAAGCTCGACCCGTACA
>DATKJP010000025.1:0-10504 GCA_035543635.1 Casimicrobiaceae bacterium
ACGTGTGCGCGCGCGGCCGCTTCCGCGAGACGGCGCGTCACGTGCACGTTGGCGACGACGCAGAGCGTCGCCGCATCGCTCGAGCTGGCGCGCGGAACGTGCGCGCGACCTGCGAGATGCACAACCGCGTCGGCGCCGGCAAGCACACCGTCCCAGTCCGCGGCAGCGAAGTCGCCGAGAGCGACGATATTCGAATCCGCCCCGGGCGGGGAATCGAGCGCCCGCACCGCGCCGAGGTACTCAGCGCCGGTGCGCTTCAATCGGGCGCAGAGCGCGCGGCCGATGAAGCCGCCGGCGCCGGTCACGACGATCTTGCCGAGCTTCACGCGTCAGGCCCACTTCCAGCCGTGCTTGTTGAAGAAGCGCACCGCGCTCGTCGTGAAGCGAAGCACGTGGCGCCATCCCTTGCGCGCCGCCCCGCCGCCGTGATGGACGATGCGCACCGCGGGCACATAGGCGCTCTGCGTAACGCGATTGAGCCGCAGGCTCCAGTCGAAATCCTCGAAGTAGAGGAAGAAACCGGGGTCGAAGCCACCCGTCGCGTCGATCGCCTTCCGCCTCGCGAGCATGAAGCAGCCGCTGATTATAGGGATTGGAGTCACTGCGCTTTGCCCATCGGTGGGATCGATCACGTCGCGCATCTCGTAGCTCTCGAGCCGCCGGCGGAACAACCGTCGCAGCGCGGCCGGCGCGAAGCCTCGGAGCACGAGGTCGAGCAGGCTTGGATAGCGTTTGCACAGGAACTCCGGCGCTCCTCCCGGTCCGGTCACCGCGGGCGCCAGCACCCCCACTTCGGGATGCCCGTTCAGGTAGGCAAGCGCGACGGTGAGCGCATCGGCCGCGAGCTCCGCGTCAGGATTGAGTACAAGATGATAGTGCGTGTTGCCGCCGTGCATGACGAGGTTGTGCGCACTGCCGTAACCGATGTTGGCGTGTCCGTGCAGGTAGCTCATGGTCACGCCGGCGTCCTTGAAGCGGGTCTCGCCGAGCCCGACCACCGCTTCCGCCGTCGCGCGGTCCCCGGTGTTGTCGACCAGCACGACGTTCGCGCCGCGCAGCTGCCCCGCTTCGCGGGCGGCGTCGAGAGCGGCCGCGAGCGCGCGCAGGCAACGCTCGAGCAGCGCAAGATCGGGCTCGAACGTGACGATGCTCACCGTCAGCGTTACGGCGATGGACACGCAGTTGACGCGAGGAAAGGAATCGCGGATTCTAGCAGGCGGAATTCTCTCTGCTCGACCCGGCTCCCCTCTCAAGCTGATGCGGAACGACAAGACCGTCCGCTACCCGGTCGACGCGCTGCGCACGTTCGCGCGCGAGCTTCTCGAACGCGCGGGAGTGCGCAACGACATCACGCGCGACACGGCCGAAGTCCTCCTCGACGGCGATCTTCTCGGGCACACGACGCATGGCCTCGCGCTGCTCGCGCCGTATCTGGAGGAGCTCGACAACGGACGAATGACGAAGTCGGGCGAGCCAAGCGTGCGCAGCTCGCGCCCTGCTGCGCAGATCTGGGACGGTCATCGGCTGCCCGGACCGTGGCTCACGCTGCGCGCGCTCGACGCCGCGATGACGATGGCGCGTCAATGCGGAACCGGCACAGTGGTCGTCGCGCGCTCGCATCACATCGCCTGTCTCGCTGCATATCTCAAGCGCGCGACCGATCAGGGACTGGTGGCCATCATCGAAAGCTCGGACCCCACGGTGATGGCGGTCGCCCCGCACGGCGGCGTGACGCCGATCATCACGCCCAACCCGATCGCGGCAGGCTTGCCGACTTCCGGCGATCCGATCCTGATCGACGTCTCGACCTCGATCACGAGCATGGGTTATGCGAAGCAGCAGATGCTCGCCGGCAAGCGCCTGCCCGGACCGTGGCTCATCGATGCCGACGGCGCGCCAACCAACGATCCGTCCGCGCTCTTCGATGAGCCGACCGGCGCATTGCTGCCGCTCGGCGGCATCGATGCCGGGCACAAGGGCTTCGCGCTCGGGCTTCTCATCGAGGCGATGACCGCCGGGCTCGCCGGGCACGGCCGCGCCGATCCGCCGGCCGGCTGGGGAGCGACGGTGTTCGTGCAGGCGATCGATCCGGAAGCCTTCGGCGGGATCGATGCCTTCAAGCGCCAGCTCGATCATCTCGCCGAGGAGGCACATCATTCTGCCCCGCGCGCCGGCGTGGATCGCGTACGGCTGCCCGGCGAGCGGGGGCTGCAAGGCTATCGCGAGCAGCTCGCGCACGGTGTCGCGCTCTATTCGTCGATACTTCCGGCACTCGCTCCGTGGGTGGAGAAATACGGCGTCGATCTGCCGGCACGGTTACGCTAGCACTCCAGTCGTCACGCGAAAGATTCCGGCGAGATCGCGCCATGAGCGCACGTCCGTGAAGCCGGCTTCCGAAAAGAGTCCTTGAACCACATGCGACTGGTCGTGCCCGTGCTCCAGCGCAAGCGCGGTGCGCGGAGCGAGATGCGCGGGCGCCGCTGCGATGATCGTGCGAATCGCCGTGAGCGCATCGGGCCCCGGCGTCAAGGCGAACGGCGGCTCGAAGCGCAGATCGCCCTCCTTCAGGTACGCGTCGTCTTCGGCCACATAGGGCGGATTGGCGACGATCACGTCGAAGGCTTCGCGCGGCACGCCTTCGAACCAATCGGCGACGATGAAGCTCGCGTTGGCGATCGCCAGCCGTTGCGCGTTGCTTTTCGCCAGCTCGACTGCAGCGTGTGCGCGGTCGACGCCAAGCACGCGCGAGCGCGGCCGCTCGCGCGCGATCGCAAGCGCCACTGCACCCGATCCGCAGCCCAGGTCGAGCACGCTCGCGCTCGTGTCGGACGCTAGCCATGACAAGGCGCGCTCAACCAGCAGCTCGGTCTCCGGACGCGGGATCAACACGTCCGGCGTGATCTCGAGGTCGAGACCGAAGAATTCGCGCCGACCGGTGAGATAAGCGACCGGCTCGCCGTCGCGGCGGCGCCGCGCCAGCGTCTCGAATGCATTTGCCTCATCGCGCGACAGCGGCGCGTCGCCGTGCGCTGCGATCCAGGCGCGGTCGCGACCGAGCACATGCGCGAGCAGTATCTTCGCTTCGAACGGCACGAGTCCGGAGAGCGCGAGCGCGTGCGAGACGGTCGACGGCGCAGTCAACTTGCGAATGCCTTGCGGCTTGAGAAGCGGATCAAGCATAATGTCGGCGACCTCGGGATGTAGTCAACACACCGAGAGCATGCTGGACACGGGGCATCCAGTCGGAGGAGACCATGGCATCGCGACGCGATTTCCTGAAGAACACGGGGGGCTTGGTGCTGGCGGGTGGAGGCGCATGGGCCGCCGGTCATGCGCACGCGGCCGTGCCCGATACACCGGGTTTGACAGCGATTCCATCGGGCGCGATTGCCTCGGGCGACCTCGAGACAATCCCCGGAAAGCTTGCGCTGATCAAGCGCAGCTGGCGTCCGCCGAATTACGAGACACCGCTTGCCTACTTCGCGACCGACATCACACCGAACAACGCGTTCTTCGTGCGCTACCACCTGGCCGGGATTCCAGAGGTTTCCGCTGCCACGTGGACCCTGAAGATCGGGGGCGAAGGAGCGTCCACGCACTACCAGCTCAATCTCGATCAGCTCAAGCGCAACTTCCCCGCGGTCGAGCTCGTTGCGGTGAACCAATGCTCGGGCAATCGCCGTGGATTGTTCGAGCCGCACGTTGCCGGCGTCGAATGGGGCGTCGGAGCGATGGGCAACGCGAAATGGAAGGGCGCGCGGCTGAAGGATGTACTCGCCAAAGCCGGCATCAAGAAGGAAGCGATCGAGATCGCCTTCGATGGCGCCGACGGACCCGTGATCCCGGCCACGCCGGATTTCCAGAAGTCGATCCCGGTCTGGAAGGCGATGGACGAGAACGTTCTCCTCGCCTACGAGATGAACGGCGAGCCGCTGCCACGCTGGAACGGCTTCCCGGTTCGCGTCATCGTCCCCGGCTGGACCGGTACCTACTGGATGAAGCATGTCATCACGATCAATGCGCTGACAAAACCGTTCGACAATTTCTGGGTCAAGGGCGCGTACCGAATTCCACGCGGAAAGTTCAACATCGTCGATCACTTCGACACACAGGTGACCGAAGCGAACGAGCCGATCACCGAGATGGTGGTGAATTCCCTCATCACCAATATCGCCACGGGGCAGCAAGTCGCCGTCGGAAGCCCATTCTTGGTGAGAGGCATCGCCTGGGACGGAGGCCGTGGCATCACGAAGGTCGACGTCTCGAGCGACGGCGGACGCTCATGGGAGGCGGCCGTGCTCGGCCAAGACCTCGGGCGCTACTCGTTCCGCAGTTTCAGCTATGCGGTCATACCCGCAGCACGCGGCCCGCTGACGATCATGGCGCGCGCGACCAACGGCAACGGTCAGACGCAGACCTCGGAGCTGATCCACAATCCGGCGGGCTATCACCATAACGTGATGCAGCGGATCAACGTCACCGCGATCTAGGGAGCGCGCGATGAAAACCATTCTGCTTGTTGCCGCGCTGGCGCTCGCCGCCGGGATCGTCGCCGCGCAGGAACGCAAGATCGACTTGAAGGAAGGACCGGGAAAGCAGCAGGTCGAGGCCAATTGCGGCACCTGTCACAGCCTCGACTACATCGTCCTCAATTCGCCGAACGTCTTCGTTAAGGGCGCGACCGCGCCCAGTGGCTGGGAGGTCAGTGTCACTAAGATGATCAAGGTATTCGGCGCTCCGATCAGCCCGGAAGACGCCAAGGCGATCGTCGAGTATCTCGACGCGAATTACGGCAAGTCCTGATTCGCCCCCGGGCCTAGTCCCGTCCCATCGGCCGTCGGGGCTTGTTGCCTCCGAGCGGCGATTTGTAGCATACTACTTTCCGTGCGCCCCTGAAGCGGGACGCACTGAATCGCGGCGTCGCACTCGGCTCTGGCGCCGGTTAACGCAGCGCATCCCAGCACGCACAGGCGGTTGGGAATCCAAAACCCCCGCGTGCTGTTCATCACAGCGTCTATCAAGACGCGAAGGGGGGAACATGAGACGCGCAATCGTCTGGACCCTGTCGGGACTGTTTCTGCTTGTGGCGGCGACCGCCGCCGCCGAGCTCAAGGTCATGGTCGGCGTCGATCCTTCCGACCGCGAAGCCATCGTCATCAGCCTGCTCGATCTGCAATCCTCGCTGTCGAAGGCGACCGGCGATACCGTGAAAGCATTGCGCTCGCAGGACTTGGGCGACGTGATGCGCTCGACACGCACCGGCGAGTACGACGTCTACATCGCGCCGGCGCACGTCGCGGCTTCCGCGCTCGCACACGGCTATACGCTGATCGGATCGACCGACCGCGACGAGATCTACCAGCTCGTTTCGCGTCCCGGCCTGAAAGCGCCCGCCGACCTCAAGGACCGCAAGATGTATCTCACGCAGCAGGACTCTGTCGGAGCGTACGTGGCGCGCGGCATGCTCAACGAGTCCGGACAATCGCTCAAGATCCTGAACCAGGTCATGTACCGGCGCACCTCGGGAGCGGGACTTTTCGCGATCGATACAGGACTGGTCGATGCGACCGTCGCCAAGCGCGTCGACGTCGATAGCTGGGTGAAAGATAACAACTCCAAGTGCGTCGTGCTCATGTCGTCGCACCCCGTGCCCGGCGGCATGTCGGTCGTAGTCAAGAAGAGCCTGTCCGATACGACGAAGGCGCGACTCGAAAACTGGTTCCTCGGTCCGACCGGCACGATGTCGGGCATCGGCAAGGTGAGCTATCACTCCGACCTCGCCAACTACAAGTACGTGGCCGCGCTCGGCAACTGGACTCCGTCGCAGCTTCCCGGCGCGACGATCGTGAGCGCGCCCGAAGTTGTCGCCTTGCAACAGAGGGGCGTGCCGCTGATCGACGTGCGCATCGCCAAGGAATATCAGGAGAAGCACATCCGCGGCGCGATCTCGATTCCGTACAACGAGAAGAGTCTGAAGGACGTCGCGTTCGACACGGCGCTCGACGAATGGGCCGGTCCCGAGAAGCTCGACAAGAACCAGCCGGTGATCTTTCAGTGCAACGGTCCCGAATGCTGGAAATCGTACAAGGCGGCGCGGGTCGCCCTCTCGAAGGGCTTCAAGACCGTGTACTGGTTCCGGGGCGGCTATCCGGAGTGGGAAGCCGCGGGGCTGCCGGTCGAATCGACGATGGTCGCCAGCGAGCCGCCGAAGCCCGTGGCGCAGACTGCAGCGGCGAAGCGCTAGCTCTTCCGGGTTTCATACGTTGCGTACGCGGGCGCCCGTTGCGATCGCCTTCGTACGCGCGAACGCGCCCGCTGAACCGTCGAGCGCACGCGCGGACACGATCATCGCCTGGATGCCACCGCGCGTGTAGAACAGCCACGCCTCGCCGCCGCACCACACTTCCCTTAGAGCGCTCCAGCGCATCCACGTGCGCTGGTCCGGAATCTCGACGCCGAGTCCGTCATCGTCCATCGACAGCGTCGCTGTCCCACCGCCCACCCGCTTAAGCCATTCGGCCTCCGCACGCATCGCTCGAACATAGGCCCCGAGCAGCCTGACGAGCGCGACCAGGCACAATGTGAACAGGATCGTGGACAGAATGGCCGCGTAGGCCGGTTCGCCTAGCGTGAGGATGTTGATTCCGACCAAGGCCGCGACCGTGACGACGAGCAGGATCGGCAGGGCGACGCGACGCAATCGCATGCGCACGCCGGCGCGATAGAGCTCGGCCGTGAGTGGATAGGAGACGGTGAGCATGCTCACGCTTCCTCGCCCGCGAGCGCCGCCAGCTGCTCTGCCTGAAACTCCTGCGCCAGCGCCTGCGTCAGCTCGAACAGATCGCCGTCCATGATGTCGTCGATCTTGTAGAGCGTGAGATTGATGCGGTGGTCGGTGACGCGGCCCTGCGGAAAGTTGTAAGTGCGGATTCGCTCGCTGCGATCGCCGCTCCCGATGAGCGATTTTCGCGTGGCGGCCTCCTTGCGCTGCCGCTCGAGCCGTTCCTTGTCGAGCAGGCGCGACGCCAGCACCGACATTGCCTGCGCTCGGTTGCGATGCTGCGAGCGATCGTCCTGGCATTCGACCACGATCCCGGTCGGCAGATGCGTGATGCGCACTGCGGAATCCGTCTTGTTCACGTGCTGGCCGCCGGCGCCTGACGCACGAAACGTGTCGATGCGTATGTCCGCAGGGCTGATCGTGATGTCTGCGATTGGATCGGCCTCGGGTAGAACCGCCACGGTGCACGCCGACGTGTGGATTCGTCCCTGCGCCTCGGTCGCGGGAACGCGCTGCACGCGGTGTCCGCCTGATTCGAACTTGAGCCTCGCATAAACGCGCTCGCCGGCGATGCGCGCGATGACTTCCTTGAATCCCCCCATGTCGCCGGGGCTCTCGGAAACGAGCTCCACCTTCCAGCGATTGCGCTCGGCAAAGCGCGCGTACATGCGAAAGAGATCGCCCGCAAAGAGCGCAGATTCGTCGCCGCCGGTGCCGGCGCGGATTTCAAGGAAGACGTTGCGCTCGTCGTTGGGGTCTCGCGGCAACAGCAAGCGCTGAAGGTCCTCCTCGAGGCGCTCCATGGCTGCCTTCGCGGACTTCGCTTCCTCCTCCGCGTAGGCTTTTGTCTCGGGATCGGCGGCGAGATCCTGAGCGGTAGCGAGATCGCGCTCGGCGCTCTGCCATTCGCGGTAGCGCTCGACCACTGGCGTGATCTCGGCATGCTCGCGCGAGAGCGCGCGAAAGCGGTCGAGGTCGCGCGTGACGTCCGGCGCGGCGAGGAGCCCGTTCAGGTCCTCCAGCCGGGTGGAGAGTTGCGCAAGCCTGGCGGTGAGCGAGGGTTTCATGACGATCAAAATCAGGAGCCGAATTCACGCGGCCGCGCGGAAAACCCGAGGCGCGGTCGCGTGCGGACGAGATCCGCAGCTACGGCTCTTCCGGCAGATGATAAACGCGCTGAAGGAGCGCGAGCAGCTCCGCGCGCTCGGCTTCGCCGGCAGCGTTGAGCGCCTGTGTCGGCCCGTGCAGGAACTTGTTGGTAAGGCCGCGCGCGAGCTGATCGAGCACCTGGTCGGGCGGCGTACCGTTGGCGAGAAGGCGCTTGGCGCGATCGAGCTCGGCGAGGCGCAGCGCGTCGTGATGACCGTGCAGCGCGGTGATCGTCGGCACGACGACCCGCCCCTCGAGCCAGCGCAGAAAGCTCTCCGCCTGCTCCGCAATCATCGTTTCCGCTTCGCGCACCGCATCGACGCGTATCTGCAGGCTATCCTTCACGATGTTGGCGAGATCATCGATGCTGTACAGGAACACGTCGTCGAGCTCCGAAGCCTCCGGCTCGACGTCGCGCGGCACCGCGAGATCGACGATGAAGATCGGCGCATGTCGGCGCTGCTTGATTGCGCGCTCGAGCATGCCCTTGCCGAGGATCGGCAGCGAGCTGGCGGTCGAGGTGACGATGATGTCGAACTGAGCCAGGCGCTCGGAGAGCTCGTTCAATGTGATCGCATCCGCATGGAAGCGCGCCGCGAGCTGCGCGCCCCGCTCGAGGGTACGATTCGCCACGGTGATCGATTTCGGTTTCTGTGCCGCGAAGTGCGTCGCGCAGAGCTCGATCATCTCGCCCGCTCCGATCAGAAGCACGCGCTCCTCGGTAATCGAAGGGAAGATGCGTTGCGCGAGCTTGACCGCAGCGGCCGCCATCGAGATCGACGCGCTGCCGATGTCGGTGTGCGTGCGCACGTCCTTAGCGACCGCGAAGGTGCGCTGGAAGAGTCGGTTCAGGACGAGCCCGAGTGATCCCGCAGCCTCGGCTGTCCTCACCGCCTGCTTCATCTGCCCCAGGATCTGCGGCTCGCCGAGCACCATTGAATCGAGCCCGCTCGCCACGCGGAACGCGTGCGGAACCGCCTTCTCCTGCGGCAGCGTGTAGATGTACGGTGCGAGCCCCGATTTAGGCACGCGATGAAACTCCTCGAGCCATTGAACCACGGGCGCAGCGTCATGCCCGTTGAAGTAAACCTCGGTGCGGTTACAGGTCGAGAGGATCGCCGCTTCCCTCACCTTCGGGCGCGCGACGAGATCGCGCAGGGCGCTCGCCAGCGTGTCGAGCTGGAACACGACCTGCTCGCGAACTGACAGGGGCGCGGTGAGGTGGTTGAGGCCGAGCGCGTAAAGGGGCATGACGGTGCAGTCCGAGGCTCGTTATTCTACCGTAGGCGATGTGAAAGCCTGATTTTGGTCAAGCATTTACGCGCAACCGGCCCCGGCGGATGCGCTAGGCTCAAGCCTTGATGAACTCCTCCCGGCCGCCGAGCCAGCGCTCGAGATGCGCTTTGGCCGCCGAGGGCTCGCGGCGCAGCAACTCGTCCGCGGCGTCGCGTGCTGACTCGATGAGATGCAGGTCGTGCTCGAGATCGGCGAAACGCAACAGCGGCACGCCCGACTGGCGCGCGCCGAGAAACTCCCCCGGACCGCGAATGTGCAAATCCCGGCGCGCGATCTCGAAGCCGTCGTTGTTCTCGTAGATGACCTTGAGCCGCGCCTTGGCCGCCTCCGACATTGGTTCCTCGAACAGCAGGATGCACTCGCTTTCCGCCGAACCGCGACCTACCCGGCCACGCAACTGATGCAGTTGCGCGAGCCCGAAGCGCTCTGCATGCTCGATCACCATCATCGACGCGTTGGGCACGTCCACGCCGACTTCGATCACCGTCGTCGCGACCAGCACGCCGATCTCGCCGCGCACGAAGGCTGCCATCACCTCGGCCTTGTCGTCTGGCTTCATTCTGCCGTGCAAGAGGCCGACGCGAATGCCCTCGAGCTTTGCCGTCAGCTCCTGGTGCAAGGCGACCGCGGTCTGCAATTCGAGCTTCTCCGACTCTTCGATCAGCGGGCACACCCAGTAGACCTGTTTTCCCGAAAAGCAAGTGCGACGCGCCCGCTCGACGATCTCTTCGCGTCGGCGCTGGCTCACCAGGCGCGTCGCGACCGGCGTGCGGCCCGGGGGCATCTCGTCGATCACCGACACGTCGAGGTCGGCATAGAAGCTCATCGCCAGCGTACGGGGGATGGGTGTCGCGCTCATCATGAGCTGATGCGCGTCGCCGATGCCCTTCTGCCGCAGCGCCAGGCGCTGCGCCACGCCGAAGCGATGCTGTTCGTCGACGATCACGAGCCCGAGCTGCGGCAGCGCGACCTCGTCCTGGAACAGAGCGTGCGTACCGATCGCGAATTGCGCGGCGCCGCTCTCGATCGCGGATCGCGCCTTCTTCTTCACCTTGGCGGGGAGGCTGCCCGAGAGCCACGTCATCGTCACCGGCAAGCCTTCGAGCCACGCGGCGAGCTTGCGGTAATGCTGCTCGGCAAGAATCTCGGTCGGCGCCATGAACGCGACCTGGTAGCCGGACTCTATCGCCTGCAGCGCGGCGAGCGCTGCGACGACCGTCTTGCCGCTGCCAACATCCCCTTGCAGCAGCCGCTGCATCGGCTCGGCGCGCGCAAGGT
>DATKJP010000026.1:0-6045 GCA_035543635.1 Casimicrobiaceae bacterium
AAGAACGTGGCTGGATTCGACGTCTCGCGCCTCATGGCCGGATCGCTCGGCACGCTCGGCATCGTGCTGGAGGCGTCGCTCAAGTGCCTGCCGCTGCCGAAGAGCGAGGCGACTCGGGTGTTCGAGCTCGGAGCCGACCACGCCGTGCGACAGATCAACGAATGGAGCGGAAAGCCGTTGCCGCTCTCGGCGAGCTGCTATTGCCGCGGACGTTTGTACGTTCGTTTCTCCGGGGCACCGAGCGCGGTTGAGGCGGCTACGAAGCGCGTTGCCGGCGCGGTGCTCGCAGAAACCGACGCACTCTGGGTTTCATTGCGCGAACAGACTCACGAATTCTTCGCGGGACGCGACGCTGAAGCGCCGCTGTGGCGCCTCTCGGTGCAAGCGACCGCGCCACATGCCGACCTCGGCGGCGAGCAGCTCCTTGAATGGGGAGGAGCACTGCGCTGGCTGAAGCTGCCTGCGAAGGCGGATGATGCTTCGTGCGGCGGCACCGACGCCACGCGTCTGCGCGAGTGGGCGCAGCGTTACGGCGGGCATGCCACGCTGTTCCGGTCGAGAGATAAGTCGGCCGGCGTGTTCCAGCCGCTCGCCGCACCCGCGATGGCGCTCCATCGCCGGCTTAAGGCCGCGTTCGATCCCGCGGGGATCTTCAATCCCGGACGACTCTATCCGGGGCTCTGATTTTGGAAGCGCACCTCGCCGAATTCATCCGCGACAGCGCCGAAGGTCGCGATGCGGAGGCGATTCTTCGCAGCTGCGTGCATTGTGGATTCTGCACAGCGACCTGTCCGACGTATCAGCTTCTCGGCGACGAGCTGGACGGTCCGCGCGGGCGCATCTATCTCATCAAGCAGCTGCTGGAAACGGGCGAGGCAAGTGCGAGCACGCAACTGCATCTCGATCGCTGCCTCACCTGCCGCTCCTGCGAAACGACCTGTCCGTCGGGCGTGCGCTACGGACGTCTCGCCGACATCGGACGCCACGTTCTCGAGCAACGCGTTCCGCGTTCGCGTGGCGAGGCCGCTCGGCGCTGGCTGCTGCTTCGCGCACTGCTCTCGCGCCGACTCTTTGCGACTTCGGTGGTATTGGGTCGAACCGTGCGTCCGCTGCTCCCCCAAGCGCTCCGGCGCATGCTGCCGCGCGCGCGAGCGGCGGGGTCTTGGCCGCGGGCGAGGCACGAACGGCGAATGCTCTCGCTCGTCGGCTGCGTGCAACCTGCTCTCGCGCCGTCGATCGACTCCGCCATGGCCCGTGTCCTCGATCGGCTGCAGATCTCTCTGATCGGCGTCCCCGGATCGCGATGCTGTGGCGCCATGAGCTATCACCTCGCCGAGCAAGACGACGCGCTCGCCCGCATGCGCGCCAACATCGACGCTTGGTGGCCGGAGATCGAGCGCGGCGCCGAGGCAATCGTCGTCACGGCGAGCGGCTGTGGTGTGATGGTGAAAGAATACGGCGAAGTGCTCAAGCATGATCCGGCTTATGCCAGCAAGGCGCGTCGCGTAGCCGAGCTGGCGCGCGATCCGGTGGAGATCGTCGCTGCGGAGTGGAAGCGCCTCGCGCCGCAGGTGGCGATGGATCGCGGGTCGGAGTGCGTGGCGCTGCACACGCCATGCAGCCTGCAGCACGGACAGAAGCTCCGCGGGCGCATCGACGAAATCCTCGAGGCGATCGGACTGGAGCTCACGCCGGTGCGTGATGCGCATCTTTGCTGCGGCTCGGCAGGGACCTATTCGATTCTCCAGCCGAAGCTTGCGGAGGAGCTGCGCGCGAACAAGATCTCGGCCCTGGAGGCGGGCAAGCCGAACATCATCGCGACGGCGAACATCGGCTGCCAGATCCATCTTGCCGCGGGGACCCAGCGGCCGGTTCGGCATTGGATAGAGCTGCTCGATGAGCGCCTGCTTGTCTGACGGCTGCGTCGTGTGACGCATGAATTCGCGCACGAGCTACCGCAGCTTTCTCGTGATCCCCACCCGCTGGATGGACAACGACGCCTATGGCCACGTCAACAACGTGGCCTACTATTCATACTTCGACACGGCGGTCAACGAGCACCTCATTCGCGCAGGCGGTCTGGACATCGAACGCTCGACGACGATCGGCGTGGTCGTCGAGACCGCGTGCCGTTTCCACAAACCGCTCTCCTTTCCGGATGTCGTCGAGGCCGGGCTGCGCGTGACCAAGCTCGGCAGGTCATCGGTCAAGTACGAGATCGGCCTGTTCCGGCAGGGCGAGGAGGAGCCCGTCGCCAGCGGTCATTTCGTCCACGTCTGGGTTGATCGCGGGACCCGGCGCCCGACGGCCGTGCCCGAGGAAGTGCGCGCGGCGCTCGAGTCGCTCGCTTAGTCCGGAACGAACCGAGCGCCTGCTAAACTAGGCCAATTCGCTGGCGTCTGCCTCGCCCCGCTCGAGCCGGCGCTGCCCTTGCCCCCACAGGAATCCCCATGCCTTCTCGTCTTGCCCACATCGGCGCGCTCGCTGTTGCGCTCGCCGCGGCCTCAAGCATGATCGTTTCCGCGACCGCCGGCGCGGCCGCCGATGAGCCGATCCCCGTCCGCGACTTCTTCCGCAATCCGGAGCGCGGCTTCTTCCGCATCTCGCCCGACGGCCAGACGCTCTCGTTCATGCAACCCTACGAGCGGCGCATGAACATCTACGTTCAGCCGCTGGCCGGAGGCGAGCCGAAGCGCATTACGGCTGAAACCGCGCGCGACATACCAGATTACTTCTGGAAGGGACCGGACCGACTCGTGTACGTCAAGGATTTCGCAGGCGACGAGAACTACCACGTCGTCGCCGTGAACAAGGATGGCACCGGGCTCAGGGATCTCACTCCGTTCGAAGGCGTGCGCGCCGAGATCATCGATGATCTGCGCGACTTTCCCGATCAAATGCTGGTGGGCCTGAACAAGCGCAATAAGGAAGTATTCGACGCCTATCGTCTCGATCTCAAGACCGGAGCGCTGACCCTCGAGGCCGAGAATCCCGGGAACGTGACGAGCTGGCTGACCGACCACGCGGGCCTGATCCGCGGCGCTCAGACTTCCGACGGCGTCAATACGAGCTTCCTTTATCGCGACGGCGCGAGCGGCCCGTTCAAGACCGTGCTCACGACGAGCTTTCGCGAAAGCTTCAATCCGCTGTTCTTCAGCTTCGACAACAAGCTGCTCTATGCCGCATCGAACCTCGGCCGCGACAAGGACGCGATCGTGCTGGTCGACCCCGCTACCGCGGCGGAGCAGAAGTTGCTGTACGAGCGCTCCGACGTCGATGTCGACGGGCTTTCGTATTCGCACAAGCGCAAGGTGCTCACGACGATCGGCTACACGACCTGGAAGACGGAGCGGCGGTTTCTGGACACCCAGACGGAGCGGATATTCCGCGCGCTGGAAAAGCAGCTGCCAGGATACGAATTCGGCATACAGAGCATGAACGACGATGAGGACCGGATGGTCATCGCCGCGTACAACGATCGCACCCCGGGCACCCGCTACCTCTACGACGTTGGCTCCGACCGGCTCACCAGGCTCGGCCAGATCGCGCCGTGGCTACCGGAGGAGAAGATGGCGCGGATGCGCCCGATCGAGTACGGATCTCGCGACGGCCTGACCATTCCCGGATATCTCACGCTACCGAACGGTGTCGAACCCAAGAAGCTGCCGCTCATCGTCAATCCGCACGGCGGCCCGTGGGTGCGCGACGTGTGGGGCTGGGACCCAGAAGTCCAGATGCTCGCCAGCCGCGGCTACGCTGTCCTGCAAATGAATTATCGCGGGTCGACCGGCTACGGTCGTAAATTCTGGGAGGCTTCGTTCAAGCAGTGGGGTCGCAAGATGCAGGACGACATCACCGACGGCGTGGAGTACCTCATCAAGGAAGGCATCGCCGACCCTAAGCGCATCTGCATCTACGGCGCGAGCTACGGCGGCTACGCTACGCTCGCGGGGGTCGTGTTCACGCCTGATCTCTACGCCTGCGCGGTCGATTACGTCGGCGTGTCCAACATCTTCACCATGTACAAGACGATCCCGCCGTACTGGAAACCGATGCAGGAGATGACCTACGAAATGGTCGGCGACCCGGTGAAGGACAAGGACCTGCTGACGGAAATTTCTCCCGTATTTCACGCCGACAAGATCAAGACCCCGCTGTTCATTGCGCAAGGCAGGAACGATCCGCGCGTGAACGTCGAAGAATCCAACCAGATGGTGAAGGCGCTGCGCGAGCGCGGCGTAGACGTGCCGTACATGGTGAAGGACAATGAGGGCCACGGCTTCCACAACGAAGAGAACCAGATCGAGTTCTACGAAGCGATGGACCGCTTTCTTGCCAAGTATCTTAAGCGAGCGTCGGCCGGCTAGGGGACCTCTGAGACTCCCATAGATGGCTGCGCCGCGCCGCTTCGCGTTGATCCCCGCCGCCGGAACGCGCGCCCGCTTCGGCGAGCGCGTGCCCAAGCAGTATGCGCCGATCGCCGGCGTACCGCTGCTCAGGCGCACGATCGACTCTCTGCACGGCGCGACCGTTCTCGAAGTCGTGTTCGTCGTGCTGGCGCGCGAGGACAAGCTCTACGCGGAAAAGATCGGTGAGATCCCCGGCGTTGCGCCCATCTATTGCGGCGGCGCGACGCGCGCAGAATCGGTGCGCAACGGCTTGGGTGCGGTCGGGGAATATGCGGAAGCCGAGGACTGGGTGCTCGTGCACGACGCGGCGCGCCCCTGCCTCGATCTCGCCACGCTGCATCGGCTTCTGCACGAGCTCGAGGACGAGCCGGTCGGCGGCCTCCTCGCCGTCCCGCTCGCCGATACGCTCAAGCGCGCCGAAACCGGCGCTGGGCTTCGCGCCGCGACGACCGAATCGCGCGAAGGTCTCTGGTGCGCGCAGACGCCGCAGATGTTCCGCTACGCGATCCTGCAGCATGCACTGAGGAAAGCGGACGTTGCGACGATCACCGACGAAGCGCAGGCGATCGAAGCGATCGGGGTGAAGCCGCGGCTGATCCATGGCAGCCCGTCCAACATCAAGGTGACCTATCCCGAGGACGTCGCGTTGGCAGAAGCTATTATCGCGGGGCGCCAGATCCAGGAACGCATCACGCGGAGATGAGCGCGGCAGCTATCCGGGTCGGTAACGGTTTTGACGTTCATGCGCTCGTTGCCGGCCGCAAGCTCGTGCTCGGCGGGGTGATGATTCCCTTCGAGCACGGGCTCGACGGCCATTCGGACGCCGATGTCGTCGTGCACGCCGCCTGCGATGCGATTCTCGGCGCGCTCGGCGCAGGCGACATCGGCACGCACTTTCCCGACAGCGACGTGGCCTACAAGGACGCGAACAGCAGGACGCTGCTCCGCCGCGTTTGGGAAAAAGCGCGCGCGGCGGGCTACGCCTTGGGCAATCTCGACATCACCGTGATCGCGCAGGCGCCGAAGCTCGCCCCGCACGTGCCAGCCATGGTTGCGAACATCGCTTCCGACCTCGGCGCGGCGCCCGCCCAGGTGAGCGTCAAAGCGACGACGACGGACCGGCTCGGCTTTGCAGGGAGGAGCGAAGGCATCGCGGCGATGGCCACCGTCGTGCTGGTAACAACCGAGGCTGGATGAATTCCTAGCTCAGGGTTGCGTGAAGCGGGCGCACTAGGCTCGCGCCGGCACCGGCAGCGTGACTCTCGCGATCGTCCCGCCGCCCGGCCTCGGCAGCAGATCGAGTTTGCCGCCGTGAAGGCGCGCGATGCGCTCCACGATCGCGAGCCCGAGGCCCGCCCCCGCGGCGCCGCTTCGCGCAGGATCGCCGCGCGTGAACGGCCGCTTCAGCCGCTCGACCTCGTTTGCGGGAATCCCGGGGCCGCAATCGCCCACCTCGAGCACTAACGATCCGTCTTCCTGACGCGTCGCGACTTCGATCGGCGGCGCGCCGTGGCGCAAAGCGTTATCGATGAGATTCGCCGCGAGCCGCGACAGCGCCGTCGCACGCAACGCGAAGCGCGGGAGCTCCCCGCGGTGAAACGCGATCGAGCTGCCGCCGCGCTGATAGCGCTCGATC
>DATKJP010000027.1:0-11833 GCA_035543635.1 Casimicrobiaceae bacterium
CGACCTAGCGCGCTGCCCGGTGGGGATTTTTGGTCGGCGTGTCGAGCGCGGTCGGATTCTGTCCGACGGCGACCGCGTCGAGATCTATCGTCCGCTCGTCGCCGAGCCGAGGGACGCGCGCCGGCGACGCGCGCATGGAAGCCGCCACGGTTGAGCGAGGCGTGGAAAACGCAATGAAAAGCGCGTAGAGTTCACGCCTGATCGTTGCGCGCCGAAGCTTCGAACGTCATGGCGCAGCGATTCGGGGCAAGAGGGGGCAACCTGGGAGTTCAAGGGTTATGCCGCACCCTCTCGACGGCCAGCTCACCCAGCTCACTGCGTTGCTTCAAGCTGCCAGGCGAGGCGACAAGGCCGCGCTCGACGAACTCTTCTCGCTCATGTACGCCGAGCTGCACCAGCTCGCTCACATCCGCCTGAGCCGCAACGAGCGCACAGCTCAACTCGACACCACCTCGCTCGTGCACGAGTCGTACCTGCGTTGCGTGAAGGCCGGCCAGCTCGACGTCGAAGACCGCGCGCACTTTCTCGCCTACGCGGCCAAGGTTATGCGCTCGATCATCGTCGACTTCGCGCGGCAGCGTCGAGCCGAGCGGCACGGCGGTGGTGCGGCGCCGATTACGCTCAATACCGATCTTGCCGAATCGGTGCACGCCTCCGAAAACGAGATCATCCGCATCGACGACGCTCTCAAGGACCTGGCGCGCGTCGACGAGAGGCTCGTGCGCGTGGTCGAGATGCGTTTCTTCGCGGGCTTGAGCGAGGAGGAGATCGCCTCCGTGCTCGGAGTCAACGAGCGCACGATCCGCCGCGACTGGGACAAGGCTCGCCTGCTGTTGCAAGCGGCATTGAGATAGCACTCATGGCCGCCCACGTGTCCGGTTTCGCGTCGAAAATCCGTAACGAGGATAGGAACCCCGAAGTGCTCACGCAGCCGCGGCAAGGGACATGAAGCTCACCGACGAGCAGTGGTCAACGCTGTCGCGCCTCATCGACGAAGCGCTGGCATTGTCGCCGCCCGAGCGCGAAGCATGGCTTGCGACACTGCCGCCGGCAGTGGACGGCCTAGGCGCGACGCTGCGCGATCTCCTCGCGCGACAGGCTTCCGGTGCCACCGACGACTTCCTCAAAACGCTGCCCAGATTCGCTCCGGCATCGCTTGCCGGCGCGCGCGGCACGCCGTTATGCGAAGGAGCCGTGGTCGGGCCGTACCGGTTGCTGCGCGAACTGGGCCGCGGCGGCATGGGCTCGGTCTGGCTCGCCGAGCGCAGCGACGGGCAATTGAAGCGGCCGGTCGCGCTCAAGCTTCCGCTGGCTGTGCCTCACGTCGCGGAATTCGCCGAGCGCTTCGCCCGCGAGCGCGACATCCTGGCCGCGCTCGCGCATCCGCACATCGCCCGCCTCTACGACGCCGGGGTCGCGCCAGAAGGGCAACCTTTCCTCGCGCTCGAATACGTCGCCGGCGAGCCGCTCGGCGCCTACTGCGACGAACGCCGTCTCGACGTGCCCAAACGACTCGGGTTGTTTCTGCAGGTGCTCGATGCGGTTCAGTACGCGCACGCGCATCTCGTCGTGCATCGTGACCTGAAGCCGTCCAACATTCTGGTCAGCGACGATGGCGAGGTGCAGCTGCTCGATTTCGGCATCGCCAAGCTGATCGCAGATGACTCCTCTCCCGAGAGCGAGCTCACGCAGGCGGCAGGCCGGTTGCTCACGCCGGATTACGCCAGCCCCGAGCAGGTGGCGGGTGCCCCACTCACTACGGCGACCGATGTCTACTCGCTCGGCGTCATCCTCTACGAATTGCTCACTGGCGAGCGGCCATACCGGCTCAAGCGCGAATCGCGCGCCGCGCTGGAGGAAGCGATTCTGGAGGCCGAGGTCACGCGCCCGAGCGGCGCCTGTCACGACGAAGGAAAGGCCCAGGCGCGCGGGCTGCCGCTCGCGAAGCTGCAAAAGCTGCTTCGCGGCGATCTGGACAAGATCGTCCTGGCTGCGCTCAAAAAGAATCCTGCAGAGCGCTATGGCTCGGTCACGACCTTCGCCGACGACATCCGTCGCCATCTCGCGCACGAGCCCGTCAGTGCGCGGCCGGATTCGATCGGCTATCGCGCCGTTAAGTTCGTGCGCAGGAACCGGCTCGCCGTGGGGCTCGCCACACTGGCAGTTGTAACCCTCATCGGCGGGCTCGCCGGGACGATCTCGCAGGCCGGCCGGGCGACCCGGCAGGCGGCGATCGCCGAGCAAGAGCGCCAGCGTGCCGACGAGCAGGCGCGTGCGGCGATTGAACAGCGGGATTTCGCACTGCGCGAGCTTTCCCGTGCGGCGGCCATCAACGAGTTAAACCAGTTCCTGCTCTCCGACGCGGCACCGTCGGGCAAGCCGTTTACGGCCGGGGATCTGCTCTCGCGCGCCGAGACGATCGTTGAGAGAGAGTATGGCGAGCCCGACGCGAACCACGCGGAGATGTTGATGGCCATCGGAAGCCAGTACAGCGCGATGGACCAGGATGACAAGGCACGAGCGCTCCTTGGGCGCGCCTATCATATTTCGCGCGGACTCCCGGAGCGGGAGACGCGCGCAAGAGCGGCCTGCACGCTCGCGCCACCGGTCGGGCGCGCCGGCAACTATCAGCGGGCAGAAGCGCTGCTGCGCGAGGGGATGGATGATCTACCCGACGAGCCGCAATACACGCTCGACCGCATCTCCTGTCTTCTCGACGCGAGCCTGGTCGCGCGCGACGAAAACGAAGCCGCCACAGCCATCGATCGGGCGAAGGCTGCGCAAGCCCTGCTGCCGCAGCTGCGCTATCGGTCGGCGGTGTTGGAGCTGGATGTGCTCATGCATCTCGCCTCCTCCTATGACCAAGCGAATCAGTTCCCCGCGGCAGTCGAGATGTTCGAGCGCGCCGAGGCGCACCTGGTCGCGCTCGGACGCGAGAACACCGCTATGGCAAGCGCCCTTTATAACAACTGGGGCCTCTCGCTCCACCTGATGGGGCAGACGCTCAAGGCAGAAGAGCTGTTCAGGAAAGCGATCAGCATCAGCAGCGCGGACGGCAGTGACAAGAACGTCCTCGCAATGCGGTACGCCAATCTCTCGCGAACGCTGCTCGCTCTCGGCCGCGACACGGAAGCGGCACGCACCGCAGAGCTCGCCTATTCGCGCGCCCGCGCAGTGGGCGACGAACGAGTGATCTCCCAGTCGCTGTTGATGCGCGCTCAGGCCTATCTCAGCCTGGGCGACTATGCGCGCGCCGAGCAGGCCGTGAACGAAGCCGAACCCCGCTATCTGCGGACAGGCCAGGACCCGAATGGGGCCGCATCGATCGCCTACGAGCGAGCCATGCTGGCGCAAGCGCACGGCGAGACGGCCATTGCCATCGCGGCGATGAACAAGGCGGTTGCTATAACCGAAAAACATGGCACGGATCACATGGCGCAGGGCGTCTTCGTCCTGCGCCGCGCGGATTTCGAGTTGAGCATCGGTCGCTTCGATGCCGCAGCCGCCGACGCTCGAAAAGCACGCGCGCTCTTTCTCGAGGTCTCGGGTACGGGCGCGCCTTCGAGCTACGTCGGGCGTTGCTACCTGGTCGAAGGCCAGGCACTCGCTTCTGCGGGCAACACAGAACTCGCCCGAGGCGTGCTGTCGTCAGCGCTCGAGCAATTGCGACCAACGATTGGAGCGGACAATCCTACAACGAAGCTCACCGAACGCCAGCTGGCCTTCGCGTCCGTCGTTCCGCGCTGAGCGGTCTCACGCGGTGGGTTGGCGATGTCCGCCGGACCCGGTGGATTCCGTATTTACCGGTGAAGAGGCGGCAAGCAAGAGCATGACAGCGACTGCGCTGGGGGGCGCGGCACGGATGCCGAGCCTGCTCCTCGTGACCCAACCAAGGCAATGCCGGCTGCGACGCCGCAGTCGTATTCTTCGAGGGAGGCTCATCATGCCCACTAAGTTCCAGCATCGCCATCTCGCATCAGCGGTTGCGTCGTTGCTCGCCATCAGCGCCTCGGGCAACGCGGGCCAACCCACGTTTCTTCCGAGCATGCTCCCATTCGCCAACCCCACTGGAATCGCCGCAACCTTCAGCACGGTTGGGAAGGTCGATCTCACCGGACCGTTCTTTCAGAGCCTCGGTACGAACGGGCGCGCCTGCGTGAGCTGCCACCAACCCAGCGACGGCTGGACGGTCACGCCGCCCAGCATCCAGGCACGCTTCGACGCGACCGGCGGCACGGATCCGATCTTTCGTACCGTCGATGGATCGAACTCCCCCAATGCCGACGTCTCGACCGTCGATGCGCGGCGCAACGCCTACAGCATGCTCCTCAACAAGGGGCTCATCCGCATCGGTATCGGGATCCCCGCCGGGGCTCAATTCACGCTCGTGGCCGTCGACGATCCCTACGGCCACGCAAGTGCGAACGAGCTCTCGCTCTTCCGGCGGCCGCTACCGGCGACCAACCTCAATTTCCTGAGCACAGTCATGTGGGACGGCCGCGAGACCTTCCTGGACGCGACATCGCCGAACTGCATCCTCGGCACTAGCAAGTGCTTTGCGACGATTCATTTCGACCTCGCCGATCAATCGAACCAGGCGACATTGGGACACGCCCAGGCGGCTCAGGCTTTGAGCAGCGACCAGCGCGAGGCGATCGTCGCCTTCGAGACAACGCTGTTCGCGACGCAGGTGTACGACAACGATGCGGGCGAGCTCACCGCGCGCCACGCCCTCGGCGGACCCGCTAATCTCTCGCAGCAGAATTTCTACTTCGGCATCAACGATGTCGTGTCCGGCGACTATCGCACCGGCGCATTGTTCAATCCGGTCGTGTTCACGCTATACGACGCCTGGAACTTCTCGCAGACGAACGGCCTTGGCAACGGTGATCCGGCGAGCACCGTCGAAGCACGCCGCGCGGTCGCGCGCGGCGAGACGCTGTTCAACACCAAGTCGATCACGATCACCGGTGTCAAAGGGCTCAACGACGATCTGAGCGTGCCCGTACTCAACGGAACTTGCACGACCTGTCACGACACGCCGAGCTCAGGCAACCACTCGATTCCGGCGCCGCTCGACATCGGGCTGACCGATGCTTCCCGGCGCACGCCGGATCTACCGCTCTATACCTTGCAGAACAACGCGACCGGATTGACCGTGCAGACCACCGATCCTGGGCGTGCCCTCATCACAGGCCAGTGGAAGGACGTCGGGCGCTTCAAGGGGCCGATCCTGCGCGGGCTCGCGGCACGCGCGCCGTATTTTCACAACGGCTCGGCGGCCACGCTGCTCGACGCCGTCAATTTCTACGACACGCGCTTCGGCATCGGCTTCACCGACGCGGAGAAGAGCGACCTGGTCGCCTTCCTGAGGGCTCTCTAGGCACTGCTAATTCTTCGCGCCGGCGCGGAGGAGCGTTTTCTCGATCGCGTCGAAGCCGCCTCGCCGAGCCCATCCGAGCGCAGTCGCGCCGTTTTCGTTGCGATGATTGACGTCGGCGCCGCGGGCGACCAGCATCGTCACGGCGTCGGCGTTTGCTCCGCGCACCGCCATCATCAGAGCAGTCGTTCCGTTCGGAGACTCGGCGTTCACGTCCGCGCCTGCTTCGATGAGATAACGCATGACCTCGATGTGACCGTTGGTCGCGGCGTAGATGAGCGGTGTCCATCCTGGCGGGTTGAGCTCCGCGCCGCGCGTGAAGAGCAGCTTGACGATGGCCAGATGTCCGTTCAACGCCGCGACCATCAGCGGCCGGTCGCCGAAGCGGTTCTTCGCATCGACCTTCGCGCCGCCGGAGAGCAGGATCGCGGAAGTCTTCTCCCATCCGGAGCGCGCCGCGACCAGCAGCACCGGGTCGCCGTTCGGATCGACCGTATTCGGATCCATGCCGCGCGCGAGCATCGCGCGAACGTCCTCGGTCTTGTCGAGCGTGACCGCCTGGATGAAGCGGTCATAGAGCGCCTGCGCGCTCGCGCCGGTGCAAACGCCCAGCGCGATCACCCCGGCCAGGAGAAACGCCAACGCGCGGCGGCGATCAGTGAGCAAGCGCGCTCACTCCGAACAGCCGGAAGAAGTTGGCCGAGGTCGCCGCCGCGACGTCTTCGACCGGAACCTGGCGCAGACGCGCGATCTCCTCGCCTACGTAGCGCACATAGGCGGGCTGATTGGTCTTGCCGCGATAGGGCACTGGCGCGAGGTACGGCGAGTCGGTCTCGATCAACATCCGGTCAAGCGGGACGCGCCGCGCCACGTCCTGCACCATCTTTGCATTCTTGAACGTCACGATCCCGGAAAAGGAAATGTGGAAGCCCTGGTCCATAGCGGCCTGTGCGACTTCCCAGGTCTCGGTGAAACAGTGCATCACGCCGCCGGCCTCGCCCGCGCGCTCGTCGCGCATGATGGCGAGGGTGTCCGCGCCCGCTGCACGCGTGTGGATCACCAGCGGCTTCCTGCACTCGCGCGCGGCTCGGATGTGGCTGCGAAAGCGCGTGCGCTGCCATTCGAGGTCACCGGTTAGGCGGTAGTAGTCGAGCCCCGTTTCGCCGATCGCGACGACCTTCGGTTGCGCCGCAAGCGCGACCAGCTCATCGATCGTCGGCTCGCCGGCATCCTCGGTGTCGGGATGAACGCCAACGGTGGCGTAGAGATTCTCATGCTCGGCGGCGAGCCGCAGCACGTCCGGAAGCGTTCGCAGGTTGACGCTGATGATCAATGCGTGCGTGACCCGGTTTGCGGCCATCGCGTCGAGCACGGACGGCAACTGACCGATCAGCTCAGGAAAATCGAGGTGGCAGTGAGAATCTACGAACAAACTACATCGTGTGAGTCGGACGATTGGAGGCCATACCCTCGCCCAGCGCCTTCTCGATCTGCGCACGCGCCTGCGCTCCGGTCTCGTCGTTGGTGAACTGCACGCCGATCCCCGGGGTGCGGTTCCCCTGCACTCCGTCCGGGGTGATCCACACGACCTTGCCCTGCACGGCGATGCGCTGCGGATCGTCGAGCAGCGAGAGCAGCATGAACACTTCCTCGCCGAGAAGATACTGGCGGGTCGTCGGGATGAAGATGCCGCCACCCTTGAGAAAAGGCATGTACGCAGCGTAGAGCGCCGCCTTCTCGCGGATGTTGAGCGACAGCACGCCCGGCCGCGACATCGTCGAGCCGCCGTTGAAGCGATCGTCCTTAGCTGCCATGTGCGTCGTTGAAGAGTGCCCGATACTCGAATAGCAAGGCTTCGGCGACGAGCCGGGGCACCAGCGGGTGACCGAGCAGCTCGCGCTGCCGGAGCAGCGCCCGATAATAGCGGAAGAGGGCTAGCCGCGCCACCCGCTTCCCGAGGCGCGCCAGCGCATCGCGCCGGTCGGGGTGATAACGTGGAACTCCTCCGGTCGCGCTCGCGGCGAGATCGGCGCTCCAGGTGAGGAGCCAGTACACCAGATCGCCGAGCACCGCTTTGCGCTCTTCCTTCAGATAGCCGTCGATGCGCACGCCGACCTCGATCGGAGAGAGCCGCTGGGGGTCTTCGAGCGCGGCGAGAAGAAATGCGCGCTCGCGCTGAACTGCCGGATCCGAGAGTCCGAGCGCGAGGAGAGGTGCTCCGCCCGCCTGCGCCAGCAACAACTCAGGCTCCGCCGCGCCCTGCTCCGCGAGCCACACAGTGGCGGCGGCCGGACCGGGCTCGGGAGCAACAAAGCGCTGGCAACGACTGACGATCGTCGCGCGAAGGCGCCCGGGCTGATGGCTGACCAGCATAAGATAGGTCGCCGGCGGCGGCTCTTCCAGCGTCTTGAGCAGCGCGTTTGCGGCGGCGACATTCATCGCCTCGGCCGGAATGATGACCGCGACCTTGGCGCGCTGTCGGTGCGCGGTGAGCTGCGTGAAATCGATCAGCTCGCGGATGCGGTCGACGACGATCTCATCCACCGGCGTCTCGTTGCCCTCCTCGTCGCGCTCGACCGGCTCGATCACGCGCAGATCCGGATGCGCGCCCGCGCGCGCGTAGCCACAGCTCGCGCAAGTTCCGCAGGGACGGCCGTCGCTGCGCGGCGTCTCGCAAAGAAGGGCTTGCGCGAAATGCAGCGCGATGGCGCGCTTGCCGATGCCGCGCTTGCCTTCGATCAGCAGCGCGTGCGGCCACCGTGACTTGGCCGTCAGCGCCGCTGCGGCCGCGTCGCGCTGCCACGCGAAGAGCGTTGCGTCGAGCAAGCGGCTCACAGCGCCGCCACGATGTTGGCAAGCTCGCGCGCGACGGCATCCCGCGGCGCGGTGCTGTCGATCACGCGGCAGCGATGCGGCTCGGCCCGCGAGCGCTCGAGATACACCGCGCGCACGCGATCGAAGAACGCGCTGTCCTTGCGCTCGAACTTGTCGAGAGGCCGACCATCGGCGAGCCGCGCAAGACCGATTCGCGCGGGAACGTCGAACACGAGCGTGAGATCGGGCTGAAACCCTCCGAGCACATCGCGTTCGAGCGCAGCAATGACCTCGCGCGGAACGCCATGACCGCCGCCCTGGTAGGCGTACGTCGCGTCGGTGAAGCGATCGCACACGACCCAGGTGCCGGCTTCGAGCCGCGGCCATATCTCGCGCTCGCAATGCTCGCGGCGCGCGGCGAACATGAGCAGCGTCTCGGTGAGCTTCGCCATCGGCTCGTGCAGCAGCAGCTCGCGCAGCCGCTCGCCGAGCGGCGTCCCTCCGGGCTCGCGCGTCACCCATACGCTGCGCCCGCCTTGCTCGAGCAGCTCCTTCACGTGCGGAAGGTGCGTGCTCTTGCCGGCGCCGTCGATGCCTTCGAGCGTGAGGAAGCGGCCGCGCCGCGCTCTCGTTGACGTCAAGAGGGATGCCGAATGATCGGCGCGCGCTTCAACGCACGCCTCGCTGATATTTTGCCACGGCGCGATTGTGATCCGCGAGGTTCGAGGAGAACTCGCTCGAGCCGTCGCCGCGCGAGACAAAGTAAAGATACGACGTGGCGGGCGGATGCAGCACCGCATCGAGCGACGCCTGGCTCGGCAGCGCGATCGGCGTCGGCGGCAGACCCTCGCGCGTGTAAGTGTTGAATATCTGATCCCGGTCGAGATCGCCCCGCGTGAGGTTGCCGTTGAAATGCTCGCCCAACCCATAGATCACCGAGGGATCGGTCTGCAGCCGCATTCCCTGGCGCAGGCGGTTCACGAACACCGACGCGACGAGCGGCCGGTCGGCGGCGCGTCCGGTTTCCTTCTCGACCAGCGAGGCGAGGATCAGCGCCTGGTATGCCGAAGTGACCGGCAAATCCGTGGCGCGCGCATCCCAAGCAGCGGTCAGCCGTTGACGCATTAGTTTGTGCGCGCGCACGAGAATCGAGGCGTCGGTCGCGCCGGCGGCAAAGAAATAGGTGTCGGGAAAGAACCAGCCCTCGGGCTCCTTCTCGCTGGCGCCGATCTTCGCCATAAGCTCCGCACCCGGAAGATCGGACACCTGTTTGACGATGTCCTCGTCGCCCTTGAGCGCTTCGCGCAGGTCGCGCATGCTCCAACCCTCGACGATAGTGAAGCTCGTCTGCGTCGCATCGCCCTGACTGAGCTTGGCGAGCAGGCCCGCGAGCGTCGTGCCCGAGGAGAGCTCGTAATTGCCGGCCTTGATGCTGCGGTCGGCGCGACTCAGCCGCGCGAGGCCGACGAGCGTCCAGTCCGCAGGCAGCACGCCGGCGGAAGTCAGCTCGTGCGCCACCGCGCGCAGCGTGGCGCCGGTGCGCACCGTGAAGTTGTAGGGACTCTCCGGCAGCGGCAGCGGACGCACGGCGATCCACCAATACGCGAATGCTCCCACGACTGCGGCGAGCACGAGCAGATTGAAGAGGCGGCGCAGCACGAGTTGCCGACAGGATGATGCAAGAGACGCGCGATTATAATGGCTGTATGCGCACTCCGGTTCCAGCTTTGCGCCGTTGCGGCTTCACGCTGATCGAGATCATGGTGGTGATCGTGATCCTCGGCATTCTCGCCGCGCTGGTCGTGCCGCGTTTCATCGAGCGCCCCGACGAGGCGCGCGTCGTCGCCGCCAAGACCGACATCGCGGCGATCATGGCGGCGCTCAAGCTGTATCGCCTCGACAACCAGCGCTATCCCACCAGCGAGCAGGGGCTGCAGGCGCTGGTGACGAGGCCGACCGCGCCGCCGGTGCCGCCTAACTGGAAACCGAACGGCTATCTCGAACGCTTGCCGAAAGACCCGTGGGGCCATCCCTACCAATATCTCAATCCGGGTTTGCACGCCGAGATCGACGTGTTCAGTTTCGGCGCCGATGGTCAGCCGGGCGGAACAGGCTATGACGCCGATATCGGCTCATGGGATCTGTGAGGAAACGACTGCGCGGCCGGATGCTTCGCTTATCTTCTCGTCAGCCAGGCTTCACGCTGGTGGAAATTCTCGTCGTGCTCATCGTGATCGGCCTCGCCGCGGGGATCACTTACGCACAGCTCAATCCCGACCCGCGCAGCTCGCTCGAGCGCGAAGGACGAAGGCTCGGCGGGGCGCTCGAGCACGCGGCGCTTCTCGCGCAATGGAAGAACGAGACGCTGGGAGTATCCGCGGCTGGGGAGGGCTATCGTTTCTGGAAACGCAACGCGGCCGGCGAGACGGTTCAATGGATCGCCCTCTCCGGCGACGATGTGCTCGCGCCGCGCGCGCTTCCGTCTCCGCTCGCTGTAATCTCGCGGGCCTACGCCGGCCAGGCGGTGCCGCCCGGCGCCGTGCTGCCGCTCGTGCCCAGCGGCCGCAACGAACCGTTCGTCATCGAACTGGACGCTCCGGAATGGCAGCTGCTGCTCACCGCCGATCCGCTGAATCGCGTCGCGATCCTCGGCCCGTACGCACGCTGATTGCGCGGCGCGAGGGCTTTACCCTGGTCGAAGTGCTGGTCGCGCTGGCCATCCTCGCGGTCGCACTCGCCGCGGGATTTCGCAGCGTCGCGCAGACCGCCGACAGCGCGACAGTGCTCAAGGCGCGCACGCTCGCGCTGTGGGTTGCGGAAAATCGTCTTGCCGCCGCGCAACTGGAGGCCCCCGCCCCGGCGATCGGCGAGCGCGAAGGCAGTCAGGATCAGGCCGGCTCGACCTTCGCCTGGCACGAGAGCGTAGCCGGCACGCCAAATCCCGCGTTCCGCCGCATCGAGATCACGGTCGCGGAAAGTGCGCGCCCCGACTATGTGCTCGCGCGCCTGGTCGGCTATCTCGGACAATCGGCACAGCGATGACGAACGCGCGAGCCCGCGGCTTCACGCTGATCGAGGTGCTGCTCGCGCTCCTCATTCTCGCCGTGATCGCAGTGCTCGGCTATCGCGCCGTCTCCTCGCTTTCGGACAGCGAAACGAAGCTCAGCAACGAAGCGACGCGCTGGCGCACGCTCGAGCTCTTCTTCTCACGCCTCGAAGGCGATTTGAGGCAGGCGATGCCGCGCCCCGCGCGCCTCGACGACACGCGCATGCCGGCGTGGATCGGATCGGCGGACGTCAACGGCAACAGCACGCTCGAGTTCTCGCGCGCCGGTCCCGAATTCACGCTCGAAGCGGGAAGCGCCGGCCAGCGGCTCGCCTACGGCTTTCACGACGGAACGGTCGAGGTGCGCTACTGGGCGAGCTACGACCGACCTCGCAATGTCGAGCCGACCGCATACCCGCTCGTCGCCGACATCGCGCAATTCCATCTGTCCTATCTCACGCGCAGCGGGGAGTGGAGCGACGTCTGGCCGGTCTCGGGAGAAGCCGATCTGCCGCGCGCAGTCAGAGTGCAGCTCGCGCTCGTTTCGGGCGAGTCGATCGAGCGATGGCTTGCATTGCGATGACCCGACGCTA
>DATKJP010000028.1:0-4964 GCA_035543635.1 Casimicrobiaceae bacterium
GCACCAAGGTCGGGCTCGTCCCGCTTCACAACTGGCTGCCCGATGCGCACGCCGAGGGGCCGACGCCGGTCTCCGCCGTACTGTCAGGACTGCTGCTCAACGTGGCGCTGTACGCCGTGGTCCGCTGCAAGGTGCTGGTGGAGGGATCGCTGCACTCTGCGCTTCCCTCGCAGATGTTGATGGGCTTCGGCCTCCTCTCGGTCGTGCTGGCGGCGTTCTTTCTTTTCCGCCAGCGCGACATCAAGCGCCTCTTCGCCTATTCGTCGATCGAGCACATGGGCATCATCACCTTCGCCTTTGGCATGGGCGGCCCGATCGCCAATTTCGCGGGGCTTCTGCACATGACGGTGCATTCGCTCACCAAGTCGGCCATCTTCTTTGCGGCCGGCCACGCCGCGCAGAAGGCGGGCACGCAGATGATGGACGGCATCCGCGGGCTCGTTACCGTGAGTCCGCTCATCGGCTGGGGACTCGCGCTCGGATCGCTCGCGATCCTCGGCATGCCCCCATTCGGCGTGTTCGCGAGCGAGTTCCTGATCCTTACTTCCGCCATGCGCGAGCAGCCCTGGGCGACTCCGTTGCTGCTGCTCGCGCTGGGCGTGGCGTTTGCGGCGGTCTTCTCCAAGGTGCAACCGATGGTCTTCGGCGAGACGAGCGTCGCACGGCTGCCGCAGCGGCCCGCGATGACGCCGGTCTTCGTGCACATGGCCATTGTTCTGATGCTTGGATTGTGGATTCCGCCCTTTCTCGCCGACTGGTACCGGCAGGCAGCGAAATTAATCGGCTGACATGAACGTCTCGCCTCTGGGCATCGCGGCCGCATCGCTTCCCTGCAACATTCCCGCGCAGCGCTGCCCGGTCAGCTCTGGTCAGCTCATCACTGCCTGCCGGCTCGCGTGGGAACAGGGCGGACAGCTCGTCGCGCTTTGGGCGAGCGACGATCGCGATCGCGAACGTGGATTCACGCTCCGTGTGCTTCTCAAGGACGCCGACGGGCTGACCCTGCTCGAGCATTCGCTCCCCGACGAGGGTGCGCGCTACCCCGATCTCGCGACCATCTTCCCTGCCGCCAACCGGATGCAGCGTGCGTGCTTCGACTTGATCGGCGTGCAATGCGACGCCGACGATCAGCGTCCCTGGCTGTGGCAGGCCGCGTGGCCGATCGATCGCTTCCCGCTGCGGCGCGACTTCGAGGCGTCACCGAAGTGGGAGCCCGGCGTCGAGGACTACGCGTTCGTGCGCGTCGCCGGCGACGGCGTGCATGAGATTCCCGTCGGTCCAGTACACGCCGGCATCATCGAGCCGGGACACTTCCGGTTCCAGGTCGTTGGCGAGAAAGTGCTGCGCCTCGAGGAACGTCTGGGTTATGTCCACAAGGGCATCGAAAAGCGTTTCGAATCACTGCCGTTGCTCGAAGGCGTGCGCCTAGCCGGACGCATCTCCGGCGACAGCACCGTCGCATACGCCTGGGCGTACGCTCAGGCGCTCGAAGCGATGGCGGAGATCGGTGTCTCGCCGCGCGCCGCCGCGTTGCGCGCGCTCTGCCTCGAGCGCGAGCGGGTCGCGAATCACCTCGGCGACCTCGGCTATCTCGGCAACGACGGCGGCTTCGCATTCGGGCTGGCGCAGTTCTCGCGACTCAAGGAAGACGTGTTGCGGCTCAACCGCGAGGCCTTCGGTCATCGCTTGCTCATGGACGTCGTCGCGCCGGGCGGCATGGCGCGAGATGTCGCACCCGGCACCGCTGCAGCGATGCGCGAGCAGTGCGCTACGCTCAAGCGCGAAATCCGCGCGCTGCGCGACATCTACGACGAGCACGCGGGGCTGCAGGATCGCTTCCGCAGCTGCGGGCGCGTGACGCGTGAGCTGGCGCTGCAGCTCGGGCTCACGGGTTTCGCCGGGCGCGCATGCGGTCTCGTCGATGACATTCGCGCCGATTTTCCGTTGCACCCCTACGCCGCGCTCGCGCTGCGCAAGGCGGCGCACACGGACGGCGACGTCGCCGCGCGCGTCGCGGTCCGCTTCGACGAAGCTCTCGAATCGCTGCGCCTGATCGACGCCATCCTCGCGGCGCTGCCGGACGGAGACACTGCGGCGTCACTGCCGTCGGTTCCCGCGTCGCGGCTCGCCCTCGGATGCGTCGAAGGCTGGCGCGGGCCCGTGACGATCGCGCTCGAAAGCGGACCCAATGGAACCGTCCGCCGCTGCCACGCGAGCGACCCGTCGTGGAGGAACTGGCCGGTCTTGGAGCACGCCGTGATCGGCAACATCGTTCCGGATTTCCCGCTCATCAACAAGTCATTCAACCTGTCCTATTCGGGGCACGACCTCTAACGATGCTTTACGTGCTACGCCAGATCGCGAAAACGGGCATCAAGACCGAGCCGCCGCCGGAGCCTGCCGCCGAGATGCGCGTCGCCGACAGGCTGCAGGAGGAGATCCTGCGTATTCTGGGCCGGGCGCTTGCGATCCGGCAGGTCGATGCCGGATCCTGCAATGGTTGCGAGCTTGAGATTCACGCGCTCGGCAATCCGTACTACAACATCGAGGGCCTCGGCATTCGCTTCGTCGCTAGCCCGCGCCACGCTGACATGCTGCTCGTCACGGGTCCCGTATCCAGGCACATGGCGATCGCGCTCAAGCGGACCTACGACGCGACGCCCGACCCCAAGCTCGTCGTCGCGGTCGGCGATTGCGGCTGCACCGGCGGGATCTTCGGCGAGAGCTACGCCACCCTGGGGCGGGTCGCCAACGTCATCCCGGTCGACGTCGAGGTGCCTGGCTGCCCTCCGGCGCCGAGCGCCCTCCTGCAGGGAATCCTCGCCGCCCTCAAAAAATAGTCCTTGAAAACTTTGGCGCCAGCGCCATCTTGGTGACATCGGCGGCGAATCCGATGCCGCCCAAGCGAATTCAAGGAGAGAAAGTATGGCCAATCTGTTGCGTTATGAAAGCCCGCTGGATCGGGTGTTCGAGTCGTTCTTCGCGCCGGTCAACGGCGTGCGCGGCGGCACGATCGAGCTCGACGTCGTCGAAACCCCCGAAACCTACGTCGTGAAGGCGGAAGTCCCGGGTGTCGCGAAGGACAAGATCGAAGTCAAGGTGGAAGACCGCGATGTGACTATCAGCGTCGAATACGCTGAAGAGATCGAAGCGAATGGCAAGACGCTGTGGCGTGAACGCAGCTTCGGCAAGGCTTCTCGGGCGATCCGTCTGCCGGAATCGGTCGACGCGAACGCGGCGCAAGCGAAGCACGTCGATGGCGTGCTTCAGCTGACGCTGCCGAAGATCGCCAAGATCAACAGCAAGCAGATCACGATCCAGTAAGTGGGTGTTCCGGGCTCGGCCCGGAAAAAAGGACACGAAGCGCGGCTTTCGGCCGCGCTTTTTTTGTCTCATTGATGGGCGTCAAGCTGCCGCAACAGTGTCCGTGAGATAATCTCCTGCGGCAGCCGCCGGCGTAGCCAACAGAGCGGCCCGTGAGGGAGGACTTCTCGAGGGCCGCATCATGGACGCCGCCGGAAAACTCGCCCGCAGCCAGGACATCTCCACCAAGGTATCGCTCGTCTTCCAGAAGCGCGCCAGGCTTGCCCAAGAGCGCTTTGCAGAGCGCTTGCGAGAGGCTTACGGCGAAGCGGCTACCGAAGGAAAGGGCTTGGCGTCCTCGACGGCGTGGGTCGGGTGGTCCGACTACTGCCTCGACTTCGCCCAGCGCTCGATCCTGTTCTGGGACACGCTGCGCCAGCGCGGCAACAACTATGTCGAGCACACGGCAGAGGGCATGCCTCCCGTGCTGCACTTCGACTACGAAATGGTGCTCGATGCGCGGAAGTTCGCCCGGGCCGTGAACTACGCGCTGGTGCGCATCGTGCCGCCGGAAGGCGTGAGGGTCGATCCGAAGCGCCGCCCGTACGTGATCATCGACCCGCGCGCCGGCCACGGGCCGGGGATCGGCGGCTTCAAGGACGATTCGCAAGTGGGCGTGGCCTTGCGCGAAGGCCATCCGGTCTACTTCGTCATTTTCTTCCCGCAACCCGAGCCTGGTCAGACGCTGCTCGACGTGTGCGAAGCCGAGAAGAAGTTCGTGCACAAAGTGCGCGAGCTGCATCCGGCGAGCCCCAAGCCCGCCATCATCGGCAACTGCCAGGGCGGCTGGGCGGCGATGATGCTGGCCGCGGCCGATCCCGACGACACCGGGCCGATCGTGATCAATGGCGCGCCGATGTCCTACTGGGGCGGCGCCTGGCACGAAGGCGCGGGTGACAACCCGATGCGCTACGCGGGTGGGATGCTCGGCGGCACCTGGCTCTCTTCGTTTTCCGCCGATCTCGGCAACGGCATCTTCGACGGTGCCTATCTCGTCGAGAATTTCGAGAACCTCAATCCCGCGAACACGTTCTGGGACAAGTACTACCACGTCTTCGCCAACGCCGACACCGAGCCTCCGCGTTTCCTGGAATTCGAGCGCTGGTGGGGCGGCTTCTACCTCATGAATCGCGAAGAGATCGAGTGGATCACGCGCAATCTCTTCGTCGGCAACAAGCTGTGGTCGGGCACGACCAAGTCGAATGGCGGCAAGCCCTTCGATCTCACCGCGATCAAGGCGCCGATCGTTCTCTTCGCCTCGATGGGCGACAACATCACGCCGCCGCAGCAGGCGTTCAACTGGGTGGCCGACGTCTACGGCTCGACGGAAGAGATCAAGGCGCGCGGACAGGTGATCGTCGGGCTCATGCACGCGAACGTCGGCCATCTCGGCATCTTCGTCTCCGGAAAGGTCGCGAAGAAGGAGCACGCGCAAATCGTCTCCGTACTGAAATCGATCGAAGCGCTCGCTCCCGGTCTCTACGCGATGGCGATCCACGAGCGCAAGGGCAAGAGCGGCAAGGTCGAGTACGACGTCGACTTCGAAGAGCGCAGCCTCGAGGACGTGGCCGCTCGGCTCAACCGGTTCCAGCGCGCCGACG
>DATKJP010000029.1:0-14602 GCA_035543635.1 Casimicrobiaceae bacterium
GGACAAAGCTGCGGCAAAGGCACCGGCAAAAACCGCGGCGAAAGCGCCGATCTCGACGGCAGGGCAGACTTGCATCGCCTGCGACGAACAGCTATAGCCGGCCTTCGTTGCTGAATGGAAGAACAGCAAGCATGCCGCTAACGGCGTGGACTGTTTTACCTGCCATCAGAGAGAGCCGGGAGCCGTGGACGCCATGCAGCACAACGGCTACCGCATCTCTGTCCTGGTCACACCGAAGGATTGCGGCCGATGCCACGCTCAGGAGGTCAAGGAGATGACCGAGAGTCATCACGCCAAGGCGGGCGACATTCTCAATTCGCTCGACAACTTCCTCGGCGAAGCGGTCGGCGGCCCCGAAGCGGTGAACGTAGGTTGCTCGCAGTGTCATGGATCGAAGGTCAAGGTGCTCGCGGGCGGAAAGCTCGACCCTGATACCTGGCCGAATACCGGCATCGGTCGCATCAATCCTGACGGCTCGCTCGGATCGTGCAGCGCGTGCCACGCGCGCCACAATTTCTCCAAGGCGCAGGCGCGCGAGCCGGAAGCGTGCGGCAAGTGCCATCTCGGCCCCGACCACCCGCAGATGGAGATCTACACCGAATCGAAGCACGGCATCCTGTACGCAGCCAACAAGGACCGCCTCAACATCAAGAAGGACTCGTGGGTCGTGGGCAAGGATTACACCGCCGCGCCGACCTGCACGACCTGTCACATGGGCGCCACACCGACGCAGGCTTCCACGCACGATGTCGGCACGCGTATCAGCTGGACGCTGCGCCCGCCGATCTCGAAGAAGCTGGAGAATTTCGAGGCGCGCCGCGCGGCGATGCAGGACGTGTGCAGGAATTGCCACGCACCGGGGTTCGTCGATGGGTTCTACACGCAGTTCGACAAGCTGGTGAATCTCTACGACACCAAGTTCGCCAAGCCCGCGACCGCGATGCGCAACGAGCTGATGGACCGGGGCATCATCACCCGGGGGGACTTCGACGACAAACTCGACTGGATTTACTACGAGCTATGGCATCACGAAGGCAGGCGCGCGCGGCATGGCGCGGCGATGTCGGGACCTGACTACGCGTGGTGGCACGGCATGTACGACGTCGCGAAAGTTTTCTACACCGAGTTTCTGCCGGAGGTGAAGCACGTCGCCGGGCAACAGGTTTACGACGAGCTCGTGAAGAAGTATCTCGAGCCGGACGTGCGCCACGAGTGGTATCTCAAGGGCATGAGCAAGGAGCAGCTCGAAAAGATCAGAAAAGACTACGAAGGGCGCTACGGCAAGGAGGGCGCTGCGGCGAAATAGCAGCGAGCGACGATCGACAACTCACTCAGGGAGAACTGCATGAATCGTGTGTCCGCTTTGCTTATTGGAGCGCTACTCTTGGCGATGGGCGCGGTGGCCGCCGCGCAGCCCGTCGCGGTCAAGCTCAGCGACGTGAAATGGACGGACATGAAAGGCATGCCCGCGGGCTGGAAGCGGGCGGTCCTGGTCGGTGATCCCGAGAAGCCCGGACCTTACGTCGTGCGCCTCAAGGTGCCGGCCAACGCCAAGATCCCGCCGCATTCGCATCCGGACACCGAGAACATCACCGTTCTCTCGGGGAGCCTCGGCATCGGCGAAGGCGACAAGTTCGACAAGTCGAAGGGCACGACGCTCGGCGTCGGGTCGTTTTACCTGCTTCCGGGGAACACCGTCCATTACGCCTGGACCGGCTCCAAGGGCGTGATCGTGCAGATCCACGGCGTCGGGCCGTCCGGCATGACGATGGTCGAGCAGCCGAAGCAGTAGCGTCGACTCGATTCAGCGCTCGAAAAACGCGCTCACGCCGCGACCGGCGTGGGCGCGCTGTGTTTCCGGAGTTTGAAAGCGAGCATAACAAGCACCACGCCGTAGAGAATCGCAAACGCGCCGAGGAGCCATAGCACGGCCATGGCGCCGGCGCCGGGGTTTGCTAGCATGAGCGCCCCGAACGCGATCGATATCGCACCCGACAGGATCATCAGCCACTCGTTGGCGATTTCCTTGCGCAGCCGGATCGCCGCGGCGATCTCGAACACGCCGTTCGCGATTGCCCAGACGGCGATCAATATCAGTAGCGCGTATGCGGTGAGGCCTGGCGCGAGGAAAGTGAAAACGCCAGCCGCGATTCCGAGCACGCCGATCAGCACGACCTGCCACATCGGCCTGCCAACATCTCCCTTGGACTGCCACCCGCCCCACAGGGCACAGACACCGTCGACGAGCGCGTAGGCGCCCCAGATTAGAACCAGGGTGATGAGCGTAACGCCGGGCCAGGCCCAGGCGAGCACGCCGAAGATGATTGCCGCGATCCCACGCAGCAGAACGAGCCACCAGACGCGCCCCAAGGAGCGAAGCAATGTTGCGTCCATGTCACATCCCCCTTTCCTAGTTCACTGCTTCAAGGCCGCTGCGTTTTCAGCGCGGCGGTGTCGATGTCGAGATATTCCCACGGCGTCAGGAAGTAGTGCACGTTCTTGCGGTACCCTCGAATCTGCGGCGCGACCACGGTGTTGCTTATCTGGTGGACGATGGTGCACCAGGGCGCTTGTGCCGAGATGATCCTGGTCATGGCCTCGTAGATCATGTCGCGCTCAGTCGCGTCGGCGGTGCGGCGACTCTTCTCGTAGAGTGCATCGTACTCGGCATTCTTGAATCGCGACAGGTTCCCGGCGCCTGCATAGGGTCCGTAAAAGAGGCGCATGAAGTCGTCGGTGATGTCGCCACTCCAGCCGGCGGTGACAAACTGCAGTTGGCCCGCATGTGCGGCCTTTGCCAACTCCGGGAAGGTGCGAATCTGGAAATCCATTCGAATGCCGACCTCGCGCATGCTCCGCTGCCACAGATCGTCGAAGTCACGATTTATGGCACCGGGAATCGAAGCGTGGTGAATGACCAATTGCTTGCCGTCGGGCAACTCGCGAAATCCATCTCCGTCGCGGTCCTTGTAGCCGAATTTGTCGAGCAGCCCTCGCGCCGTCTTCGGGTCGTAGGACGCCAACCCCTTATATCCGGCCACGTGTCCTTCGACGTCGGGCGGAATGGGCTGGGTGGCCGCGAGTGCCTGTCCATTGCGGATCACGCGAATGTCGTCCGGAACGTTGTACGCGGTGCAAATCGCGCGCCGCAGAGCGATCTTCTCCGGCGTGTATCCGCCCACGACCGGGTCCTCCATGTTGAAGTAGCCGAAAGAGGTGGTTAGCGTGGTCGCGCGCTCGAGCCTCATGCCGCGCTGCGAGTATTCGGGCAAAAGATTCCCCTTGTCGTCGATCATCTTGGGGGCGAGATCGACGGGAACTTCGAGAATGTCGAGCTGCCCCGCGTTGAACATGAGGAGCCGTGGATTCGACTCTTCGACGATCGCGATCTCGATTCGCCCGATCTGCGGCAGGCGCTTGCCCTTCATCGAATCGGCGACCGCCTTGGTCGCCGCGTCGGCGTTCGCCGGTGCGGGTGGGAAGCGCTCGTCGCGGTAACCGGGATTTGCTTCGAGAACGATGCGATGTCCCGCTTGACGTTCCTTGAGACGATAGGGACCGGTGCCGATCGGATGATCCATCGCGCGGCCGCTCGCGTCGCCGTACTTCTGGATCACTTCGCGCGCCACGGCGCGCAATGCCGCGACATCGAGTATCTGGAGAAAGGTATAGTCGGGCTGCAGCAGCTCGACCCTCAGCGTGTAACGATCGATGGCGCGCAGGCCTTTGATCTCGGCGTCGTAGTCGAAGTGTCCTGAGGACTTCGCCCTGGCAACCGCTTCGTCGAGCCCCGCGATCTTTCCTTCGAGCAGATCCACGTTGGGCGAGCGCAAGCCGGGGTCGACGAGGCGCTTCCACGAATAGACGAAATCCGCCGCGGTCAACTCGCGCTTCTTGCCTCCGAAAGCGGGATCGTCGCTGTAGTAGATGCCTCGCCGAACGCGGAACGTCATCACACGGCCGTCCGCCGATACTTCCGGCATGCCGGTCGCGATGCTGGGCACGAGCTTGTACGGCCGAGCGAGATAATCCCAGACATAGAGCCCGTCGAAGATCTTCTGCTCGACGAGGGTCGCGTAGAGCTCCTGCGTGCCGGCCGGATCGAGTCCGGAGATGTCGATCGGGTAGGCGATCCTCAGAACCTTCGCCGGATCGGCCCAGTCGGCGGCGTCGCTCCGCGGCGCAATGGAAGCGACGGCCGCGGCGAAGAGCGCGACTACGGCGATCCGCCGATGCATGAGCGATGTCGCACGAGTTCGTTGCGAATCATTCGAGATCACGGACTCTCCAGTCGCTTCAGTTTGGCTTCATCCCAGACTAGGCCGCTTCCCGCCTGGTTACCAGGCGTGACCGCGCCGTCGATCACCTGCAGCGGCTCCTCGAGTATCGCGTCGGCCCAATCAACGTACTCGAGCCAATGCGCGGTCGGCGTCGCGGCTAGCAGATGCACGCTGACCTCTGGCATCAGATGCGACGACATCTGGGCTCCGCGCGCGGCCGCGATGCGGGCAGCGTCCATCCACCCAGTCACGCCGCCGATCCGACCGAGATCGGGCATGACGTAATCGCAGGCATCGGCGGCAAATGCTTCCAGCATCGCTTCGGGACCGTTGAAGTTTTCGCCGATCTGCAGCGGCACGTCGAGCGCGCGTGCGATCTCCGCGTTGCCGCGGTAGTCGTCGTGCCGGATCGGCTCCTCCAGCCACTCGATGCCTTCGATCTGCAGCGCGTGACCGCGGCGAATCGCTTCCGCAGTACTGAGCGCCTGGTTGTAATCGACCATCACCAGCACTTCGCGCGGAATCCTTCCACGCACCGTGCGTAATGCAGCGAGATCTTCTTCCAGCGTGGGATAACCGAGCCGCAGCTTGATCGCGCTCATCCCCTTCGCGAGGAGGGCCTCGGCTTCGCGTGCGAGCTTGTCCGGAGGCATCAGACCGAGCCCTCGGCTATCGTAGGCGCGAATGGGGCGGCGATTCGCTCCCAGCAATTCGCAGAGCGGCAGACCCGCAGCTGCTGCGGCTGCATCCCACAGCGCGCAGTCCAGCGCGGAAATGGCCATGCGCGCAGTGCCGGTTGCGCCGATCAGCGCGAAGCGGCGTACGAGCTTGTGATAAATCGTCTGCGGGTTCGCCGGCTGGCCCTTGATCAAATCCACGGCTTCGCCGAGCAGGAGCGCTATCGACTTCGCGCCGGCAGGCGTGTAACCGAAGAGATAAGCGTGTCCTGAGTTGCCTTCTTCGATGTGCAGATCGACCAGCAGCAGCGGAACGGTCCGAATCACCACGACGCTCGTGCCGAGCGGGAAGTTCAGCGGCGCCATGACCGCGCGCGTCGTGACGCCGCGCACGGTGAGCGTGGTGGGAACACTGGGCGTCGCGCGGTTCATCGCTTACCTGCGCGCGACGAAGTCGATCTCGACCAGCGCGCCACGCGCGAGCGCCGTGATGCCCACGCAGGTGCGCGCCGGCAGGCGATCCTTCGGGAAATAGGAACGATACACTTCGTTCATCGCGGCGTAGTCGCGCTCGAAGTGCGTGAGGAAGGCGCGCGCCGACACGACATGCTCGAGCCCGAGGCTCACGCCGTTCAGCACCAATATCAGGTTGTCCATCACGCGCCGGGTCTGGGCTTCGATGCCGGCGGGCAGCGGCGCAGCGTCGTCCTCGGGGTCCGTGGGCATCTGTCCCGTCAGGAATACCCATCCGTCGACCTCGACCGCATGCGAGAACGGCGCGACCGGCGCAGGCGCGCCGGGAATCATCATGAAATGCGGGTTGCCCATCCGATCCTTCTTGCCCTGAATCCTATCTCCCCGGTTTGTGGCAAGCTAGTCGATTATGTTACTGCGGTCACCGAACCTGTCGTCCAAGAAGCTTGTCGCGATCGCGCTGGTCGTGCTCGTTGCCTTCTCGTTCGGCTGCGGCAAGGTCGAAAGAGCTCCCGAGAAGGCCGCGAAAGCGACCGCCGCGCCGACCGGCGAAAAGAGCTTCGCTCTACCCGATGAATTCCCCAAGGACGTGCCGATCCTCAAGAACGCGACGCTGAAAGCGACAGTTTCGACCGGGGACCGGATGATCGTGCAGCTCCACACGACTTCCTCGATCAGGGAGGCGGAGAACTACTACCTGATAGCGCTCAAGAAGGAGGGGTGGACGGTCGCAGAACCGTCGAACAGCGGCGACATGACCATCGTCTCCGCGAAGAAGGGCAATACGTTGTGCAGCGTGACCATCGCGAGCGAGGTAAAGGGCACGCTCATCCGGCTCGCGATTTCGCCGGCGCGCTCGTAGCGAATCGATTCCGTCGGCGCGTCAGAACCGCTCGACCCACGGCCGCAGGTCCACTTCCAGCGACCAAGCCGAGCGCTGTTGGCGATGCAGATCGAGATAGACCTGTGCGATCGCTTCGGGTCGTAGCCGACTGTCGGGTCCAGCCGCGGTGTCGTCGCTACCGATCTGTCCGTCGATGATGATGTGCGCGACGTGAATGCCTCGGGGCCCCAGCTCACGCGCCATGCTTTGCGCCACCGCACGCAGCGCGAACTTGGGCGACGCAAGGTTGGCGAAGTTCGCTCCACCGCGCAGCGACGCAGTGGCGCCGGTGAACAGGATCGTGCCCGCGCTGCGCGTCACCATTCTCCGTGCCGCCGCCTGTCCGACGAGAAAGCCGGCGAGGGCACCCACGCGCCAGCAATGCTCGAAATCCTTCGCCTCGATGTCGAGGATCGAGCCGCGGCGATACGCTCCCGCGTTGAATACGACGCACGCGAGCGGACCTAGCGTGCGCTCGGTCTCGTCGAAAGTAGCATTCACCTGCGCCGGATCGGTGACGTCGCAAGGCATCGGTATCAGATGGTCCGGTGCTTGCGCTGCCAGGGTTGCGAGTCGATCGCGGCTGCGCGCGAGCATCGCCACCCGATATCCCTCTCGAGCGAAGCGCGCGGCAACCGCGATGCCCAGTCCCGGGCCGACGCCTGCAACAAGAACGCTCTCGGTGCTCATCGCGAAATATGGTGCAGCAAAGTATTCATCACCGCCTCGTTTCTGAATTGCGCATGCTACCCGACTGGTCGCGGGGTTTGCAGATTCCCGAAGCTGCCACTATAGTCCTCGGGCACCGGGCCGATTGCCCATAGTGCGTGGGGGCGACTAATGGCGATTCAGAACATCAAGGATAAGTTCGACCGGCTTGGGGACATCCTGGTGCGCGCCTTCCAGGTCGTCGCGCTGTTCGTGATCGGCGGGACGATCGTCTGGTCGGCGGCGAACGACTACATCAGGATGATTGAATCAGGACATGCCCGACTCGACGATATCCTGCTGCTCTTCATCTATCTCGAATTGGGGACGATCGTCGGTATCTACTTCAAGACCGATCGGCTGCCCGTTCTGTTCCTGCTCTACGTGGCCATCACCGCTCTGACGCGCTTCCTCGCCATCGACATCAAGGATCTTTCCATCCCGAGCGTGCTTGCCGTGACCGGATCGATCTTCGTGCTTACGCTCGCGGTGCTGGTGGTGCAAATCGCAACCTCGAGGTTCGAATCGCCGACGCAGAGCAAGACGCAGAGCACGACCATCGACACCGGCCAGTCGAAGCCGCATTAGCGCAGCGCGAGATCGCAAAAAAAGGAGTCCTGCCACCGATTCGTTCGCTCCGTATCGGTGGCAGGCCGGCAGGACTAGGAGGACTAGGTCCCGCCGAGGAAAAATGCGCGACTACTTGCAACTACTTGATTGTTGAAAGCGAAGGGGCGGGGTAAACATCCTCCCACGCGCGCGGCCGGTATGCAAGTGTCATAAAGCGATTGATCGCACTTGCGGCGGCAATTCTTTCGCGAAGCTGACGAACCGCCGGCGCCTTTGCGTCCCGAGTTATAGCGCGAAGATGCGCTCCGCGTTCCCCGACCGCACCGCCTTCGTCTGATCCTCGGGCAGCGCGGCGGTGTTCGCGAACGCTCCCTTCGTGTCATGCACCTGGTGCGGCCAGTCGGTTCCGAACATGACGCGCTCGGCACCGACCACGGAGATCAGGTACTGCAGCGCGCCAAGGTTGTAGGTGATGCAGTCGTAATAGATGTGGCGCAGATACTCGGTGGGCTTGCGCTTCATCTGCCTGCGGCTCGGGATCTCGACTTCGTCGCCTTTCTCGAAGCGGCCAACGAGATACGGCAGCGTGCCGCCGCCATGCGAGGCGATGATCTTCATGTTGGGATAGCGGTCGAAGAATCCCTCGAAGATCATCCGCGTGATGGCGAGCGTGGTGTCGAACATGAAGCCGACCGACCAGGAGAGATCGAACTTGGTCATGTCCATCCGATCCACGCCGGGAGGATCGGTGGGATGCACGAGCACCGGCAGTCGGCGCCGATCGATCTCGGCCCAGATCGGCGCGAAGAGAGGAGCGGTGAGGCTCCGCCCCGCGACGTTGGCGAGCACCATCACTCCGACCGCGCCGTTGTCGCAGCTCCGCTTCAGCTCCTCCAGTGCGCGCTGCGGATATTCCCACGGCAGCGAGGTGAACCAGTGGATGCGGTCGGGATACTTGCCTTGCGCCTGCGCCATCGAATCGTTGGACTCGCGGGCTGCCCGGCAGCTCACGTCTTCGTTCCCCCAGTAGACGTTGGGACAGGTGAGCGACACGATCGAGATGTCGATGCCCGCGCTGTCCATGTGCTGAATGCGCAGCACATAGTCGAAGTGGCCCCGCTGCGGAATCACCACCGGCGTATCGCCGCGGAAGATCTCCTGCTGGCCGTCGGGGCGCGTCTTGATGTTGTAGATGCCGCCTTGCTTCCTGATCAGCTCGAGCCACTTCGTGGTGAACATGTGGGTGTGGACGTCGATGACGGTCATGGTTCGATGTCTCCGAAGCAGCGATTCAGTGCGTAAGTACCTGACCGAGAAAGGTCTTCAGCCTCGCGCTTTGCGGCCGATCGAAAAAATCGTCGGGCGGCGCGGTTTCGATGATCTGTCCCTGGTCCATGAAGATCACGCGATCGGCGACCCGCCGCGCGAATCCCATCTCGTGCGTGACCACCATCATGGTCATGCCTTCCGCGGCGAGGCTCTCCATCGTCTGCAGCACCTCGTTCACCATTTCCGGGTCGAGCGAAGCGGTGGGTTCGTCGAACAGGATCAGTTGCGGGCGCGTGCACAAGGCGCGCGCGATTGCCACGCGCTGCTGCTGTCCGCCGGAAAGCTGGGCGGGATATTTCCGCGCCTGATCGGTGAGGCCGACGCGCTGCAGGTAGCGATGCGCGAGCTCGTCGACTTCGCTGCGAGCGACGCCGCCGCCCCATACCGGGCCGACGGTGAGATTCTGCAGCACCGTCATGTGAGGGAAGAGGTTGAACTGCTGGAAGACCATGCCGACGCGCCGATTCACGGCAAGTCGCGCGGCGCGCGTGATCTCGTCCGCGCCGACTTCGATGCCGCAGACCTGCAGCCGTCCCTGCTGGAACGGCTCAAGCAGGTTCACCGTTCGCACCAGCGTGGACTTGCCCGAGCCCGACGGGCCGCAGATCACGACGCGCTCGCCGGAGGCGACTTCGAGATCGATGTCGCGCAGCGCGTGAAACACGCCGTACCATTTGTTGATGCCCTGCAGCCGCGCGATGCTGGCGTTCGATCCGGAAGTCGTCATCGCTTGATGCGAGCTTTAGCGGCGCGCTTCCAGCCGCCGGCTGTAGCGCGACAGGCCGTAGCAAACGATCAGATAAATGGCGGCAAGGAAAACGTAGCCCGAAGTGAGGATGTTAGGCTCGCCGATCCAGGCCGGCGACTTCGCTCCAATCTCGACCGAGCCCAGGAGATCGCTTACGCCGACGATGGAGAGCAGCGTCGTCTCCTTGATCACGGCGATCATGATGTTCGCCAGCGCTGGGACGACGGCGGTGATCGCCTGCGGCAGCACGATCAGACGCAAGGACGCGAAGTCGCTAAGGCCCACCGTCGTGGCGGCCTCGATCTGGCCGTGGCCCACGGCTTGCAGGCCGCCGCGGAACACTTCGGCCGCCATCGCCGCGTTGAAGAGCGCGAACGCCACGACGGCGCGCCAGAAGAGGTTCATCGTGTAGCCGGTCGGCAGGAAGAGCGGCAGCAGCGTCGCGGCGATGAACAGCACCGCGAGCAGTGGCACCGCGCGCATGCCTTCGATGAATGCTGTGCAAAGCCAGCGGACGATCGGCAGCCGGGAGCGGCGCCCGAGCGCGAGACTCAACCCGATCGGGAACGCCGTGACGAACGTCGCGAGCGTGACGACGAAAGTGAGCAGGAATCCGCCGAGCAACGGTTTCCAGCGCGCGGTGACGAAGGCCCAGCAGGCGCCGATCTCGCCGGGGCAGGCTTCGCTCGACTCGCCGAGCCAGTGCGCGTGCACGACGGCCCATTGGACAAAACGCCAGCCGAAGATGACGAGCAGCGCCAGCAGCGCGAGCGATAGCACGCCGATCGCCGGCGACGGAAACAGCGCACGCCGCCAGCCGAGCGGCACCGCGGAAGGCGCGATGCGCGGATCGATCAAACTCTCGCGTACGAAATGCGTGCTCAATGGCCCTCGTGCGCGAGCAGCCGGCGATTGGCGAGATTCACGATAAGCGCGATCGCAAGATTGATCGCCGCGTAGAGCAGCACGACCAGCGTCATCGCTTCGAGCGCCTGGCTGGTCTGGCTTGCCACGGTGCCGCCCACGATCTGCATGATGTCCGGATACCCGACGGCAGCAGCGAGCGAAGAAGCTTTCGCGAGCGTTTGATACTGCCCGCCCGCCGCCGGCAGCGCCACTAGGAGCGCTTGCGGCAAGACAATCAGCAATGCGCCGCGCGTGCCGCTCAATCCGACGGTCGCCGCCGCTTCGATCTGGCCGCGCGGGACGGAGAGAATGCCGGCGCGGAAGATCTCGGCGAGAAAGGCGCCGTTGTAGATCGAGAGACCGAGCGTGAGTGCCATGAGCTCGGGCAGGATCGCTACACCGCCGACGACATCGAAGCCGTCGACTTGCGGGCGATTCAGGGCGAACGTGGGATCGATCTGCAAAGTCGGCAGAAACAAGCCGCGGTTGTTCAGAAGCGCGGGCCCGATGTGGATGCTGTCTTCCAGACCCGGTAGCAGCGCAATCGCCGAGAAATACCAGAACAGAATCTGCAACAGCAAAGGAATGTTGCGAAACACTTCCACGTAGACCGACGATGCGCTGCGGACCAGGCCCGGAGGCGCGAGCCGGCCGAAGGCGACGATCAGCCCGATGAGCGTGCTGAAGACTCCGGCCATCGCGATCACCAGCACGGTGTTGAGCGCCGCCACGACGACCGCGTCGAAATAGGTCGATGCCGCAGTGAATGCGATCAGGTTCTGCGCAATCTGGAATCCGGCTTGCGTGCGCAGGAAATCGAATCCGACGGACAAGTGGAGCGCGCGCGCATTGGCCTGGAAGTTCGCGATGCCGCGCCAGACGAGCCAGGCGACGACCGCGAGCAGCACAGCCTGGACGACGTAGCCCGGCAGCCGCTCCTGGAAGACCGCGCGCGACATCCGCGGCTTGGACATGGCCGTCATCGAGGAGCCGCGCGAAAACGCATCGGGCGAAGCGCCCGCGGGACTTCAGCGCACCGGAATCGACATCATCAGGCCGCCGTTCGCGAGCAGCGCGTTTCGCCCGCGCTCAAGCCGCAGCGGCGTCTTTGGCCCGACGTTGCGATCCCAGATCTCGCCGTAGTTGCCCACGGCCTTGATTGCTTTGTACGCGTAGTCGTTGCCCACACCCATCTTGCTGCCGAAATCGCCTGTCGTTCCGAGCAGCCGTTGCACGTCGGGATTCTGCGAATTCTTCTGTTCGTCGACGTTGGCCTGAGTGACACCGAGCTCTTCGGCGGCGACGAGCGCGTTCAGCGTGAAGCGAACCAGCGCTTCCCAGCGCGGTTGCCCCTGAGCGACGATCGGCCCGATCGGTTCGTTAGACACCGTCTCGGCGAGAACCCGGTAGTCGTCCTTGTTCGGCAATTTGGCGAGACGTGCAGCGAGACCGGAGCGATCGTTGATCACGGTGTCGCAGCGCTTGCCGACGAAGGCATCCCACGCCTGTTCGGCGGAAGCGAAGGTGACGATCTTGTACTTCATCTTGTGTGCGCCAAAGTAGCTCGCCACGATCAGCTCGGAGGTGCTCCCCTGCAGCGTGCAGATCGTCGCGTTGTTGAGATCGGCGAGCTTGTTGACCTTGGATTTCTTGGCGACGACGAAGCCCTGCCCGTCGAAGAACATCACCTTCGGGAACTTGAGACCCCCGACGTCGCGGCTCTCGGTCCAGGTGAAGCGGTGCGTGAGCACGTCGACGACGCCGGTCGGCAGCCCGGCGAACGCGGTCTTCAAATCCATCGGCGTGAGCTGGATCTTGGTCTCGTCGCCTAGAGCGGCCGCCGCGATGGCTTTACACAAATCGATGTCGAAGCCCTCCCGCTTGCCTTCGTTGTTCTCCGCGGAGAATCCGGGCGCCGACAGCGTGACGCCGCACTTGACCACGCCATTGGTCTTGATGTCGTCGAGAACATCGGCACGCGCAGCTCCAGCGAGCGCGACGATGGCGACGAGACTCGGGAGAGCTTTGCGTGCTGTGGAAAGAAGGGCTCTGATGGCCATGTTCTTGGCTCCGTTTTTCGGGTGAAAAGACGCGGTCTGCCTGGCGCCGGGAATGTAACTCCTGGAGCGGAGACAGTACAGACGAAGGGTAGAACGTCGCGGCATTGCGCAGGGTATCATTCACATAGCCGCCGGTTCGGCGGCTGCCAAACGCGAAGCTCGATCACTCACATGAGATTGCCTCCCAAGCGATGGTCGCTCGCGCTCGCGGCGCTCTGCCTGTTGATCCTGCAGCAGCAGGCGCTCGCCCAGAAAACGAACAAGGTCTGGCACGTCGCGTTGTGCCATGTCGGCTTGGATCACGAGCCGCCGGGCCTGCAGACGCTTCATCAGGCGCTCAACGACATGGGCTACACGGACGGCAAGAATCTGAAGTTCGATTGGCAGAATCAGCGCGATGCCGCCTCCGCCGAGGCGACCATCAAGAAGTGGGTCGCGGCCAAGGTCGACCTGATCGTCGGTTTCGAAGATCAATGCGTGCGCGCTGCCAAAGCCGCGACCACGAAGATCCCGATCATCTTCGTGCAAATCTACGATCCGCAACGGGCGGGCTATATCAAGAGCCTCGCGCACCCGGGTGGAAATCTCACTGGCACGGTGGGGAACCTTAAGTTGATCGACAAGCGGCTGGAGTTACTGAAGGAGATCGACCCGCGCATCAAGAATGTCCTCGTGCTGTCCGACGAGAGTGATCCTTACGCGGCTGGAGAACTGGGGCTCGCGCGCAAGGCCGCCGCGCGGCTCGACGTGAAGCTCATCGAACGCAATGCGCATACCGAGAGCGACGTGAAAAAAGTTTTTGGCGCCCTCAAGCCGGGCGATGTCGACGCCGTGATCGTCGCCTCGCCCGATCTGCAGACCAACCATCCCAAGCTCATCATACAGCTCAGCGACGCTGCACGGCTGCCCGTAGTAGGACATCGCGAAGCATGGGTCGAGTGGGGCGCCCTGCTTTCCTATTCGACCGACGGCAACACCGCAGGTCCTGTGGCAGCGCGCTACATCGACAAGATCTTCAAGGGCGCCAATCCCGGAGACCTGCCGGTGGAGGAGCTTTCAGTGACCATCCTCGCGGTGAACGCGAAGCGCGCACGCGAGCTGGGTCTCACGATACCGCCCGCGGTGCAGGTTCGCGCGGACCGCGTGATCGAGTAGGCGTGTGCTCGGTCGTGCGCCGTTGCGCGCTGCTCGCTCTCGGTCTTGCATGGTGCGCGCCGGACTTCGCGCAGGTTCCGCCGACCGCCGCCGAATACGCGCAGTACACCGGGCTCTTCGCAGCCGCGGCGCGCAACGACACGACCAGGATCGCGAAGCTCATCGATGCCGGCGACTATGCGGGAATCCGCGACAGCCACGGCCGCACGCCCCTGCACGTCGCGACCTGGCGCAGGCGTCACGACGCGATGCGCGTGCTTGCCACCGCCACCGGAGATCCGAACGTGCTCGACGGCGACGGTTACGACATCGTCACCATCGCCGCGGTCGCGAACGACGTCGATACGCTGCGCGCCGCGCTGGCGATAGGGTGCGGGCCGACCAACTTCGTCGGGCCCGACGACAGCACGGCGTTGATCGCCGCCGCACGACGCGGCAACGACCAGCCCGTTCGCGCGCTGATCCGCGCGGGCGCGCAACTCGACTACGTGGACAAACGTGGAGACACCGCGCTCACCGCGACGATCACCGGAGGCGACGGAGGCAAGCGCCACCTCGCGACGCTCAAACTCCTCGTTGCGGCGCGCGCAAGCGTGAATATTGCAGATCGCAGCGGTGCGACGCCGCTGGCGCTGGCAAAAGCTCGAGGCTATCGCGAGATGATCGCGATTCTCGAGACGGCGGGCGCCCAATAACCGTCTGGCACTAGAATGTGCCCGACGAGCGATTCACCTCGGAATGGTGTTCGATGGTGCCCGGCAGCGGGCGACGCGCGAGCTCGGGATCTTGTCTGACGCTGCCCGGCACCGGGC
>DATKJP010000030.1:0-31930 GCA_035543635.1 Casimicrobiaceae bacterium
GGCCTATTATGGGCCTATCCGCGCCCCGCTGTCACTCCGCGATGCGCATGTCATAGGGTAGAGTACGCACTCCGTTCATGACCACCGAGTCGACAACGTCCGACGCGCTACGTCCTGCGACCGACGCTGACGGCAAATTGCTGCTCGAGCCGGGCGAGGCGCGCGAATTGCTGCGCGAATGCTTCGCGCAATTTCAATCGGGCATGCTCGAATTCGCGAGCGTGTCGATCGATGGGACCAACGATCTGTTCGAGGACAACCAGTTCGTCAAGGACACCGACGTCGTCGATTTTCGCAGCAAGCGCCCCGAATGGACGAAGCAGCTTGGGAAGGCCCTCGAGGAGCTCTTCGAGAAGCGCGTTGCCGGCGCGCGGCGCCAGGGGCGACGCCCGGACGCCGATCGCTCGCTCGCCAGTTTGCGGGTGCTCAATGCCTTCGATCAGGAGAAACAGGCTGCGCTGGTTACCGCACGACAGTTCCTGCTGCGGCTTACCAAGCGCGAGGTCGATGCGCTCGACCTGCGCGTGGGCGTGCTGCTTGGCGAAGCTCTCACGCGTGACATCGACAATCCGTTTGCGCCGGACTACATCCTGGACGCGATCGGGATGACTTCGCGCGCGCTCTATCCCAACGCTCGCGTGTGGCGGCCGCTCATGGAGCGTGTGCTCTCCGAAGTCACGCCCGCCGCGACCAAGGTCTACATTCGCATGAACCGGCTGCTCGCCGATCGCCACGTGCTGCCGGAAATCAAGGCGGAGTTGCGTGCGCGCAGCGAGCTGCGCCCGCACGACGACAGCGAGTTGCTGCCGCTGTTCAGCCGGCTCATCAAAGAAGTTGCGCCTCCCGATCTCGCGCTCAATGTTGCCGTGCCGGCGGCCTCAGCGACGACGCCGGAAACGCTCGCCGGCACGGCGGCGGCTCCAACGGTCACGCCGCCTTCCGCCCCGATCGCTGCACAGAGCGCAAAGCCGGGCTCCGCAGCGGCGCCGGCGGCAACGGCACCTGCCTCCGCGCCGGCGCCACCCGCCCCGGCGGCTCCGATCGTGCCCGTGGCCAATCCGTACGCCGCCGACATGGCGCAGGCGGCGCCGACCATGGCGGCTCCGAGCGTCAACGCATTCGGCTTACCGCAAGTCGATCCTTTGCTTGCACTGGGATCGCTTTCCGCGGTGGTCGCTGCCCTGGATCGTTGGCAACTGAGCGACCCTAGCGCTCACGCGGGAAGCTCGCAGGCCGACCTCGGCGCAGCACTGCTGCCGCTCAACCGCATTCCGTGGATTCGCGCCGCGGTCGAGGACAAGGTCACCAATCCGACGGACAAGATCACGATCGACGTGATCAAACTCCTGTTCGACTATATCTTCCGCGATCCGTCGATCCCCGAGTCGCTGCGCAGTCTTTTCGGCAAGCTGCAGGTGCCGATTCTCAAGGCGGCACTGCTCGATCGCACTTTCTTCTCCGACAAGAAGCATCCAGCGCGAAGGTTGCTCGATCATCTTGCAGCGGCAGCCGTCGGCGCGACCTCGGACGAGGCGTACCGTACGGGCTTCGAGCTGGTTGCTACCGGCGTGATCGACGAGGTATGCCGCGACTTCAAGGTCGACGTCGCCGTCTTCGATGCCGCCGACGCCAAGCTGCAGGAGTTCGTCGAAGCCGAGCAGCGCAAAACCGCCTCCGCGCTCGACCACGACGTGGCCGAGGCGCTGGCCGTCGAGGCGGCCGAAGCCGACCGCGCCGAAGTGCGCGCGCTCGTGCGCGACAAGCTCACCGGCATCACGGTGCCGTTCGAAGTGCGCGCATTCGCCGAAACCGTCTGGGCCGACTATCTCACGCAGCTGCGCGAACGCCACGGAGCGCAGAGCGAAGCGTGGAAGAGCGGCGTGCAGACGCTCGACGATCTTTTGTGGAGCATTACGGCGAAGGAGCGTAACGCGCAGAAGGCCCGGCTCGCGAAGATGGTGCCGGGGCTGGTGCGCGGGCTGCGCACCGGCGGCGCCGTGGTACAGGTTCGCGACGATCGAATGAAGCCCTTCCTCGAGACCGTGTATCACCTGCACATGGCGGCGATCAAGCCCCAGGCCGCCACCGCCGCCAAGCCCACGATCTCGCCGAGCGTTTCTAGCCCCACCAAGATTGCCAACGTGCACGACTTCGTCGGCGAGATGGTCGTCGGCACCTGGCTTGCCTTCGATCGCGACGGCGAGACCGTCAACGCGCGCCTTTCGTGGGTGAGCCCGATGCGCACGAAGTACATCTTCACCAGCCGTTCGCGCTCGCGCGCACTCGCGGTAACGCCTGAGGAACTCGCCTGGCAGCTCGGCGCGGGCAGCGCGCGGCTCGTGCTCGAGCCGGTGCCGCTCTTCGACCGCGCGGTCAGTGCAGCGCTCGACGAGCTGGCGGCGCAAAAGCCCGCGTCGGGTTCAGTCGCAGCCGCGGCCTGAAAGTTACAGTCCCAGCTCCCAGGTCTCGGCCACGAGCTTCTTGCCGAAGCTTCGGTGCGCCTCGGCGCGTACCCGCCTGAAGCCCGCGCGCTCGTAGAGGCGCCGCGCCGCGGCGAGCTCGCTTTGCGTCCACAGCACGAGCCTGCGATACCCGGCCGCGCGCGCGAAACGAACGCACTCGTCGACGAGCCGCGCTCCGATGCCGAAACCGCGCGCCCGCGGCTCGACCAGCAGCAGCCTCAGCTTCGCTACGGTCGAGGTCTTGCGGACGAGGAAGACCGAGCCCACGATCTCGCCATCCATCTCGGCGATCCAGCAGCGCTCGCGATCGCGATCGAAGTGCTCGATGAAATGCGCGGCGATCGTGGCGACCAGGGCTTCGAAGCGCTCGTCGTAACCGTATTCCTGCGCGTACAGCGCACCATGACGGTGGATCACCCAGCCCATGTCGCCGGCCCGATGCGACCGCAGGAGATACGGCACCGCCCTGGCGCGAGCATCGTCGTCACCGGCGCCGAGAAGATCCTCGATGGCCTGCATCGCACCGACCAGGCGCTGTTGCTCCGGAGCCGCGAGCGACGCAAGCAGCGCCGCAACCTCCGCCCGCGAGCGCGCATCGAGCGGCGCGAAGGCGCGGCGTCCCTGCGCGGTCAGCTCGAGCGGCCTCTGTCGGCCGTCCGGTGCGTGCTTGCCTTTCCTTACGAGACCGCGCTGCGTGAAGCCGCGCAGGATACGGCTCAGGTATCCCTGGTCGAGCTCGAGCTTAGCCGCGAGCGCCGTTGCGGTTGGCCGGGAGCCCTCGGGCCACTGCGCGAGCTCATAGAGGACGCGGCCCGCAGTGAGTGAAAACGCGCTGTCGAGCAGATGCTCGCGCAGGACGCCGATGCGGCGCGTGTAGAAGCGCGTGAAGCGCCGCACCGCGGCAACGCGTCGCTCGGGCACTGCGGCGGAATAAAGCGCTGGCATCGATTGCGCTGCGTGTCATCCCGATGGATGCCAATGTCAAATATCTGCTTGCTTTTGTCAAGCAATGAAGCCAGGTAGCGGGCAAAGCGCGACCTGCGGAGCAGATCCGCGTGCAGGACTGGAGGCAACCCTCAGCCGATGTAGCGGCGCAGAAAGTCGAGCGAGCGCTGGCGGGCCAGCGCCGACGCGGCCGCGTTGTAATTCTTGCGCTCGTCGTTGTTGAAGGCGTGATCGGCGTCGTAGAGCAGGACATCGACCTGCGGGTGCGCCTGCGCGAACCTGCGCACGCCGTCGACGGGGATCGACGCATCGCGCTCGCCGAAGTGCGCCATCACCGGGCACTGGGGCGTTTCGTCGCCCGCCTCGGTCATGCCGCCGCCGTAATAGCACACCGCGCAGGCGAACCCGGCGAGGCGCGCCGCGGCCATCCAGGTCACGAAGCCGCCCCAGCAATAGCCGATCACGCCCACGCTGCCGTTGGGCGCGACCGAGGCGCGAGCGGCGGCAACATCGGACAGTGCGTGATTGGTCTTCGCGTGCGCCTTCAGCTCTCTGCCGCGCGCGATGTCCTCGGGTCCGTAGCCGAGCGCGATGCCCTTCTGCACGCGGTCGAAGAGCGCCGGCGCGATCGCAACGAAGCCTTCTTGCGCATAGCTGTCGCAGACCTTGCGGATGTGGCTGTTGACGCCGAAGATTTCCTGGACGATCACCAGTCCGCCGCGCTTGCCTTTGCCTTCTGGAGGATCCGCGCGATAGGCCTGCAGCCGAAAGCCGTCGGCGGCAGCCAGATTGAGCCACTGACCCATAGATTCTCCCTTGCACGCGCGCCGCTTGGCGCGTCATCAAGATGCATTATCTCACCTTGGAGGCCGCGTCGGCGCGATCGATGCGGGTGCCGTGGGATAATTTCCGCAAAAGCGCCAAGCGCGCAATTGCCACCGGGGAAAACATGAACCAGGACAAGGTCACCACCCTCGTGCGAGAGCTTCTGGTCGAAATCGGCGAGGATCCGCAGCGCGAGGGATTGGTCAACACGCCGCGCCGCGTCGCGGAAGCGCTCAACTTCCTGACTTCCGGCTACCGCACCGACCTCGCGCGGCTCATCAACGGCGCGATCTTCACGCAACAGACCAACAGCATGGTGATCGTGAAGAACATCGAGGTCTACAGTCTGTGCGAGCACCACATCCTGCCGTTCTTCGGGCGCTGCCACATCGGCTACATTCCGAAAGGCGGCAAGATCTTCGGCGTGTCGAAGCTCGCCCGCCTGGTCGACATGTACGCGCGCCGGCTCCAGCTTCAGGAGCGTCTCACCGAGCAAATCTCGCAAGAGATCATGGATTCGATCGGCGCCATGGGCGTAGGCGTCATGATCGAGGCGCGGCACCTGTGCATGATGATGCGAGGCGTAGAGAAGCAGAACTCGATGATGGTCACCTCTTCCGTACTCGGGACCTTCCGCGAATCGGTGGCTACACGCCAAGAATTTCTGGCGCTGATCGGAAGCCGTCACGAATGACGAGCTGCGCACGGCGTAGGAAGCCGTGCGTGGCAACAACGCGACGGACAGCGAGCGCGCTGCGACTGATCCTCGATGCACGCATTCGCGCGCATTCTCGCGCTCACCGCGCCACTGTTTCTGCTGGTGCTGCTCGGATTTGCGCTGACGCGCTGGGGCAAGTGGCCGAAGGCAGTGGCTGACGCGCTGACGCGTTTCGCGTTCTCAGTGGCGATTCCCGCGCTGCTGTTCCGCTTGATGAGCGACTTCTCGCAGCTCCCTCCGGTCGACCTTCGGGTGCTGATTGCGTATTTCGGCGCCTGCTTCCTCGTATTTGTGCTCGGCCGATTCATCGCCGCGCGCCTCTTTCATCTGGATGGCGTGGCTCAATCCGTGTTCGGGCTGGGCGGGATTTTCGCCAACAACGTGCTGCTCGGGATTCCGCTCGCGAAGGTAACGCTGGGTCAGGCGTCGCTGCCGGTGATCTCGCTGGTGCTCGTCTTCAACTCGCTTACGCTCTGGACGCTCGCCACCGTTTCGGTCGAGTGGGCACGGCACCGTTCCTTTTCCTGGTCCGGCTACGTGCAGGCTGCGAAGGCGGTGCTCGCCAATCCGGTCGTCGCGAGCATTCTCACCGGCACCGCCTGGGGCCTCGCCGCGCTGCCGTTGCCGGGGTTCGTCGATCAAACGCTGGCGCTCATTGGCGAGGCCGCGGTGCCGTTGTCGCTGATCGCGCTCGGCATGGGCCTCGGTGAATACGGCATCAGCGAAGGCTGGCGAATCAGTGCCTCGATGACACTGCTCAAACTCACAGTGCAGCCCGCCGTCGTCTGGATGCTCGCGCGCCTGCTCGGGCTCCCTCCGCTGGAAACGCAGGCCATCGTCTTGCTCGCTGCGCTTCCGGTCGGCGTCAACGTCTATCTGATGTCGCGGCAGTTCAAAACGCTCGGCGCTCCGGTGGCGGCGAGCCTTGTGCTCTCCACCGCGCTCGCCGCGGCGACAACTCCGCTGATTCTCACTCTGCTCGGCGCCGCCCCGGCCTAGCTTCGGGCGCGCCGAAGATGCCGCATGGGATAATCGCGGCGATTCACGTCAAGACGGACCCGATCATGCCCGAGACTCTCCGCCCCGTCGCCGTCGTCGGCGGCGCCCGCATCCCCTTCGCTCGCAGCAACACGGCTTACCTAGAGGCAAGCAATCAGGACATGCTCACCGCCGCGCTCGCAGCGCTGGTCGACAGGTTCTCGCTCAAGGGCGAGACCGTCGGCGAGGTCGCCGCCGGCGCGGTCATCAAACATTCACGCGACTGGAACCTCACCCGCGAAGCCGCGCAGGGCTCCGGGCTCGATCCGCACACGCCCGCGTACGACGTGCAGCGCGCCTGCGGCACGAGTCTTACCACGACCGTGCAGCTGGCGCATCGCATCGCCCGCGGCGAAATCGACTGTGCGATCGCCGGCGGCGTGGACACGACCAGCGACGTGCCGATCGTGCACAGCCAGGGCTTCACGCGCATCGCGCTCGCCAGCGCGCGCGGGAAAACATTCGGACAGCGCATCGCACCGTGGCTGAGGCTTCGCCCGCGCGATCTCAAGCCGTCGACGCCGGGCGTGGCCGAGCCGCGCACCGGATTATCGATGGGCGAGCACTGCGAGCTGATGGCCAAGGAGTGGCAGATCGGCCGCGCAGAGCAGGACGAGCTGGCGCTCGCGAGCCATCAGAAGGCGGCCGCAGCCTGGCGCGACGGCTTCTATGCGGGCGAGGTCGTTCCGTTCGCAGGGCTCGCCAGCGACAACAACGTGCGCAGCGACACAAATCTCGAGAAGCTCGCCGCGCTGAAGACGGTCTACGATCGCAGCCCCGCGGGGACGCTAACCGCGGGCAACAGCACGCCGCTCACCGACGGGGCGTCCTGCGTGCTGCTCGCCTCCGAAGCCTGGGCGCGGTCGCGCGGTTTTCCCGTGCAGGCTTATCTCACCCATTCCGGAGTTGCGGCCGTGGATTACGCGGGGCTCGCGGGGCCGCGCGAGGGACTGCTCATGGCGCCGACCTACGCGGTGCCGGCGATGCTCGATCGGGCCGGGGTCAAGCTGCAGGATTTCGATATCTACGAGATCCACGAAGCATTCGCGGCTCAAGTGCTGTGCACGCTCAAGGCGTGGCAGTCGGAGCGCTATTGCCGCGAGAAGCTCAAGCGCGATCCTCTCGGAAGCATCGACCGATCGAAGCTCAACCCCAAAGGCGGCAGCGTGGCGCTCGGGCATCCGTTCGCCGCTACCGGCGCACGCATCGTCGCCACGCTGGCCAAGCAGCTCGCCGCGCGCGGCTCCGGTCGCGGGCTGATCTCGATCTGCACGGCGGGAGGGTTGGGGGTAACGGCGATACTCGAGCGATAGAGGCCCCGCAACTCGACTGTCCCGGCTCGTGCCGGGGAAAGGAACGAAGTGCCCACTGCATGCGTCATAGAACCCGGCACGATCGTTGCGTCATTCAGCGCGGGAAGGGGCCTTGCGTATCCCGCCGCATGGATTCTCCGTCGTCGGCGGGCTGCGCAGCGGTCTTTTGCCGCCGCAACCGCTATTCGCAGTTTGTAGAATTTACCGGCTGAGGCGACAAGCGCACGTAGCGGTGGCTGCGGCGCCCGCGAACAAAGAGGGTGTCCGATCGGAACAGCCATGAGCGCTCAGGACCGAATTCGATCGATCCGGCTGTCCTTGCGTTTCATCGCCCCGCTGGCGGTGACGCTGGCACTGCTCGCCTACGCGCTGGTGCCGCTCGTCGACCGGCTCACGCTGCGCTGGTGGGTCAGCGACCTGGACACGCGCTCGCAGCTGATCGCCAACACCATGTCTGAGCAGCTCGGCGATCTTGTCTCACAGGGTGCCTCCGGCAAGATCAATCTGCTGTTCATGCGCGCCCTGCAGGACGAGCGGCTCTACGCGCTGGCGTTCTGCGACGAAAGCGGGAAGCTGCGCTACGAGACGCCGACCTATCCGCGATCGCTCGGCTGCAGTCCGCCTGTGGGTTCGTCGGAGCAGGACCATTCGGTGGTGCGCTTGCGTCAAGGACCCCTGCACGTCGTTGAGCAGCCGGTGTTCTCGGGCAACGATCGCATCGGCTCGCTGATCCTGGTGCACGACATGAGCTTCGTCGAGCGGCGAAGCGCCGACACGCGCCGGTACCTCATCGGATTGTTCGTCGTGCTTGGAATCGTCATTTCACTGGTGACGGTCTTCATCGCCCAGCTCTCCTGGCGCGGCTGGGTGGCGGGCGTGCGCGTGCTACTGCGCGGCGAGGGCATCGTACAGCCCTTTTCGCAGCAGCCCGGCGCCGGCAATAACTCCGATCTGCATCCGCTCGCGAGCGATCTGCGCGCGCTCTTGCGCGAGATCGACCTGTCGCGGCGCAACCCCGATCGCAGCACCACCTGGAGTCCGGACATGCTGCGCGGTGTGCTGCGGGAGAAGCTCCTCGGCGACGAAGTCATCGTGGTTTCCAACCGCGAGCCTTTCCTGCACGTACACAGCGACGGCAAGATCATCGTGCGCCGCCCCGCGAGCGGGCTTGTCACCGCGATGGAGCCGGTCATGCGGGCCTGCTCGGGAACCTGGATCGCGCACGGCAGCGGCGACGCCGATCGTGAGACCGTCGACCAGAACGATCGCATCCGCGTGCCCCCGGACAAGCCGAGCTACACCCTGCGCCGCGTCTGGCTCTCGCCGGAGGAGGAAAAGGGCTACTACTACGGCTTTGCCAACGAGGGGCTGTGGCCGCTGTGCCACATCGCGCACGTGCGCCCGGTGTTCCGCACGCCGGACTGGGAGCAATATCTGCGCGTCAACCGGCGGTTTGCTCAGGCTGTGCGCTCGGAGGCACGCACCGACGATCCGGTGGTGTTGCTGCAGGACTATCACTTCGCGCTGCTGCCGCGCATGGTGCGCGAGCTTCTGCCGAAGGCCACCATCATCACCTTCTGGCACATCCCGTGGCCGAACTCCGAGTCCTTCGGCATCTGCCCGTGGCGCGAGGAGCTGCTCGACGGCATGCTCGGCAGCACCATCCTCGGTTTCCACACGCGTTTCCACTGCCAGAACTTCATCGAGACCGTCGACCGCTACCTCGAGGCGCGCATCGAGCGCGAGTCCTCGACCATCTCGCACGGCGGGCAGCTCACGCGCGTCGAGCACTATCCGATCTCGATCCAGTGGCCGCCGGAGTGGATCGACACGCAGCTCTCGGTGCCGCTGTGCCGCGCCAAGGTGCTGCGCGTGGAGCAGCTTCCCGACGACGTGATGCTGCTGGTCGGCGTCGACCGCATGGACTACACCAAGGGTATTCTCGAGCGCTTCACCGCAGTCGAGCGCCTGCTCGAGCTGCATCCGGAGCTGATCGGCCGGCTGGTGCTGGTGCAGATCGCCGCGCCGTCGCGCTCCACGCTGGACGAGTACCAGAACTTCGAGACGCGCGTGAAAGCACTCGCGGGGCGGGTCAATGCGCGCTTCGGCCGCGCCGGCTGGCAGCCGATCCGGCTCAAGGCCGAGCATCACGATGCGCCGCTCGTCAACGAGTATTACCGCGCCGCGGACGTATGTGTGGTCACGAGCCTCCACGACGGCATGAATCTGGTGGCCAAGGAATTCATTGCCTCGCGCGACGACGAGCAGGGCGTGCTCGTGCTCTCCCAGTTCACCGGCGCCGCCCGCGAGCTCACCGATGCGCTGCTGGTCAACCCGTACCACAGCGAGCAGTGTGCCAACGCGCTGTACCGCGCGCTCACGATGCCCGCGGACGAGCAACGCGTGCGTATGCGCAGCATGCGACGGCTCGTGCAGGAGTTCAACGTCTACCGCTGGGCCGGCGCGATGCTGCTGGACGCGGCGCAGCTCCGCCAGCGCCAGCGCATCTCCGAGCGCATCGACGCGCACCAGCGCATGGCTGGAATCGAGGTCAAATGAGATACGCGCTGTCGGCGGCGGGTCTCGAGCGCGTCCACTCCTGCGTCGCGGGCAAGGCCCTGCTCGCGTTCGATATAGACGGAACGCTCGCCCCGATCGTCGACCGGCCATGGGACGCGCGTGTACCCGACGACGTGCAGCGCGGACTCGCAGCGCTCGCCGCGCGCCGGTCGGTGGCAATCGTCACCGGACGCGCGGTCAACGACGCACGGCCGATGCTCGGATTTTCGCCGCGCTATCTCATCGGCAATCACGGCGCCGAAGGCGTTCCCGGGTTCGAGCGCGCTTCCGCGGCGTTCGCGCGTGTATGCCGCGGCTGGCTAGACGAATTGTCCGCAGGCACCGAGCCGTGGCGCGCGGTTCCGGGCGTAACGCTCGAAGACAAGACCTGCTCGCTTGCGTTTCATTACCGCGGCGCAGCCGATCGCCACGCCGCGCGCGAGCTTCTCGCGGAGCGAGCGGAGCGGCTGATGCCCGCGCCGACGGTGCTCGACGACAAGTGCGTCACCAACCTCGTTCCGCCGGGCGCGCCGGACAAGGGCGACGCGCTTGGAGCGCTCCTGGTGCACTCGCGCTGCGAGCGCGCATTGTACGTAGGCGACGACGTCTCCGATGAAGCGGTGTTCCGGCTCCGCTCGCCGCTCGTGCTGAGCGTGCGGGTCGAGCGTCATCCGAAAAGCGCAGCCGATCTCTACCTCAAGGATCAGAGCGAGGTGCCGCGCCTCGTCCGCATGCTCGCCCGCATGCTGGCGGGGACTCGCAGCGCGCGTTCCGCGCCTGAGCACCGCGGCGAAACGCACTGAGCGCCAGGCGTCGCGCGGCGCTGATCGACAGTCGCGAAGAGATCGCTGAGTCCGACCCCTGTGCAGCGGCGGTATTTCTGCGGCGCAGGCAGTTTCGCCGCGCTACAATGCCGCCACCGCAAAAACAAGGCCGCGCATGGCGCTCAAACGCTTCAAGGGTAAAACCGGAACGCTCGTCACGCTCGAGCACGACTCAAGAATATTGCGCGACAATCCGCTCGGCGACCCGCATCTGCGCCGGCTCGCTGTGTGGTTGCCACCGCAATACGACGAAGGCGGGAGTCGCGGCCGCGGGCGCCGCTTTCCCGTGCTCTACGATCTCGTCGGCTTCACCGGCTCGGGCCTCGGACATGTCGGATGGCGAGCGTTCGCCTACAACGTGCCCGAGCGCGCCCAGCGTCTCATGCATGAACGCAGGATGGGGCCGGCGATTTTCGTGTTTCCGGATTGCTTCACGGCGCTCGGCGGCAACCAATACATCAATTCCTCTGCGATCGGACGCTACGCGGATTACATCACCCGCGAGCTGATCCCGTTTGTCGATCGCGAGTTCCGTACGCTCGCCAGCCGAAAGCACCGCGGCTGCTTCGGTAAATCCTCCGGCGGCTACGGCGCGATCATCCACGGCATGAAGTACGCCGAACACTGGGCCGCGATCGCCGATCACTCGGGCGACTCCTACTTCGACTTCGTGTACTGGCACGACTGGCCGAACACGATGAACGAGCTCGCGAAATTCCGGCGACCGAAGCGGAAGGCGGGTCGCTACGACGTCGCCACCGCTGCTGCGCGGCGCGGGCTGGCAGAGGGTCTCGATGATGGGCGCGTTAAGCGCTTTCTCGATCACGTGTGGGGCAGGGAGAAGCTTTCACTCGCGGAGGCGCACTGCATCATGAACCTGTGCATGGCGGCGAGCTACGATCCCGACCCCAGAGCGCCGGTCGGCTTTCGTCTGCCGTTCAATCTCGAAACGGGGGAGCTGATCGAGCGGCGCTGGCAACGCTGGCTCGAGCATGATCCGGTGCTGCTCGTTGACCGGTACAAGGCGAATCTCAAGAAACTCTCCGGGATCTACATCGACTGCGGCTGGCGCGATCAGTATCACATTCACTACGGCACGCGGATTCTCTCGAAGCGGCTTTCGCGCGCCGGCATCGCGCACCGTTACGAGGAATTCGATGACAACCACTCAGACGTCGATTACCGCATGGACGTGAGCCTGCCGTTCCTGTATCGCGCGCTCAGGCCCTGACTTCATGGCCGAGGACAAGAACGTGCTTGGCGGCCGGCTCGAGCCCTGCTCGGTCGAGCCTCGCACGGGCTTCTACCGCGACGGCTGTTGCAACACCGGTCCCGAGGACCTCGGCCTGCACGTGGTGTGCGCGCAGATGACCGCGGACTTCCTCGCCTTCTCGAAGAAAACCGGTAACGACCTCTCGACGCCGGCGCCGGAATTCGGGTTTCCTGGACTCAAGCCCGGCGACCGCTGGTGCGTGTGCGCAGGCCGCTGGCGCGAGGCCTTCGACGCAGGGGTCGCGCCGCCCGCTGTGCTCTCGGCGACGCACGAGGAAGCGCTTGCCGTCGTCGCGCTCGACGATCTCAAGCGCAGCGCCATCGATTTGAATTGATGCCCGGGCCGGTCAACTTGCACAGCGGCGCGGCGATCGTCGTTGCCGCTGCATTGGGTGCGGTCGCCGGCGCCCTGGCAGGCACGAGGCTGCCAAGCGACAAGTTCGCCTGGACTGGATTCGCCCTGGTGCCCTTCTTTGTCGTGCTCGAGCTCTTGCTGAAGTACATCGCAGGGTTCTTCGGAGGCGATCGCAGCGTGGCCAGGCTCATGCTCGCCGGCGCAATTGTCGCCGGTTTCTATGGTGCCTGGTTCGGAGTCCGTCCTGCGTGAATCGCCGCGTAACAACCCGATACGAGACGCCGGGACAACATGTCGTCTCATTAGACATTGCAAGGGGGAAAGATGAACAAGTTTCTGCTGGCCTGGATCGTCGTCTTCGTTTGCTGGTTCGCCGGGAGTTACGTGGTTCATGGCGTGCTGCTGAATGACGACTACGCGAAGCTCACCAATCTGTTCAGGACGCCCGCGGACGCGCAGCCGCTGTTTCCCCTGATGATCGTGGCGCATCTGATGCTCTCCTGGGCGCTGGTCTGGATCTACTCGCGCGGGGCCGAGGCGAAGCCGTGGCTCGGTCAGGGGCTTCGCTTCGGCGTGGCCGTCGCGCTGCTGACCGCTGTTCCGACCTACCTCATCTATTACGTCGTGCAGCCCATGCCAGGCGCGGTCGTGGTAAAGCAGATCGTTTTCGACGGCATTCTGATCCTGGTCCTCGCTTCGATCACGGCGTTCATCTATAGGCAGCCGGCGCAGGCGTAAGAGGCATGGGCACGGGGTGAATTTTCGACAACCGCGCGGCGCTCGCGGTGCTAGACTTCAAGCACGAGTAAGGCACCACGAACCGCCATGGAAAGACTTGCATCGCTGTGGAGCTACGCGCCGTTGATCGTCGGGATCGTCGTGATGGTCGCGATCATCTTCGTCGTCGTGCTGGTCGTTCGCTCGCGTCGGTCGATGGCGGCGAGATCCGTGGTTGAGCCGCTTCCATCGAACGAAGTCGATCCCGATCTTATCGATTCATCGCATATCGGCTTCGCGCCGCTGGTGGGCAGCGTCTCGTTGCCCTCTCGCGAGCGCAGCCGGAACGGCGCGTAAAGAAACAGTTGCGCTTTAGCGCTGACGCGTCTCGAGGGGCACGCCGCCGGCGGTACAATGGCGGCATGTCACGGCTGTTGATCGCGCTGGGTGGCATTCTCGCCGCCGCCGGACTCGCCTGGCCGATGCTTGCGAGGCTCGGCTTCGGGCGCCTGCCCGGCGACTTCCGCATCGAGCGCGAAGGCTTCACGTTCTACTTCCCGCTTACCTCAGGTCTGATCGTCTCGCTCGTCGTTAGCCTGATCCTTTGGCTGCTCCGCAAGTGACCGCGCCGCAGGCGGCAGTGGGCGCTTCCGCGCTCTTCCTCGGCTTTCTCAAGATCGGGCTCTCCGGGTTCGGCGGCGTGATGCCGTTCGCACGGCGCATGATCGTCGAGGAACAGCGCTGGCTCACCGAGCTCGAATTTCTCGACGTGCTGTCGCTGTCGCAGTTCCTGCCGGGACCGAACATCGTCAACGTGTCGGTCATCATCGGCCGCCGCTTCCACGGTGTGATCGGCTCGGTCGCGGCGTGCACCGGGTTGATGCTGATGCCTCTGATCATCGTGCTGGCGCTGGCCACGCTGTATGCGCAGTTCGCGGAGTTTTCGAGCGTGCGCGACGCATTCAGTGGCGTCTCCGCGTCCGCCTCCGGATTGATTCTCGCGACTGCTCTCAAGCTGGCTCGGCCGCTGAAACAACATCCCTGGCAGGTAGGGGTCTGTGTCATCGCCTTCGTCGGCATCGCGCTCTTCCGCGTGCCTCTGCTGTGGCTGCTCGCGGTGCTCTGCCCTTTGTCGATTGCGATCGCCTGGTGGAGGCGCCCGGGATGAATCCTGTCCTGATCGAGCTGGCCGCGCAGTTCCTGCTGCTGTCGATGCTCTCCATCGGCGGCGCCAACGCCATCATTCCGGAGATTCATCGCCGCGCAGTCGATGTCCAGCACTGGATGACCGACGCAGATTTCGCACAGCTCTTCGCGCTGTCGCAGGCGGCGCCTGGGCCGAACGTGCTGATCGTGAGTCTGATCGGCTGGAAGGTCGCCGGCGTCGCCGGCGGCGTGATCGCGATGCTGGCGATGTCGGGACCCTCGTCTGTCCTCGCCTACGCCGTGGCTCACGCGTGGGAGCGCTTCCGCGATGCGCCATGGCGCATCGCGGTCCAGCGTGGGCTTGCGCCGGTCACCGTCGGGCTCATCCTCTCTTCGGGTTACGTGCTCACGCGGGCTGCGGACCAGAGCTGGATGGCGTACGCGATTACCGGCGTTACGATCGCGCTGGCGCTCAAGACGTCGTGGCACCCGCTGTGGTTTCTCTGCGTGGCGGCGATCCTCGGCGCGGCCGGCTTTGTCTGACCCGGATCGTCGGCCGTGCCTGAGTTGCCCGATGTCGTCGTCTACGTCGAGGCGCTCGAACGGCGAATCGTCGGGCAGCCGCTTCTGCGCGTGCGGCTCGCCAACCCATTCCTGCTGCGCACGGCGCTGCCGCCGATCGCCGCCGTGGAAGGCAAGCGAGTGCGCGGCGTGCAGCGGCTCGGCAAACGTGTCGTGCTCGAACTCGAGGATGAGCTTTTCCTCGTGCTGCTTCTCATGATCGCCGGCCGGCTGCGCTGGCTCGAACGCGGCGAGAAGGCCCCGACGCGGATCACGCTGGCCTTGTTCGACTTTCCGGCGGGCACGCTCGCCTTCACCGAAGCCGGCACCAAGCGACGGGCATCGCTGCATCTCGTGCAGGGCAAGGCAGCGCTCGGGGCGTTCGATATGGGCGGCCTCGACGTGCTAGACATCGATGCGCGCACGTTCCGCGACCGCCTGCTCAAGGAGAACCATACGCTCAAGCGGGCGCTGACCGATCCGCGGCTCTTTAGCGGCATCGGCAACGCGTATTCCGACGAGATTCTGCATCGCGCAAGGCTGTCGCCGATCGCCATGACGCAGAAGCTGGACGCCGCACAGATCGATCGCGTCTACGAGGCTGTGCGCACGGTGCTGGCAGAATGGACTGCGCGGCTACGCGCAGAGTCCGGCGACAACTTCCCCGAGAAAGTCACCGCGTTTCGGCCCGGCATGGCGGTGCATGGGCGCTTCCGCGCGCCTTGTCCCGTGTGCGGGGCGCCGGTGCAGCGCATCGTCTACGCCGAAAACGAGACCAATTATTGCGCGCGTTGCCAGACCGGCGGGGTGATCCTCGCCGATCGGGCGTTGTCGCGCCTGCTCAAGTCGAGCTGGCCGCGGTCGATCGACGAGTTGGGGTGAGAATCGGGATGATATAGTCCGCGCGTCGACCGGCGCTTCAGCGCCGTGCGCAACGCGGCGGGGGTCGCATCGTGAATTGTCCGGGATGCAGCGCGAACATGACGACGCTCGACTTCGAGCGTCACGACGTCGGCCGCGTCCAGCTCGATTTCTGCTTCCCCTGCCAGGTGATCTGGTTCGATACGATGGAGAGCCAGCAGCTCACGCCACACGGCGTGCTCGACGTGTTTTCCGCGCTGAACGAGCACAAGGTGCAGTCGCGCAACACGCTGCCGGGATTGCTCTCGTGCCCGCGCTGCCGCGCCCGACTGGAGCTGACTCACGATCTGCAACACACGACGCACTTCACCTACTTTCGCTGTCCGTTCGGCCACGGGAGGCTGACGCCGTTCTTCCAGTTCCTGCTGGAAAAGAACTTCGTTCGGCCCGTCACCGGGGCCGAGCTGGCGTCGCTCAGGGCCAAGGTGCAGCAGATACAGTGCTCGAATTGCGGGGCACCGGTGGATCTGGAGCACGATAACGCGTGCAAGTACTGTGGCTCTCCGATCTCGATCCTCGACCCCGACGCGGTCGCCAATACGGTGCGCAGTCTGACTCAAACAGATCAGCGCCCGCAAAGCATCGACGTCGACAGGCTCGCCGAAGCCCTCGCCATGCATCCATCGGAGAGCAGCACCGACCGCAGCCCCTTCGTCGGCGATCTGGTGGGCGTGGGTCTTGCGCTCGTTGCCGGGATGCTGCTGCGGCTCTGAGGCCGCACGGCGCGCGGCCTGCTAGAATCTTTATTTCTGTCCCCGCCCAGAGGATCAGCTCATGAATGTCCGTTCCGCCCTGATCGTGATGCTTACGGCGCCCGTAGCGTCGATCGCGCTCGCTCAGATGTATCCGACACCGCAACCCAAAGCCAACCCGGCGGTAACTCCGCCGCCGACATCGACCGCAGCCCCGGCGGCAGCCGCTCCGGCAGCACAGGCGGCTGCGGCCCCGGCAACGCAATCGGCTGGGGGCCCGGCGATGCCGTCGGTCCCGCCGCCGGCCTGTGTTCAGCCCGTCTACCCGGGCAAGAACGCGAACAACGACAAGATCAAGGCGTTCAACAGCGGCAACAAGGAGTATGGCGACTGCGTCCGCAAGTACGTCGACGCGGTGCGGACTCTCGCAAATGCCGCGATCCAGTCGGGCAACGACGCGGTCACCGAATACAACAAGTTCACGACCGACACACAGAAGCTACTCGACGCGGATAAGTAGCGAGAGGCGTCGCGCTAGTGCGCGACGCTGCGGTCCACGCCTTCGACCTTTCCGTTGGCGCAGAGAATCCGAGTGCGCGCCGGATCGGCGCTCCCGCTCGGCTCGTAGAGGTACTCGGTCATGATTTCCGTCCCGCCGGCATCGCTGGCGGGAATCTCGCGTTGCCGGCTCGGAGGTCCTAGCTCAGTGATCACTTCGCGGCAGTCCCGTCCGCGCGCAACGCGCCTGGACGCATCGGGCATGCGGGGCGCCTCGGCCATGCGAGGCGAGGCCGATGCTGGCGCTTCACGCGGCGCTTCCGTGGCGCGAGAAGCCTCGGGCGAGCGCTGCACTTCCGGGGCTCGCAAAATGTCGATTGCCCGGGGAGCGGGTGTGGCTGAGCCCGCGGCCTGACGCGCCGTCGATGATGCGGCGGGAACAGGCTCGGGCGCGATGCGCGCGCCGGGTACCGTCACCGGCGCTTCGCGAACCCACAACACCTGATTATCGAGCATGCCGACCTGAACGCTGCGGTCGGGAAGACTGTAGACCCAGAGCTCTGTCGCTCCGCCCGTGGTCGTCTCCCGAGTCTCCGCGGGATCGCCCAGAGCTTCGCGCACCCAGCGCGCGGGCATGCCGGTGAGCACGCGATGCTCGGCGGCGTTGCGCTGCCACTCGGCGTCCTTCTCGCCGCGGCTCGCGGTCCAGTTGTTGTCGAAAATCTCAACCTTGCCTGCTTTGCTGCCGCTCGGGCACTTCTCGTTCGTATAAGTTACGTTTCCTGCCTGATCCGTGCACTTGAAGATCTCCGCTGCCGCCGGCGATGCCGCCAGGAGAGGCACGGCGGCGAGAACGAAAGCGGCGCACGCCGCGAGCGACAAGCGAGGGGCGGACCGAGAGACGCTACACGCCATTCGCTCACTCTACGCCGCCGCGGGCGCAGCGTCACCTCCGGCCGCGGTAAACTCCAACGCAGCTCGATCGATCCGCCCGACTGCTTATGGAACCTCCCGCCTTTCCGGCCAAGCCCTCACCGCAGCCATCGCCGCGCCCGCGGGCCGTTGAGGCCGTGCTGGCCGACCCTGCGGCGATCGCGAGGGCCACGCTCGAGGGCTTCAACCGCCATTACGCGATCTTCCGAGACTGCGCGCGCACCGCCAAGAAGCATTTCGAAGCCGGCAACTGGCTCGCCATCGCCCATACCTCGCAGGACCGCATTGACTTCTATGATCGCCGCGTCCTGGAGACGGTAGCGCGGCTCGAGCGCGAATTCGGCTGCGGCAGCATCGACGAGGCGCGGTGGGAGGCGGTGAAGCGCAACTACATCGCGCTCCTTATCGACCACAAGCAGCCGGAATGCGCCGAGACTTTCTTCAATTCGGTGTCGTGCAAGATTCTGCACCGCAATTATTTCCACAATCGCTGCCTGTTCGTCCGCCCCGCGGTTTCGACCGATCACATCGACGCCGACCCGCCCTCCTACCGCTCGTACTATCCGCGGCAACACGGGCTGCGTCGCGCGCTGATCGATGTCATCCTGGACTTTCAGCTCGATGCCCGCTTCGCGGATTTCCGCCGCGACCTGCGAAACGTGCTTGCCGCCGTTCGGGCCCATTTTCCGCGGCCATTCGAGACCGAGGCCAACCATCAGTTGCAGATTCTTTCCTCGCTCTTCTTCCGCAACCGCACCGCGTATATCGTCGGGCGGATCCTGAACGGCTTCCATGTCTGGCCGTTCGTCGTCCCGATCAAGCACGACGAAGAAGGCAAGCTGTATCTGGACGCGTTGCTTCTCGATCAGGATCAGATCGCGCTGCTCTTCTCGGCCAACCGTGCGTATTTTCTCGTCGACATGGAGGTTCCGTCCGCGTACGTGTCGTTCCTGAAGGAAGTCGCCCGCGTACGCACCGCGGCGGAGCTGTACACGATGGTCGGGCTGCAGAAGCAAGGCAAGACGCTCTTCTTCCGCGACTTCCTGCACCACCTCAAGCACTCGACTGACGACTTCATTGTCGCGCCCGGGATCAAGGGCCTGGTAATGACGGTGTTCACGCTGCCGTCGTTCCCGTATGTGTTCAAGGTGATCCGCGACAAGATCGCCCCGTCGAAGGACACCACGCCGGAGTCAGTGAAGGCGAAATACTTTCTCGTGAAGCACCACGACCGCGTCGGTCGCATGGCGGACACGCTCGAGTATTCCGATGTGGCGATCCCGCGGGCCCGCTGCACGCCGGAGCTGATCGAGGAGCTCGAGGCAGTCGCCCCGTCGGCGCTCGAGGAGGACGGCGAGATGATCATCGTTCGCCACGTGTACATCGAGCGGCGCGTCACTCCGCTCAACCTCTTTCTCGAGACGGCGACACCCGATCAGCGCGCGCGCACTATCCGCGACTACGGCGACGCACTGAAGCAGCTCGCCGCCGTCAATATCTTCGCCGGCGATCTGCTGTTCAAGAATTTCGGCGTTACCCGCTTCGGGCGGATCGTCTTCTACGACTATGACGAGATCGAATACATCACCGACTGCCGCTTCAAGCGCATTCCTCCACCACCACCGAATCACGACGAGATGTCGAACGAGGTGTGGTACCCGGTCGGGCCCACCGACATCTTCCCGGAGGAGTTCGGAACTTTTCTGTTGACAGACCACGGCGTGCGCACGGACTTCATGGCCTGCCACGCCGATCTCCTCGACGCGGACTGGTGGAAGGCAGTCCAGGAAAGACTGTCAGGTGGCGAGCTGCCCGAGGTGCTCTCCTATCCGGATCGCATGCGCTTTGCGCGGCGCTCGGGCCGCGCAAAGGGATGATACGGGTCTACTTGGCGCCTTCGCTCAGGCGGCGCGCGACGTCCTTCGCCTGAACCGCCGCGCCCGCATCCCCCTGTTTCGCCGCCGCGACGTACCAGTCGAGTGCTTTTCGCAAGTCCTGCGGCACGCCGTCGCCGTGCTCGTAGAAGCTTCCGATGATGTACTGGGCGCCGACGTGCCCGCTCTGCGCTGCGGCCTCGTACCACTTCGCAGCGAGCTTCCAATCCTTGGGCGCGCCGCGTCCGAGAAAGTATTGCGTGGCGAGCTCCACCTGAGCCTCGGTGTGTCCTTGATCCGCGGCCTTGTGCCACCACTCGGTCGCCGATGTCAGCGAACGTCCTACACCGATGCCGTTTTCGTATAGCAAGCCTAGGTTGTACTGTGCCTGCGGCAACCCGGCCTCGGCCGACCTGCGCAGCCAAAGCACCCCACCGTCGAGGTCGGTGCGGCCGCCTTCGCCGCGCAACAGCATCATGGCGAGATTGAACTCCGCCAATCGATCGCCCTTGTCCGCGCCCTGCTGGAAGATCATCCGCGCCGCGGCGTGATCCCCGCCGCGATAGGCCTGCCAGCCGGCATCGGTCGTCGGCGTGGCGGCGGCCGCGACGCAGCACACGATCGCTAGAATCGCGGGGCCCAACACATCTGCGTGATGCTTCACCGTGTTTCCCGGCGTATCATTGCGAGCTTAGTCTACCATCGGCGGCGGCTCGAAACCGCCTGCAGGTCCGCCAGGGGCTGTTGCATGCCGATGCAACGACACGGCGTTAGACCGCCGGAGCGAAGCCCACAACCCGCCAGCCTCACCGATGTTCGTCAGCACGTTCGATTTGTTCAAGATCGGCCTCGGCCCGTCCAGTTCGCACACCGTAGGACCGATGCGCGCGGCGCGGCGTTTCGTGCACGATCTCGCTGCCGACGGCAAGCTCGATCAGATCGCCCACGTCGTGGTCGATCTTTACGGGTCGCTTGCGCTGACGGGGCGCGGGCATGGAACCGATCGCGCGATTCTGCTCGGCTTGTCGGGCGAGACGCCCGACGGCATCGATCCCGACCAGGTCGAGCCCAAGGTTCGCCGCATTCGCGCCGAGCGCTCGCTCATGCTCGACGGCCGCCACGCGATCACCTTCGTCGAGCAGGATCACCTGCGCTTTCGCATCGACAAAGCGCTCGCATTCCACAGCAACGGCATGCGCTTCACCGCCTACGATGCGACGCCCACGATGGTCGCGCGCAAGATCTACTTCTCCGTCGGTGGCGGATTCGTGGTTGATGAAGCCGAAGCGGAGCAGGTCGGCGCTCCCGCCGACGCCTTGCGCGTGCCCTACCCTTTCGCGACCGCCGCGGAGCTGCTCGCGCATGGCGCGATCGCGAGAAAGCGCATCCCGGAGATGATGCGCGTCAACGAGCATGCGCTGCGCAGTCCCGAGCAGGTGCGCGGCGGCATTCTCGGCCTGTGGGCCGTGATGAATGACAGCATAGATCGCGGCATGGCGCACGAGGGCACCCTGCCGGGCGGGCTCGAGGTTCGCCGGCGCGCGAAAGGGCTGCATGACGCGCTGCTCGCCAAGCGCGCAGCAAAGGAAAAGAATCCGACCGAAGCGACCGACTGGGCCAGCGTTTATGCGATCGCGGTCAACGAGGAAAACGCGGCCGGTTCGCGCGTGGTCACCGCGCCGACCAACGGCGCAGCCGGGATCATCCCCGCGGTCATCCGCTACTACCGCGAATACCACCCCGAGAGCAACGAAGACGGCATCGTCGCGTTCCTCCTGACCGCCGCCGCGGTCGGCGGCTTATGCAAGCGAAATGCTTCGCTGTCCGGAGCCGAAGTAGGCTGCCAGGGCGAGGTCGGGGTGGCCTGCTCGATGGCCGCCGCCGGACTCACTGCTGCCCTGGGCGGGACCAATGCGCAGATCGAGAATGCAGCCGAGATCGGCATCGAGCATCATTTGGGCATGAGTTGCGATCCGGTGGCGGGATTGGTGCAGATTCCCTGCATCGAGCGCAATGCGATGGGCGCAGTGAAGGCTATCAATGCCGCCTCGCTGGCGTTGCGGGGGGACGGCACGCATCGCGTCGCGCTGGACACCGTGATCAAGACGATGTATGACACCGGCCGCGACATGATGGCGAAATACAAGGAAACATCGCTCGGCGGGCTGGCGGTCAACGTCGTCGATTGCTAAGCTCGCGACAATCGAGGAGCACTCATGCGCTGGGCTTTGCTTCTGTTTGGCGCGGCGTTGAGCGTCGACGCGCTTGCGCTCACGCCGGTCGCCGAATTCGACCTCCCACGCTACCACGGCGCGTGGTACGAGATCGCGTCAATCCCCGGCTTCTTCGGAGGGAAATGCGCGCGCGACACCAAGGTCGAATACACGCCCGAGGAAGGCGGTGCACTGATCGTGCGCAACCGTTGCACTCGAGAGGACGGCGGCGTGCAGCAGGGGGAGGGGCGTGCGCGGCCGCTCGATCCCGCGGTGCCGGCGGTGCTCAAGGTCACCTTCGTCAATCAGTTCGGCATCTGGTGGTATCCGTTCGGGCGCAATCAGGTCGTGATTGCGGCCGGACGCGACTACATCGTGATCGGCGAGCCGTCGCTGCACTACGGCCGAATTCTCTCCCGGCGGCCGACATTGCCTGACGATGAGCTGCGCCAGGTCGTCGCCCTGTTGACCGCGGAGCAGTACGACCTGTGCAAGTTCGTGTTCAAGCCGCAGTCAGGCGGGCGCATGCAGGCATCGCGGCTGTGCGACGAGAAGCAGCCGTGACGGGCTTTCGCCCAGGATGCGTGGCCGCCGCCATGGCGCTCGCACTTGCCGCCTGCGCGGACAAGGCGAGCAAGGAAGAGCAGGAGGCGGCGAAGAACACCATCGTCTGCCATCTCCAGGGCGAGCGCCTGGTGATCCGCTTCGACATCGGCGAAGCGCGCATGCTGATGCCCGGAGGTGACCGGATTGTCCTGTATCAGGTGCAGAGCGTGGAGGCGTTGCGATACAGCAACGGCGACCTCGAGCTGCGCGGCAAGGACACCGAATTCACGCTCATCGACCACCGGACGGCGGTCCAGGCCCCACTCTCCGAGTGCGTGCCTTACTCCCTGCCAAAACAGTAGCCCCCGAGAATCTCAGAAACGCGATATCGCGTACGGAGCGATATCGAGCGGCGGCGGCCGGTTGCGCACGATTGCGGCGACGAGCTCCGCGGTGATCGCGGAGAGCGTCAAGCCCAGGTGCTGATGACCGAACGCGCCGACGATCGAGGGCGCAGCGGGTATGCGCCCGATCACGGGCAGCGAGTCGGGCAGGCTCGGGCGGCAGCCCATCCACTTCGTCGCACCGGCGGCATCGAGTGGTCCGATGATGCGCTCGGCAAATTCCTTCATCATCGTCGCGCGCCGCCAGTCGGGATGCGCATCGTCGAGCGCAAGCTCGACCGTTCCGGCCAACCGCAATCCCTTCGCCATCGGCGTAATGACGAATTGGGGTTGCGCGCCGATGATCGGCACCCGCACTCTCGGCGCGCCTTCGAGGTATGGAATCATCAGGTGATAGCCCCGCTCGGCGGCGAGCGGAACCCTGACCGACAGTCCGCGCAGAAGCTCGCGTGAGCCGATGCCGGCCGCGAGCACGCACTGGCGCGCGGTCCAGCTTCTCGCGCTGCCCGCGCCGACCACGCCATCCGCAGTCGTCTGGATTGCACCGATGCGGTCATCGACCACCGCTCCGCCTGCCGCGCGGTACGCGTCGCGCACGCCTGCGGCGAGCGCCGCGGGATCGACGCAGAAATGCGCACGAGGATAGACGAACGCTCCCGCGACGTCGGAGCGAAGCATCGGCTCGACCGCGCGCGCTGCCTCGGGGCCGAGCTCTTCGTTGTCGATGCCCTGTTGGCGAAGAGCTCCCATCACCGATCGTTTCGCAGCGAGCGCCGCGGCGTCGAGTGCCACGACGAGAACCGGGCTCGATTTGATCAGCGCTTGCAGCCCCGCCAATTCCGCCAGTCGCCGCCACGCTTCGGGTGCAGCCGCGAGCAGCTGAGCGAGCGCACCCGTAGCGCGCCGGAATTGCGATCCTCGCGTGTTCCACGCGAAGCGCGCGAGCCACGGCGCAAGGCTTCGAAAATTTCTAGGCGGGATTCTGAGCGGGCTCTGCCTCGAGAAGAAAAGTTGCGGCAGTTGCGCCCACAACGCCGGTGTGGCCAGCGGGAAGATCTGCTCGTAAGCGAAATGCCCCGCGTTACCCCATGACGCTGCACGTTCCGGCTCGCCCCGATCGACGAGAAGCACGCTCGAGCCGTCGCGGCGAAGCGCCAGCGCGCAAGCCGCGCCGATAATGCCCCCTCCTACGACCATTACGTCGTAGGTTTCGCTTGCCACTTAAGCGATGCCCCAGGCGAACGGATCGCGCTCGTCGATCAAGAGTGAGCCCTCGGCAGTGACGTGCGCCGCGCCGCGGATGAACGGAAAGATGCGGCCGTCGCGGACTTCGACATGGCCGCGAAAAACGCTGCCGAGAATGCCCTGTTGTCGCCACGGCCCGCCCTCGCGGAGCTTCCCGTCGGCGAAGAGGCAGGCCATCTTCGCGCTCGTGCCGGTTCCACACGGCGAGCGATCGTACGCGTTGCCGGGGCAGAGCACGAAGTTGCGCGCGTCCGCTTCCGCCGGGTCCGCCGCAGAAAGGAGCTCGACGTGATCGACCTCGGCGCCGTTGTCGCCTCGCACGCCAGCGCGGGCGAGTGCGGCACGCACGCGGGTCGCGTAGCTCGTGAGTGCGCCGAGATTGGCGAGATTAATGTCGAGCTCGTGTTGCTCGACCAGGAAGAACCAGTTGCCGCCCCAAGCGACGTCGCCGTGCACGCGCCCGATACCGGGCACCTCGATCGCGACATCCTTGCTCGCACGATGACTCGAGACGTTGGCGACGACCACTTCGCCTGAGTCGGTGAGCTCCGCGGTCACAATGCCCACCGGCGTCTCGATGCGATGCCTGCCGGGACGGATGCGGCCGAGATGCGCGAGCGAAGCGACCACCCCGATCGTGCCGTGCCCGCACATCCCGATGTAGCCGACGTTGTTGAAGAAGATGACGCCGATCTCGCAGCTTGGATCGGACGGGGCGCAAAGCAGCGCGCCGACGATCGCGTCGGAGCCACGCGGCTCGTTCACGATCGCGCGGCGCCAGCGGTCGTGCTTCTCGCGAAAGGTCGCGAGCCGCTGCGCGAGCGTGCCGGTGCCGAGGTCGGGTCCGCCCTCGAGCACGAGCCGGGTTGGCTCTCCCGCAGTATGCGAATCGAGAATCGCGATCCGGCGGGTCACGAAAATCGCGCCGGTCAGGCGAACTCGAGCGCCGGCAGCACCGGACGCGTCTTCAGTGCCTGCTCGACCAGCGCGATCACCGAAGCGCGCTCGTCGCCCGCGAGGGGAAGGCGCGGCGGGCGCACGGTCTCGGTTCCGACGCCGACGATCGCTTCGACGAGCTTGACGTTCTGCACCAGCTTGCGCGACACGTCGAGATGCAGGAGCGGCGAGAACCAGCGATAGATCCTGCGCGCCTCGTCGACGCGGCCATCGCCGATGAGCCTCGCGATCGCCACCGTTTCGCGCGGAAAGGCATCGACCAGGCCCGCGACCCAGCCGCAAGCGCCCATCAGCATCGCTTCCATCGCCAGATCGTCCACGCCGCAGAAGATGGCGTAGCGTTCTCCGGTGCGGGCAATGATGTCGGTGACCCTGCGCACGTTGTCGGACGATTCCTTTATCGCCACGATGGATGGTTCGCCGGCCAGCTCCTCGAACATTTCCGGGGTCACGTCGACGCCGTAGGCGATCGGATTGTTGTAGACCATGATCGGCTTCGCGCTCGCCCTTGCAATCGCGCGGTAATGAGCGATCGTCTCGCGCCGATCGGACACGTAGCGCATGCCGGGCAGCACCATGAATCCGTCCGCGCCTTCGCGCGCGGAGCGCTCGCAGAGCGTGATGCCCTCGGCCGTGCTGCCTTCCGCGATGGTCGCGAGCACCGGCACGCGACCGCGGGACACGCGCACCGCGATGCGCAGCACTTCCAGCTTCTCCTCGCCCGAAAGGACCGAATTCTCGCCGAGCGAGCCGCAGACGATCAGCCCGTCGACACCACTCTCGATCTGCCAGGCGAAATGCTTCTCCATCGCCGCGACGTCGAGGCGATAGTCGGGCTTGAACTTCGTGGTGAGCGCGGGGTAGACGCCGTGCCAGATCGGTTTGCTCATGATCTTTCCTCCGGAAGCCCCTATTGTAATCGCCGCCGGTCCAGGTCGATGTCGAGGTATTTCCAGATGTCGCTGCGGATCGGGTGCGGCTTGTACCCGACGACCCACGGCTGGATGACGTGATCCTCCAGCAAGTGATGGGTGAGCTTCCAGGGCGCGTAGGCGACGACGAGATCGGTCATGCGGTCGTAGAGCTTCGTGCGCTCGGGCGAATCCGGAAGCTTGCGCGTCTGCTCGTAGAGCTGATTGAACTCGGGCAAGTTGAAGCGCGAGTCGTTCGACTGCCCGATGTTCCCGCCGTAGAGGTTCTGCATGAAGTTGTCGGCGTCGGGGTAATCGGCGTTCCAGCCGTCGGTCCGCGTCTGGATCTTGCCCAGGCGCGCCATCTTGCGGATCTCCGGTAGTTTGTCTTTCTTGAACACCATGCGGATGCCGATCGCGTCCATGTTCTTGCGCCACAGCTCGTCGAGCTCCTTGTCGCGAAGGCTCGGCGTCGACCAGCGCTCGATCACGAGTGGCTTGCCGTCGGGTAGCTCGCGATACCCGTCCCCGTCGCGATCCTTGTAGCCGAAGCGATCGAGCAACGCCCGCGCTGCGGCCGGATCGTAGACCTGCGCCTGAGTCTTGTGCGCGGGATCGTAACCGGCGATGTCCGGAGGAACAGGACCCTGCGCGGGGACCGCGCGGCCGTGGTAGATGACTCGGATGAACTCTTCCACATTGAAACTCATGCTGATCGCGCGCCGCAGCGCGATCTTCTCCGGCGTGTAGCCTCCGACCACCGGGTCCTCCATGTTGAAGTACTCCCACCAGGCGTTCGGGCGCAGCAGCAGCTCGTGGCGGATGCCCTTGGCCGCGAGCTCTGGCCGAAGCTTGCCTTTGTCGAGCAACTCGCCCAGAAAATCGCGCGGGAACGGCTGCAGGTAATCGAGCTCGCGCTTGAGAAAGGCGAGCCAGCGCGGCTGGTCCTCCTCGATGATCGCGATCTCGATGCGCCCGATAAGAGGAAGCTGCTTGCCCTTGAGCGAGCGCGCGATCGCCGCATCGTCGGCGTTCGCGGGTATCGCTTCGTCAAAAACCACCTTGCGATAGCCGGGATTCGCCTCGAGCACGATGCGGTGGCTGCGCTGGTATTCGCGAAGGAGGTAAGGTCCGGTTCCGACCGGGTGCGCTCCGGAGTCGATGCCGTAGGCCTCGATCACTTCACGCGCCACGGCAGCTGTTGCGGGCATCGCCAGCACGTAGAGAAACGTATAGTCGGGCTGCTTGAGACGAATGCGCAGCGTGTAGCGATCGACGATTTCGAGCCCCGCGACTGGGGCGTCGTAGTCGAGCTTGCCGGTTTTCTTTGCCGCGGCCAGCAGCTCGTCGCCGCCGACGAGCTTGCCTTCCATGAGCCAGGTCCAGGGCGATTTGAGCGCCGGATCGAGCAGCCGTTTCATCGAATACGCGTAGTCGCCGGCCGTGAGCTCGCGCGGCTTGCCCTTGAAAGCGGGATCCGCGGCAAAGAAGATGCCTTTGCGGACGCGGCAAAGATAGGTCGCGCCGTTGTTGGAGACCTCAGGCATGCGCTCCAGCGTGAGCGGCGCGAGCTTGACGGGACGCGCGAGATATTCGTACTCGAGCATCGACTCGGAGATATGCTCGACGACCGAGTTGGAGGCCGCGTCCCAGGCGAGCACCGGGTCGAAGCTCGACTCGGCGATCTGGAACGCGGTGCGCAACACCTTGGCCGAGTCGGCGGCGCCCGCGCTGAAGCTCACGGCGGCGAGCGCGGCGGCAAAGGCGTATGCGAATCTCACGATGTCCTCATCGGCTTCCTTCGGCGCCCGCAGACGACCGCCGCGCTATAATCCTAGCATTCGGAAATCCTTCCAGCGGAGCAAGGGTGATGGGCAAGGGCGACGTGCGCGGCCGGCGCGGCAAGATCTTCAACCACAGCTACGGCAAGAAGCGGCCGCACAAGAAAAAAAAGGCGAAGGTGGCCGCTACCGCGGCTGCCAAGGGTGCTGCGTAGCCGACGCGTACGACGCGAGCGCGGCGGATTAGCGACGAGCAATGGAAATGAAGCGGCTTTCGGGCGGTAATCTGCGCGCCGCTGGTTACGACGAGCAAAACCGCAAGCTGGTGGTCGAGCTGACCGCGGGTACCTTCGAATACACCGGGGTCAGCGCGGATACCTGGCGACGCTTCGTCGGAGCGTCGTCGCCGTGGAGCTTTTTCCGCGACAACATCGACGAAGAATATCCCGCCAAGCGCATCCGCTGAAGAGCCGGGCAACTCATCGGGTTCCCGGCGGTCCCCACAGCAGTGCAATTGCAACGCCGCCGAGCCAAGGTCCGGCGTGCACATGTTCAATTCGGAGGTCATCGTCGATGAAACCCCTGACGGCTGAAGAGATCGAGATCCTGCGTCAGCGACTGGCGGAACGCCGGCAGGTTCTGCTCGCCGAGGTTGCCGAGCAGCTCGCGCAGAGCGATGACCCGCGGGCCACCAGCCTGCGCGATGCGCTCGCCGCGACCGAGGACTGGGTGCTCGCCGACATCCTGAGCGATCTGGACGTCGCGATGGTCACCCGCGATACGGCCGAGCTGCACGAGGTGGACGCCGCGCTCACCAGCATCGCCGAGGGCAGCTACGGCACGTGCCGGGATTGCGGCGAGCCCGTGGGCTGGCCGCGGCTCAACGCCAATCCCACCGCCTTACGCTGCATCGCCTGCCAGGAAAAATACGAGAAGTCGCACGCCAAAATGTAGCGGCAAGCGCGGCGCAAAGATCTATCGCCGTGCCCGCGCCCCGGCGGGAACGTAGCGCTTCACCCAGCCGAAGAATTCGCGGTACCAGAGGCGGGAGTTCTGCGGCTTCAATATCCAGTGATTCTCGTCGGGGAAGTAGATGAGCCGCGCCGGGACCTTTCGCGCGCGCAGCGTGTTGTAGTACTGCAGCGCCTGCGTCGCCGGGACGCGATAGTCCAGCTCGCCGTGAATGACGAGCGTGGGCGTCTTCATCCGCCGCGCGTAGTGGTGCGGCGACTGTTTCATCACCCGCGCCGGATTGTCCCAGTGAAACGCTCCCAGCTCCTTGGCGAAGAAGCTGTAAGCATCGGTGGCCATCATGCTGACCCAGTCATAGCAACCGGCGTGGCAAACGTAGGTCTTGTAGCGATCGGTATGTCCGTTCATGTACGCGACCATGTAGCCGCCATAGCTGCCGCCGCTCGCCGCGAGCCGGTCGCGATCGACGTAGCCCTGGCGCAACAGATAGTCGGTCGCGGCCTCGGTGTCGGCGTACTCGCGCGTGCCATAGTCTCCAGTGATCGTCTCCAGCCACGCCTGCCCGAAACCCGACGAGCCATGGTAGTTGACGCCGGCGACGACATAGCCCTGTCCGGCGAAGACCTGCAAGTTCCAGCGAAAGTGCCATCCATCGACGTGTGCCGCGTGCGGTCCCCCGTGAATCGAATGCAGCAGCGGCCACTTCTTCGTCGGATCGAAGCGCGGCGGATAGACGACCCAGACCTGCACCGGGTGGCCGCGCCAGCCCTTCACCGTGAACTCGCGCACCGTTCCAAGCTGGGCCCGCGCAAGGAGCGTGCGGTTGAGCGACTCGATCGCGCGCTCACCCTTCCCGTCGGAGCCGATCGCGAAGAGCGCCGCCGGATGCGAGAGCGTGGCGCGGTCGAAGACGATGCGCTTCCCGTCGCGCGACTGCGCGAAGCCGCTGATCGTTCCGCTCGGTGCGACAGATGTAGGCAGTGAATCCTGCAAACCGAGGCGATACAAACCGTGTCGACCACGATCCTCCAGCAGAAAATAGATACCCTTGCCATCCTTCGCCCAGTCGAGCTTGGTGGTCGCGCGGTCGAGCCGCGGCGCGAGCCGGCGCGTGCGGCCGCTTCTTCGCTCGCGCAGGATCAATCGTCCCTGATCGTTGAAGGCGCGCTTCACGTTGTAGGCGTTCCACGCCAGGTAACGGCCGTCGGGCGAATAACGCGGCGAGGAATCCTGGAGTCCGCTTTGCGCAGTGAGCGTGCGATGGCGGCCCGTGGCGACGCTCACCACTACGATGTCGGTCTCGTTCATCATCGCCGGCTCGGGCGCGAGATCCACCGTGAGCGCGATCTCGCGTCCATCAGGGCTGATGTCGTAAAGCTCGGCGTTCGGTTCCCACGGCTGGAGCGCGAATCCTGTGCCGGCGAGAAGATCGCGCGCGCGGCCGGTCGCGACATCAGCGGCGAGTATGTGCGGCGCGCGCCCGTCGGTGAGCCACTTGTCCCAGAAGCGATACTCGGCGCGATCGCTGACGTACGCCTTGACCTTCGCCTCCTTTCGCTCCTTCTTGCGTTTGGCCTGCGCCTTTTCGGTTGCCAGCTCCGGCCAGACCCAGCAGATGAAGGCGATGCGCTTGCTGTCCGGAAACCAGCGCAAACCTGCCGCCCCGTTCGCCACCGAAGTGAGCCGTCGCGCTTCCCCGCCGTCGGGCGCGATGAGATAGATCTGCGGTTCCTCGTCATCCTTGCGCTTCGCCGCGAAGGCGATCCATTTGCCGTCGGGCGACCAGGTGGGTTCGCTGTCCTTGTCGCCCGAGGTCAGGCGCTTCGCGCGGCCGCCATCGGTGGGAAAGAGCCACAGCTCGGTCCGGCCCTCGTTCTTTTCCATGTCGTAGGCGGTGACCGCAGCGCAGGCGAGACGGCCATCGGGCGAGAGCGTCGGTGGACCGATGCGCTTGATCGCCCAGAGATCTTCGACGCTTAAGGGACGCTTGCTTCGAGGCATCAAGGCTCCGCGGGAGTGGTTCGTTCGCCGGCGCTGCCCGCCGCGAGCGGCGCATTGTACAGGTCCCGCGAACCGAATGCGCGCTGCCATGCGGTAAACTCGTGCCATCATGAACTACCGCCGATTGGGCTCCTCCGGCCTCCGGGTGAGCGAGCTCTCCTTTGGCTCGTGGGTGACCTACGGCAACCAGATGGCCGAGGACGCCGCGCGCGAGTGCATGACAGCGGCCTACGCGGCCGGCGTCAATTTCTTCGACAACGCCGAGGTGTACGCGCGCGGCCAATCCGAAGTCATCATGGGCAGCGTGCTGAAGAAGCTTGGCTGGCGGCGCTCCTCCTACCTCGTCTCGACCAAGTTCTTCTGGGGGCTCAACGACGGACCGAACGAAAAGAACACGCTCAATCGCAAGTACCTGATGCAGGCGATCGACGGCTCGCTCGAGCGCTTGCAGCTCGACTACGTCGACCTCGTCTTCTGCCACCGCGCCGATCCGGAGACGCCGATCGAGGAGACGGTGTGGGCGATGCACGACATCATCCGCTCGGGCAAGGCGCTCTACTGGGGAACCTCGGAGTGGAGCGCGGCCGAGATCATGACGGCGTGGCAGATTGCTGACAAGCTGCACCTGGCCAAGCCGGTGATGGAACAACCCGAATACAACCTCTTTCGCCGCGAGCGCGTCGAGAAAGAATACCTTCGCCTTTACCGCGACATCGGATTGGGAACCACCACTTGGAGCCCGCTCGCCTCGGGGCTTCTCACCGGCAAATACAACGACGGCGTGCCGCCCGGATCGCGGGCTACCGTAAAAGGTTACGAGTGGCTCGCCGAGCGCATCGTCGACCCGGCCAAGATCGCCAAGGTGCGCAAGCTCGTGCCAATCGCGCGCGAGCTCGAGTGCACGCCGGCGCAGCTCGCGCTCGCGTGGTGCGCGCGCAACCCGAACGTGAGCACGGTGATCACCGGCGCGACGCGCGCGGCGCAGGTGACCGAAAACATGAAAGCGATCGAGGTGGTGCCGAAGCTCTCCGCCGAGGTCCTCGCGCGCATCGACGCCGCGCTCGAGGACGGGAAGCGATGAGCGCGCGGCGCGAAGCGAGGCCCGAAGGGCGCGACCGCGCGCGAATCGCGGCGGGCCGACACGCAACGGCAGCCACGCATGGCGCGAACGAGGAGGCCCGTTGAGCAATCCGCTCGAGAGCTGGAGCGAAGAGCAGCGCTCGGCGTATCTGTACCGTGCCTCCGCT
>DATKJP010000031.1:0-4630 GCA_035543635.1 Casimicrobiaceae bacterium
GGCGCCGGAGCGTGCGCGGGGTCGGGCATGGCGTCGGGCCTGGGCAACCTGCGGGAAGCAGGGCAGGGCAGCGGACATTGAAGGCCATATTGTGTAGATTGTCAACAATCTGCAATCGACCGCGATCAAGATCACGGGCAAAGCGGCATCCGGCGCGCGGCGCAGCGCGGGCGCGGATCGAGGATGCCGGCGCAACATTGCCGCCATAAGACGAACGCGCGTAGCATCCGAAATTTCGATTCCGCGGCCTTCGGGGAATGTTTCGAGGCCGGTTCATCCACTCGTCGCTAAAAGGGAGCACCGCATGAAATCGCATCAAGCTTCGCTGGTCGCGGGCCTTTGTGCTGGCGCCGCTCTGGCGCTCGCCGCGCCATGGGCCGCCGCGCAAAAGACGCAGCTGTCGGTGTACACGGCCCTCGAAACGGATCAGATCAAGGCCTACGAGTCCGCTTTCAACAAGTCGTATCCCGACATCGAGCTCAAGTTCACGCGCGATTCGACCGGCGTGATCACGGCCAAGCTGCTCGCGGAGAAGGCGAATCCGCAGGCGGACATCGTGATCGGCACGTCCGCGTCGAGCATGGCGGTGTTCGCGAACGAGGGGATGCTCGAGCCCTATGCACCCAAGGGGCTCGACAAGATACCGGCGACGTATCGCGATACGCAGAATCCGCCGCGCTGGGTCGGCATGGACATCTACGGCGCCGCCGTCTGCTTCAACACCGTCGAGGCGCAAAAGCAGGGGCTGCCGAAACCCGAGAGCTGGCAGGACCTCACGAAGCCCGTCTACAAGGGCAAGATCGTGATGCCGAATCCGGCATCGTCGGGGACGGGCTTCCTCGACGTCGCGGGCTGGATCCAGATGTGGGGTGATGCGAAGGCGTGGCAGTTCATGGATGCGCTGCACGAGAACATCGGCGTCTACACGCATTCGGGCTCGCAGCCTTGCCGGATGGCCGGTGCGGGCGAGTTTCCGATCGGCATCTCCTTCGAGTACCGCGCGATGGCGACCAAAAAGTCCGGCGCGCCGGTCGACATCGTGTTCCCGAAGGAGGGCTTGGGCTGGGACCTGGAAGCGAGCGGCATCATGAAGGGCACGAAAAAGCTCGACGCCGCGAAGAAGCTGATGGACTGGCTCGCCACTCCGGAAGCGATGAGCCTGTTCGCGAACAACTTTGCGGTCGTCGCGATGCCGGGCATGTCCAAGCAGCTCGAGTTCATTCCGGCGGACTACGAGAAATGGCTGATCAAGAACGATTTCGACTGGGAAGCGAAGAACCGCGACAAGATCCTCGCCGAGTGGACGAAGCGGTACAACGGCAAGTCGCTTCCCAAGTAGCGATGAGGGCGACGACGCGCGCGCCGCTTGGCGTGCGCGTCGTCAACGTCGGCAACGGTTCGTAGCGGGGACCGATGAGCGAGGCTGGGCTCGCCGGACACAACGCATCGCCCGAGGCGGCGTACTTGGAGCTCGCGAGCGTCGTCAAGCGCTTCGGCGTCTTCACCGCGCTCGCCGGTGTGTCGCTGGCGGTAGAGCGTGGCAGCCTGGTCACGTTTCTCGGTCCGTCTGGTTGCGGCAAGACGACGCTGCTGCGGATCATCGCCGGCCTGGAGACGCAGGACGAAGGACGGCTGGTCCAGGCGGGGCGCGACATCTCGCGGCTCCCGGCCAACAAGCGGGACTACGGGATCGTCTTCCAGTCGTACGCGCTGTTTCCGAACCTGACGATCTTCGACAACGTTGCGTACGGCCTCGTCAACCGGCGCGCGGAGCGTGACCGGATCAAGGCGCGTGTCGCCGAGCTGCTGAAGCTGGTCGGATTGCCCGACGCCGGCGCCAAGTATCCCGGCCAGCTGTCGGGCGGCCAGCAGCAGCGGATCGCCCTCGCTCGCGCATTGGCCACCTCGCCCGGGTTGCTGCTGCTGGACGAACCGCTCTCCGCGCTCGACGCACTGGAGCGCGTGCGGCTGCGCGGGGAGATTCGCGCGCTGCAACGCCGCCTTGGCGTGACGACGATCATGGTGACGCACGACCAGGAAGAAGCGCTCTCGATGGCGGATCGCGTCGTCGTGATGAATGCGGGGCGCATCGAGCAGGCGGGCACGCCGCAGGAGATCTATCGCCAACCCGCCTCGGCGTTCGTCGCGGATTTTGTCGGAAAAGTGAACGTGATCTCCGCGATCGCCGAAGGCGTCGGACACTTTCGGGTCGGGGCGCTGGTGCTCGACTGCGGTGCGGAGCAGCAGCGCGTGGAGTCTGGAACGAAGGTCAAGCTCTATCTCCGCCCCGAGGATGTGGTCATCGACGGCGCCGCCGAAGGAAACGTCAACGCGACGCGCGGCGAAGTGCAAAAGGTCGAGTTCCTGGGCGCGTTTTGCATGCTGACGATGAAACTCGCCGACGCGCCGGAGCAGCCGCTGGTGGTCAACGTCTCGCGCCACAGCCTCGACGAGATGCGCATCGCCGAAGGGACGTCGCTCCGCGTGGGGCTGCCTCCCGACTGCCTGCGGCTCCTCAACTGAAGTCGTCGCGTGGCATCGATTCCCGCAACCGTCACGGCGCCTGCGAGCGCGCGTCCGGCAGCGGACAGCGAGGCGCGGCTCGCGCAAGCCCTCCTGCTGGCAGCATGCGCGTTCCTGGTCGCGTTCCTGCTCGCGCCTTTGCTCTTGATCCTGATCAAGAGCGTCCAGGACAAGGGCGGAGCGTTCGTCGGTCTCGCGCAGTTTCGCGAATACCTGCAATCGCCAGCGCTCATCGATTCGGCCATCAACACGGTGCTCGTGGCACTCGCCGTCACGCTGATCACGGTGCCGCTCGCCTTCGCATTTGCCTACGCGCTCACCCGCAGCGCGATGCCGTGGAAGGGATTGTTCCGGCTGATCGCGCTGACACCGATCCTCGCGCCGTCGATGCTCGCCGCGATCTCGTTCATTCAGTGGTTCGGCAACCAGGGTGCGCTCAAGGGGCTCATGTTCGGGCACTCCGTATACGGCCCGATCGGCATCATCATCAGCGCGGTCTACGCGATCTTTCCACACGCGCTGATGATCGTCCTCACGGCGCTGCTTCTGGCCGACGGCCGTCTGTACGAGGCCGCCACGTCGCTGCGAACGTCGACACTGCGCAAGTTCTTCACCATCACGCTGCCAGCGGCGCGCTACGGCCTGGTCAGCGCGGCGATGGTTGTGTTCTCGTACACCGTGAGCGACTTCGGCATCCCCAAGGTGATCGGCGGCAACTTCCACGTGCTCGCGATCGATATCTACCAGCAAGTGATCGGGCAGCAGAACTTCAATCGCGGCGCCGTGGTCGGCCTCGTGCTGCTTCTCCCTGTGGTACTCGCGTTCGTCGTCGACTGGCGCATGCAGGGGCAGCAGCACGCGCACTTCTCCTCGCGCGCGGTCCCGTACGTGCCGAAGCGCGCGCCGGCGTTCGACACCGCGATGTTCGCTTACTGCACGGTGGTCTGCATCATGATGCTTGCGGTGCTGGGCATGGCGGTCTACACATCGTTCATCAAGCTGTGGCCGTACGATCTCTCGTTCAGCCTGCGGCATTACGTCTTCGGACTGATCGACGGCGGGGTGATCGAATCCTATTTCAACAGCCTGAAGCTCGGATTCCTGACCGCGCTGTTCGGCACGCTCCTGATCTTCGGCACCGCGTATCTGATCGAGAAGACGCGTGGCATGGGCGGGGTGCGCGCGCTGATGCGGCTGCTGGCCGCGATTCCGATGGCGGTGCCAGGGATGGTGCTCGGCCTGGGCTACATCTTCTTCTTCAACGCCCCGGCGAATCCGCTGCACTTCCTGTACGGAACGATGACGATCCTCGTCCTCTCGACGATCATCCACTACTATACGTCGAGCCATCTGACCGCCGTCACGGCGCTCAAGTCGCTCGACAACGAGTTCGAGGCTGTGTCCGCATCGCTCAAGGTGCCGTTCTACAAGACGTTCGCCCGTGTGACGGTACCGGTGTGCCTGCCGGCGATCCTCGACATCGCGCGTTACCTGTTCATCAACTCGATGGTCACGCTGTCGGCAGTGATCTTTCTGTACTCGCCGGACACGAAACTCGCGTCGGTCGCCATCGTGAACCTCGACGAAGCGGGCGAGATCGGGCCTGCCGCCGCGATGGCGACGCTGATCGTCGCGACTTCGACGCTGGTATGTCTCGCTTACGCTTTGCTCACGCGCGTGCTGCTAAGACGTACGCAGGCATGGCGGGGTTAGGGATAGACGAATTTCCTGGGCTCGCGAGCGAACCGCCGCGCGCCCAGCGGAAGAATCACAAGGAGACGGGCTCGAGAAGCCTAGATCGATGAAAATCGCCGGGATGAACCCGTCGATTTTCTTCAGTAAGAGCGGGATAAGCGCCAGAAAAGACTATTCGGAGGGGACGGGGGATCGTGGTCGTCCATTGCGTGTTTGAGTCCTCGCCGAAGAAATCGCCGGGCGTGTATCGCCGATTTTCATCCATCCAGTTTCTCGAATACCATACGACTTTGTGATTTTGACGCAGGGCTCGCGGGCAATGGCCGCGCGAGCCCGGGAAGCTCGTTTACTCCAGTGAACTTCACGCGCGATCCGATTCTCCTCACGCCCGGGCCCCTGACGACCTCGCTCG